>NZ_CP132334.1:1203333-1504166 GCF_030758415.1 Parvularcula sp. IMCC14364 | reverse complement strand
TCATCAATACATCACAGCCCATTTCAGCGGCGCGCAGAGCCGCTGCTGTATCCGTCGTAAAAAACGGGTTTCCGGAGCCAGCGGCAAAAATGACCACACGGCCCTTTTCCATATGGCGCAGGGCGCGGCGGCGAATATAGGGCTCACAAACGGAGGTCATTTCAATCGCAGACATGACCCGTGTCTGTACACCAATACTTTCCAGCGCATTCTGCATCGCCAGCGCATTCATGACGGTGGCAAGCATACCCATGTAATCGGCACTTGCGCGCTCCATGCCATTCTCGGCCATGGAAAGGCCACGGAAGATGTTCCCGCCGCCGATCACAAGGGATATCTGCACACCAAGCTCCACGCCGGCACCGATTTCCTGGGCAATCCGCTCTACGGTGTCCTGATGGATCCCGAATGACTCAGGCCCCATCAATGCCTCACCGGAGATTTTCAGGAGGACGCGCTTGAAAGCCGGGACTGCAGCGTCTGCAGTCAGGTTTTGTGCAGGGGCAGTCTGGGTCATGAACTCATATCCTGATGATTGGGCGAATGCCTATCGCTTAGCACCGCTTGCTGATTCCGGCCAGCCTTCACGACTGTCAGAGTGTTGCAAAACACACCGGCGCCTGTCTCCATGATGCATGTGGCAACCCGCTGAGCGCGTCAATATCGTGCCACATACAAAAGGAGGGGCCACGACTGTGTCCCCTCCCTTTATTTATGCTGTGAAGCGGTGCTTAATTGCCGCCTGCCATCGCCTGCACTTCAGCGGCGAAGTCATCTTCGGCAACTTCGATGCCTTCACCAAGCTCAAAACGCTCAAAGCCGACAAGCTCGACCTCTGCGCCAGCAGCGCCTTTTGCGTTCTCTACCACTTTGGCAATCCTGGTCTCGCCATCAATAACGAAGATTTGCTCCAGCAGCACTGATTCTTCGTAGAACTTGCGCAAGCGACCTTCGACCATCTTCTCAATAATGTTCTCAGGCTTGCCAGAGGCACGGGCCTGATCTGACAGAACATCTTTTTCACGCTGGACAACGGCGGCGTCGAGTTCTTCTACTTTCAGTGAAAGCGGGCGCGCGGCAGCAACATGCATGGCAATCTGTTTGCCCAGTGCATTGAGCGCGTCCTTGTCACCGGATGATTTGAGCGCAACGATGACGCCGATTTTTCCGGCACCTTCGCAAACCTGCGTGTGGATGTAAGGAACAATAACGCCTTCATCTACAGACAGACCAGCAGCACGGCGCAGGGCCATGTTTTCCCCGATCTGACCAATCATCTCGGAAATATACTCATCGATGGTTTTGTCCGAGCCAGGATAATTTGCCGCCTTGAGTTTTTCCGTATCGCCATCAACGCCCAGAGCGATCTCGGCAATGTTGGCAACCATTTTCTGGAACGTCTCGTTGCGAGCAACAAAATCGGTTTCGGCGTTTACTTCAACAAGCACACCTTTCTCACCGGATGTCGCCACAGCGACAAGTCCGTCAGCCGCCGTGCGGCCAGCTTTTTTTGCAGCCTTCGCGAGACCTTTTTTGCGCAACCAGTCCACTGCGGCTTCA
Source organism: Parvularcula sp. IMCC14364 (assembly GCF_030758415.1). NCBI lineage: Bacteria > Pseudomonadati > Pseudomonadota > Alphaproteobacteria > Parvularculales > Parvularculaceae > Parvularcula > Parvularcula sp. IMCC14364. The sequence goes on along the minus strand of NZ_CP132334.1, from coordinate 1,502,606 downwards.
ACATCACCGTCAGTTTCCTTGAGCGCGGCCTTGCAGTCCATCATGCCTGCGCCTGTCTTGTCGCGCAGGTCCTTCACCATTGCAGCACTAATTGCAGCCATTTTCTTCTCCTGTCTAAAGTGTCTTGAGGCGCTGGCGCGGCCTCATGTTATGTTCGGAATGCGAGACAGCGGTTAGACTGAGTTTGTGACAACCCGGTGACGACCGCCATCTTGCCTGAAAGACTGATGATGCAATCAGGCGTCTGTTTTCTGCTCTGGCTCAGCTTCTGCGGCCGGTGCGATTGCCGGCTCAGTTGCTTCGACGGGTGCTTCAGCAGCAACCTCTTCCGTCGCAGCTGGTTCGGGCAGAATTTCTGCCGGTGTTTCTTCCATCTCTCCAATATCAATACCGAGAGATGCCTGACTGGCGGAAAGGCCGTCGATAACTGCGTCTGCGACGAGATTACAGTAAAGTGCGATCGCTCGAGCCGCGTCATCATTGCCGGGGATGATGTGATCTACATTGGCTGGGGAACAATTTGTGTCGACAATGGCAACCACCGGGATGCCGAGTTTTTTGGCTTCCTGAATGGCGATTGCTTCTTTCTTCACATCAACAACAAACATCAGATCCGGCACGCCACCCATATCGCGAATACCGCCGAGAGACGCTTCAAGCTTCTCCTGCTCACGGGTCATCTGGAGGCGTTCTTTTTTTGTCAGTCCGGCACCCCCGTCATTAAGGGTTTCTTCCATATACTTGAGGCGCTTGATCGAACCGGAGATCGTTTCCCAGTTCGTCAGCGTACCGCCAAGCCAACGGACGTTCATGTAGTATTGAGCACAGCGCTGCGCGGCTTCTGCGACCGGCGCATGGGCCTGACGTTTTGTGCCGACAAAAAGCACACGGCCACCACCAGCAACAACGTCACGCACTTTCACCAGTGCCTGATGCAGAAGCGGCACTGTCTGTGACAGATCGATAATGTGGATACCGTTACGGTCGCCAAAAATGTAGGATTTCATCTTGGGGTCCCAGCGATGTGTCTGGTGACCAAAGTGAACGCCAGCTTCAAGCAGCTGACGCATTGAGAATTCAGGAAGCGCCATCAAATATCTCCTCGGTTGTGCTTCCACGGAGCCAGACAGCCAAAAGGCCACCGAAGATTGGTCCCGTGTGTTTGATAGCGGCGGGCGTTACGCGGTTTATCTGAACTTATCAATAGCTAAAGCCGAATTTTTTGCTGCCAGAGTTATCGCAACTCAACATCGGCAACCCCGTCGATGGTTTTCAAGGCACCTTTGAGTGCTGCAGTGGTGTTGAAGTCGCCGGGGAGTTTCAGTTCAACCTCATAACCATTATCCGGCAGGAAAAAATGCAGCAGGGCTGTCCCCGTTCCGGTGCCGCCCTTGCTGCCGAGTTCGTAGAGGCGGCGGCGAACAGAATTCAACGCATCTGCACTGGTGACAGATATTCTGAGTTCAGCCTGCGTCGCGGCGGCTGCCTTGTCGAGAAGCTGTATCGTCTCACCGGTCAGCCTGATATCGCCCTCACGCTCCTCCGCCGAGAGGCCCACCATGACAAGTGTGCCGGGCTGAAGCATATCACGGGCAGTTTCCAAAAGTTCCGAAAAGACGGTAATTTCAAACTCACCACTCTGATCGGACAGTTCTACCCAGGCGAAAGGCTTCCCGGACTTGGCCCGGCGAGGGTTGAAAGCACGGATGACACCAGCAAGCTTGATGAAAACACGCCCGCCCTCTGCTTCAACGGTGGCAGCGACATCGCTATAGGGGATCACCTTCAGCTTCTCGAGACTGCTGGCATAATCATCCAGCGGATGCCCGGAAAAATAAAAACCGATCACGGCACGCTCGAAGTCCAGTCGATCAATCGGCAACCACTCCTCAACAGCCTTGAGCGTGGGGCGCTCGAGGGCGGTGCCGCCCCCTAGATCAAACAGTCCCCCCTGATCGCTGGTACGCTCATCCGCTGCCTTTGCGGAATAGCGCACCAGAAAGTCCGCCATTTCCACAATCTGCGCACGGTTTTTGTGGATCGTGTCAAAAGCACCGGCCTTTGCAAGATTCTCAAACCCGCGCTTGCCGATCTGACGGCCGTCAACACGTTCCGCGAAATCATAGATATCTGTAAACGGCCCCCCTGCACGTCGTGTTTCCGCGATATGGGCCATGGCCTGTTCGCCCACATTCTTGATCGCCGCCAGGGCATAAACGACCGCCCCTTCGTGAACGGTGAAATCCGCTTCTGACAAATTGACATCCGGTGCCCTCACCTCAACGTCGCATCGTCTAGCGTCCTTCATGAAAATCGCGAGCTTGTCGGTGTTGGCCTTATCGAGGGACATCGAGGCAGCAAAAAACTCCGCCATGTGATTATGCTTGAGCCAGGCAGTCTGATAGGCGATCAGGGCATAGGCAGCAGCATGTGACTTGTTGAAACCGTAACCGGCAAATTTGGCCACAAGCTCAAAAATGGATTCAGCCTTGGACCTGTCGACATTATTTTTTTCTGCGCCTTCGACGAACCGGATTTTCTGCTTGTCCATCTCCTCTTTTTTCTTCTTGCCCATCGCCCGGCGCAAAAGGTCAGCTTCGCCCAGCGAGTAGCCAGAAAGAATCTGGGCAATCTGCATCACCTGCTCCTGATAGATGATGACCCCATAGGTTTCAGTCAGAATACCGGTCAGTTTCTCATGCAGATAATCAGGCTCTTCACGGCCAAACTTGCGCTCGATATAAGTTGGAATATTTTCCATTGGACCGGGGCGGTACAGTGAGACGAGCGCGATAATGTCCTCGAGTGTATCCGGCTTGAGCCCTTTCAGAGTTGAGCGCATACCCGTGCTTTCCAGCTGGAACACACCGACCGCATTGCCTTCCCCGAGCATTTCGAACGTGCCCCGATCATCAAGCGGGATCGCATCAATATCAACACTGACGCCGTTCTGTTTCATCAGATCGAGGGCACGCTGAATCACGGTCAGGGTTTTGAGCCCGAGGAAATCGAACTTGACGAGACCGGCTGGCTCAACCCACTTCATGTTGAACTGCGTGGCAGGCATGTCAGAGCGCGGATCAAGATATAGTGGCACCAGCTCATCCAGTGGCCGGTCACCGATGACAACACCCGCAGCGTGGGTGGAAGCGTGCCGATAGAGCCCCTCAAGCTTGAGCGACTTTGTCATCAGGTCCGCCACCTGCTCCTCGCTGTCCCGCTCCTGCCGCAGGCGCGGCTCGGTTTCGATAGCCTCAGCCAGGGTGACAGGGTTGGCGGGATTGTTTGGCACCATCTTGCAGAGACGGTCTACCTGTCCGAACGGTAAATTCAGTACACGCCCGACATCACGCAGCACCGCGCGGGCCTGCAATTTACCAAAGGTGATGATCTGGGCAACACGGTCCGTCCCGTATTTGTCCTGCACATAGGAGATGACCTCATCACGCCGGTCCTGACAGAAATCAACGTCGAAATCCGGCATGGAGACACGTTCCGGATTAAGGAAACGCTCAAACAGAAGGCCAAACCGCAACGGGTCCAGATTTGTAATCGTTAGAGCCCAGGCAACCACCGAGCCTGCCCCCGACCCCCTGCCCGGCCCGACAGGGATGTCATGCTGCTTGGCCCATTTAATGAAGTCAGCAACGATCAGAAAGTAGCCGGGAAACCCCATGCGGTTGATAATGCCAAGCTCGATATCCAATCTGTTCCAGTATTCTTCCTCCGGTTCAGCAAGTTCAACCTGTTCCAGCCGCGCGCGCAAACCATCGCGCGCCTGCCGCTCAAGCTCCTTCGCTTCACCGTCAACATCCCCCTCGACAAAGTTCGGCAGGATCGGCGCATGGGTGCGCGGCCGGAAAGCACAGCGCTTTGCGATAACACAGGTGTTTTCAACTGCTTCAGGGAGGTCTTCAAAAAGGGCGATCATTTCGGCGCTGGAGCGGAAATAATTGTCAGGCGTTACCTTGCGCCGGTCGTCCTGCTGGATATAGGCGCCGCCAGAGATGCACAAAAGGGCATCATGTGCCTCATAGTCGTCGCGGGCAGCAAAGAATGGCTCGTTGGTTGCAACCAGCGGCAGACTTGTCGTGTAAGCCAGTGCCAGCAATTCATTTTCGTAGGCAGTCATGTGATGTGCTCTGGCATCCGCGATGCGCTGTATTTCAATATACAGTCTGTCAGGATAGAGCGCCTGTAATCTGCCAAGAAAGTTTCTGGCTTCATCCTTGCGACTGTCTTTGAGTAACCGGTCTATTGGACCGTTGACGCCGCCAGTGAGGCAAATGAGCCCCTCGGCATGCTGTTCCAGCGCGGCCATGGTGGTGTGAATTGTACCTTCGGCTGCGGTTTTGAGAAACGCCTGGCTCGTCAGCTTCATCAGGTTGAGATAGCCACGCTCATTTTGCGCCAGAAGTACCAGCGACGGCAAAGGCTCGTAACGCTCCAGATGGAGATCCAGTTCTTCGGGATCGAGCGCTATCTGCAAGCCTGATATTGACTGAATGCCTGCGTCACTCAGGACTTCTGAGGCTTCCAGTGCCCCGAAAAGATTATTGGTATCCGTAACCGCAACCGCTGGCATCTCGTGCTGAAGGCATAGCTCTTTCAGCTTCTTGATGTGGATCGCCCCTTCAGCGAGCGAATAGGACGAGTGGAGGTGAAGATGAATAAAAGGCTGCATAGAATATTCCTAACCGGAGTCATGCTGACAGGCAGCTCCCTGTTTCCCACACCGCCGGAAAAAAATGCCTGTCATTCAGATCAAAAGACCGCTCCACATGTTCACAGTGGCAATCAGGCCGATCAAAACAGTCAGGCCCAGCGCATCACGGATATTGACTTCATTTGACATTACCTGTCTCCTTGTGTTCAGCTTATGTTCTCAATCATATATTCACTATATGTTCTCATTGCAAGCACATTTTTATCAGGCGTCCAAAATTTCCCGGATACAGGTTCAGGCAAGCACGACTGTCTTGCGGCCGCTGATAAAGACGCGGTGCTCGGCATGCCAGCGAATGGCCCTGGCCAGCACCTGGGATTCCACATCCCGGCCAATACTCACCAGCGCGTCTGGTGTCTGCGCATGGGTGACGCGTTTGACATCCTGCTCGATGATTGGCCCCTCATCCAGGTCTGGCGTGACGTAATGCGCCGTTGCGCCGATCAACTTGACGCCCCGGCCATGCGCCTGATGATAAGGGCGTGCGCCTTTGAAACTGGGCAAAAAAGAGTGGTGGATGTTTATGCAGCGCCCTTCCAGCCGTTGCGCAAAGGCGTTTGACAGGATTTGCATATAGCGCGCCAGCACCACTAGATCAGCGCTTGTTTCGTCAATCAGCCGCTGGAACTGTTCTTCCTGCGTCTGTTTGGTTTCTTTGCTGACGGGCAGATAATGAAATGGCAGGCCGTAGACGTTCGTGATGTCTTCCATGACCCGGTGATTGGAGACAACGCCGACAATATCGACCGGCAGGGCATTGATCTGCCACCGATGCAAGAGGTCAACAAGGCAATGGCCGTGCCTCGATACAGCCAGCAGCACCCGGCATTTTTTTTCTGCTGGATGCAGCCCCCAATCGAATGCGCGCTTTTGTGCGACGGGGCCAAATGCGGCACACAATTCTTCATGAGATGCCTGCGGTGATGTCAGGTGTATCCGGATGAAAAAGCTGCTGGGTTCCGGGTCACCATATTGGGCAGCATCACGGATATCCGCCCCTTTTGAGGAAAGAAATGTCGATACTTCCGCCAGAATGCCGGGCCTGTCCGGTGACCGGATTTTCAGAATATAATCAGTCTCGGCCACGGTGCTCTCCCGTCATCTGACGACAGGAAAAGCCCTGCCTTATTATCCTTGCGGTTCCAGTTCCTTTGCCTTCAGGCGCACCCGAACAAGCTTGCGATCATGAATGGCAATTATCCTATCCATTTTTTGTGCCAACGCGCGGTCATGAGTTGCAATAATGGCAGCCAGCCCCTGCTCGCGTACCAGAAGCAGCAACTGTTCAAAGACCTGCGCCGAGGTTTCCACGTCAAGATTGCCTGTCGGCTCGTCTGCAAGCAGCAGTGATGGCTGATTGGCGAGCGCCCTGGCGATGGCAACGCGCTGCTTTTCACCGCCCGACAGCTGCGCCGGCTGGTGCTCCAGACGCTCGCCGAGCCCCATCCCTGTGAGCAGTTTTCGGGCCCTGTCATCAGCGTCCTTCCGGGATTTGCCCGCAATGATCTGCGGAATGGAGACATTGGTCAGGGCGTTGAATTCCGGCAACAGGTGATGGAACTGATAGACGAAACCAAGCTCATTGCGGCGCATGGCTGTTTTGCGGGTGTCCGTCATGGCGGCTGTCGGGCGTCCCTTGATATAGACTTCGCCGGACGTCGGTGCCTCCAACAGTGCCGCGATATGCAGCAGTGAAGACTTGCCGGAGCCGGATGGCCCGAGCAGCGCGATAATTTCGCCGCGCGCAACAGCCAGACTGGCCTCTTCCAGAACGCATAAGTCGCCGTAAGAACGGGTGATGTTTTTCAAGGCCAAGACCGGCACAGTGTCGGCAGGCTCTATTGTCTGAGGCTGTGCGGGGTTTTGCGGCATTATTCGTACCTCAATGCTTCAACCGGATCGAGCTGCGCGGCACGCCAGGCCGGATACAAGGCTGCCAGGAATGATACACCCAGCGCAAAGATCGCCACAAATGCCACTTCCCCGAGCTGCACCTGCGCCGGCATCTCATCAAAGAGATAAATGTCCGCAGCAAAGATGGGGCTGCCCCGCAGGTTTGAGAGAAATTTTTCGATGGCAGAGATGTTCAGACTGATCAGCACGCCAAGTATGACACCGATGATAGATCCGGCGACCCCGATCAGGGAGCCGGAGATACAGAAAATGCGCATCACCGCCCCTTGCGTTGCGCCAACGGTCCGCATCACGGCGATGTCGCCGCGTTTGTCTTTCACCAGCATGACAAGACCGGAAATGATGTTGAGTGCGGCAATCGCGATAATCAGCGACAGGATAATCCGCATCAGCCCCCGCTCTGTCTGCAAGGCGTTGAAATAGCTCTGATGCACGTCCTGCCAATTATAGGTGAACGTGCCGTCACCGGCGGCAACAGCGATGCTACGCTCAAAGTCTGTGGCCTTGGTCGGGTCACTGACGCGCACTTCAATCTTGTCGACAGATGTGCCCCGCTTGAAAAACACCTGCGCCTGTTCAAGTGGCATGTAGACGAAGTACCCGTCATATTCGGAGTTGCCGATACGATAGACCGCCCCCACCTCATATGTCTTGTTACGGACAGGTGACGTGCCCATGGGGGTTTCCACACCGCCCGCCGTCACGAGTGTAATCGGGTCCCCGGCGCGCACTCCCAGACTGCGGGCGAGCCCTACCCCCAGGGCAATCTTGTTGCCGCCTTTTCGGCCTACGCCGAAGTCGTCGAGTGAGCCTTCAATCAGATGCTCTTCACCAGCGATCAGTTCAATCGCTCTCAGGTCCGCGGGATTGATGCCAAAAACGACCCCGGCCGTCTGCTGTTCACCGGCAATCATCGCGACCGGCGATTGAATGATCGGCACAGAACTCGTGACACCCTGAATTGTGCGTAATTCATCGGCCAGCTGCTGATACGCGTTCAGCGGCTCGGTTGTACCGGATTCCACAAAGACATGACCATTCACGCCCAGCAGTTGGTCCAGCAGCTTTGCGCGAAAGCCCTGCATCACCGACATGACGATAATCAGCACAGCAACGGCCAGGAGGATGCCGACGAAGGCAATGATAGAAATCAGGGAGACACCCGCGCCCTTTCGGGTCGCGCTGATATAGCGGCGGGCAACCATCCACTCGAACACAAAGCTGGGTGAAGAATCAGTTTCCCTGCCCGCTGACTGCGAAGCGGCATTTCCCGTGGTGTCGTCACCAGCCATTTGCGTCTCTTTGTCTGTTGTTTGGTCTTAACCTGTCCGACTTGTGTACCTGCCCGGATTTAGGCCTGGCAGCAAGTGTCAATGGCGTAACACGGCTGTCATCCATCGGTAAGTCCCACCTGTCGCGCGCTCAGTCACGAAGGCAAAATGACGTGAGGCCTATGCAACCTTCAACGCATCCAGGATAGCTGTTGAAACCAGTTCAACGGCTTTATCCAGGGCCAGTTCCTGTTTTTCGCCTGTATTGCGGTTCTTTACTTCGATCACACCGTTTTTCAGGCCACGCGGCCCCACTACCAACTGATACGGCAGGCCGATCAGATCCATGGTGGCGAACTTCTCACCCGCCCGGGCATCCCTGTCATCATAGAGGACTTCGATGCCCGCCTGTTCCAGCTTGCTGTAAATGTCTGCACAAACACGATCTGTTTCAGCGTCACCTGCTTTCAGATTAACCAGACCAACATGGAAGGGCGCAACGGAGACAGGCCAGTTGCAGCCACTCTCATCATGATGCGCTTCAATAATCGCCCCGACCAGACGCGAGACACCGACACCATACGACCCCATTTCAACGAGGCTTTCACGGCCATCCGGCCCCATAACCTTGCAATTCATCGGCTCGGAATATTTGTTGCCGAAATAAAAGATATGGCCCACTTCGATGCCGCGCGCAGACAACTGCTCCTCTGCGGGGATCTGCGCAAACTCTGCCGCATCATGCATTTCATCTGTTGCCGCATAAAGGGAGGTCCGTCCCTCAAAAATGTCTGTCAGGTCGCCGTCAAAGTCTGTATCCGCAGGCGGAATATCCATATCCACCAGCTTCCGGTGACAGAAAACTTCGCTCTCTCCGGTTTCTGCCAGCACAATAAACTCGTGGCTGAGATCACCGCCAATCGGTCCCGTATCGGCCCGCATAGGCACCGCGCGCAGGCCCATGCGGGCAAATGTGCGCAGGTAAGCGGCAAACATCCTGTAATAGGATTTGCGCGCATCTTCCGGTGTGAGATCAAAGGAATAGGTGTCCTTCATCAGGAATTCCCGGCCCCGCATGACCCCGAAACGCGGGCGTATCTCATCCCGGAACTTCCATTGGATATGATAGAGCATTTTCGGCAAGTCCTTGTAGGAGCGCACACCGGCCCGGAAAATTTCCGTAATCAGCTCTTCGTTTGTGGGGCCATAGAGCATTTCGCGCTCCTGCCGGTCGGAGATGCGCAGCATCTCTGCGCCATAGGCGTCATACCGCCCGCTCTCGCGCCAGAGGTCGGCTGACTGGATTGTCGGCATCAGCATTTCGACAGCCCCGGCGCGGTTCTGCTCCTCGCGCACGATCTGCGCGATTTTCTGCAACACGCGATGGCCGAGCGGTAGCCAGGAATAAATGCCCGCAGCCCCCTGACGCATCATGCCCGCACGCAGCATCAACTGGTGCGAGACAATAGACGCCTCCGCAGGCGTTTCCTTCAAGACAGGCAAAAAGAATTTCGACAGGCGCATGAGTTATGATCCTTGATTGAAAGCGCTGTTTAGGAAGCCCGCTCGCGCTTGTCTACAAGGACTGCCGAAACTGAATGGCTCTGCAATGGGGCAAACACAAAGACTGAAACCATTAGGTGTGAAGGTACAGGACTCAAGCCTGGCTGTCAGAAGTCAGTGGGGTAAAGGAACTTTCTCGTAATAAAACCTCTGAATGCCACCATTCTTGAAATCGACCGCTGCTTCCATACGCCCTGGTTGAGTTTCTACAAAACTGAGGCGATCAAAATATACCGCATGATGCTCAACAGAAACGAGAGGAAACTCCGCGTAGTCAGACTTTTCTTCCCAGCCTGTGAAGTCAGAAGAGAAATGCTTCATCCGCAGGACAACAGTGTCATCCTTTTCCACGAAAGTGTAAAATTGATACATGGTAGTGTCACCTTCTGATGTCTGCGCCTGAAAAGCGCCCATCATCTGGGACCCGCTAGCTGGTGAAATCAGTTGGACGACTTTGCCACCAAAGCCTTTCCCCTCCCAATACCCGGCCAACCAGGATATATCTTTGATCGTAGCTGGATGGCTGCTTGCTCCCTCTTCCAGGTGGTAGACGCTAATCTCTTCCGCAGCGCAAATGCCAAAAAACAAATTCAGCACAATGAAAAATAAAATTTTCCGCATACTATTCAATCCTCGTCCAGAACACTAATATCCACTTAAATCGTTCTTGCACTTTTATATCCTGTTATTTGTGTCTTGGCGAGCGGACTGGTGTGAACCTTTAACACGTAACAGCGGCTTGTGGTCAGTTGCAGGAAAGAGCGCCATGTGCGGAATTAGGCACGGCAGTGTCATATCATGAGGCATCATCCTGAAAGCTGAGCAGAGCTCGCGTAACTAAACGGCAACGCACGGAAAAGCCGATCAGGAACCATCAACCCCTACTTGATATTGAAGCGCTCACCATTGTGCAGGGCGAAAACGTAGGCCTTAAATATCGGTGGCTTCCGATCCTACGTTGAAACAGTTTCCAAAACTGCTTTACCCATAATTAGACACCCGATAAAACATGATCAGATTTGCCATTTGGCGAAATGGGAACGATGCTGAAATTGAACAAACTACTTTACTGCGCGGCTATTTTATCGGTCGCCGGACTAATGTTCTGTATTGCTCCCGATGCTGCGGCCCATTCCGTTATCGAGGGCGATAAGGGTTACATTCAGGAAACATCCGGTGTTCACCTGACGGCATTTCTGTATCTCGGCGCAAAGCACATGATTACCGGATATGACCACATCCTTTTTCTGCTGGGGGTTATTTTTTTCCTTTACCGAATGAAGGAAGTTGCAACCTATGTCAGTCTGTTTGCCATTGGTCATTCCACCACAATGCTTGCCGGTGTTTATTTCGGTTTTGGAATTAACAGCTACATCATCGATGCCATCATTGGCCTTTCTGTTGTGTACAAAGCACTTGATAATATGGGTGCTTATCAACGGTGGTTTGGCTTTCAGCCCAATACCAAAGCAGCCACGTTAGTTTTTGGCTTATTCCACGGCATGGGTCTCGCAAGCAAAATTATCGACTACGAGATTTCTCCGGACGGGTTACTGCCAAATTTGCTCGCGTTTAATGTCGGCGTGGAAATAGGTCAGATCCTGGCGCTAAGTGCTATCTTAATCGTGATGGGATTTTGGCGCCGTACTGAGAGTTTTTTTCGTCACGCTTACACGGCCAACATGCTGCTTATGGCCGCGGGGTTCATCTTAATTGGCTACCAACTGACAGGGTATTTTGTCGCTTAGCCAAAATCGTAAAGGTCAGTCATGTACAACGCAAATACACCAGACAAAGACGAACTTCCCACGACACGGCAGTTACTGCGCTCGACGGCCATTGCTTTTGGCGTAGCTGCCATATTGCTGGTCACCGTTGTTTTACCGGCTGAATATGGCATTGATCCGACAAGGATCGGACGTGTCCTTGGTCTTGCGCAGATGGGTGAGATCAAGATGCAGTTGCATCAAGAAGCTGAAGCAGATGGCCTCAGTGTTGTTGAAGCAGCTACAGTTGCCCCTGAAACGGCGCTTGAACCCGTTGAGTCAAAATCCGTGGCCTCTGAGGAACCGGTCACAGCACCGATACCAACAGAATCGGCAGTCCCTGTCTGGCAGGATGAGCGTACACTAACGCTCGCCCCTGATGCCGCTGCCGAAATCAAGCTGGTGATGTCAAAAGGTGCTGTCGCAGAATATGAATGGGTCGTTGCCAATGGACACCTCAATTATGATCTTCATGGGGATGGAACAACCGGCGAATCGACAAGTTACAAACGGGGCCGTGCCGTAGAGGGTGGTGCAGGAAAATTAACTGCGGCATTTGATGGTTCTCATGGCTGGTTCTGGCGAAACCGCAGCGGCGAGGCAGTCACATTCACTCTTCGCGTGCGCGGCGCTTACGCTGAAGTGAGACGCGTTCTGTAAAGTAGCCAAAAGCGGAAACAGTATATCCGCCCAGCTGCTCAACCAGGCAACGCACGGAAAAGCCGATCAGGAACCGTCTTCATATTCTGCCATAAGCCAGCTATGCTGTCCTTGGTTTCAGAGGAAAGTCGCGTATGTCGATCCATCCGGCGATAGAAGTCAAGAACCTGACTTTTGCCTATCAGCGCAATCAGCCCCTGCTTGATATTGAGGCGCTCACCATCGCGCAGGGCGAAAAAGTGATGCTCGCCGGCCACAGCGGTTCTGGCAAGAGCACGCTGCTGGGCCTGATTACCGGCGTTGTGGAAGGGGCCGCTGGCACCCTTAATGTGCTGGGGCAGGATTTTGTCAGCCTCCGGGCAAGCAAGCGCGACATGATCCGCGCCGACCATATTGGCTATATCTTCCAGAGCTTCAATCTGGTGCCGTATCTCTCAGTTGTCGAAAATGTCACCCTGCCCTGCCGCCTGTCGAGTGTCCGTGCGGGCAATGTGCAAGGCAGCACCTCAGCCATCGCCAAGCGTCTGCTGCAAACCCTTGGCCTGGAAGACCCTGCGCTGCTGAAACGCTCTGTCACAGCGCTTAGTATCGGTCAGCAGCAGCGGGTGGCGACCGCGCGGGCGCTGATCGGGTCCCCCAAACTGGTCATTGCCGATGAGCCAACATCCTCCCTTGATGAGGATGCCAAGCGGGACTTCCTTACCCTCCTGCTGGAAGAAGCTGACCGGGCTGGCGCGGCTGTCCTGTTTGTCAGCCATGACCGGACCCTGACTGACAGCTTTGACCGGGCCATCATGCTGGAGCAAATCAACACGGCATACAGTGCCAGACAGCGGGAGACTGCCTGATGCGTTTCCCGCTCCTGTCTCTCAGCTATAAAAGCCTGCTCAACCGGCGTGTCAGTGTTTTTCTCACGGTCCTGTCGCTCGCCCTCAGCGTCACCCTGTTCGCCGGTGTTGAGAAAATCCGCGAAGGGGTGCGCACCGGGTTTGAAACCACAATTTCCGGCACGGACCTCATCATCGGGGCGCGTACCGGACAGATCAATCTTCTTCTGTACACGATCTTCCGGATTGGTGAAGGCACCCCTGGTATCAGCTGGGAAAGCTATCAGCTTGTGGCCAACCGGCCGGATGTGGCCTGGACGATCCCGCTGTCTCTTGGGGACTCCCATCAGGGCTATCGTGTGGTGGGTACGGACAACAACTATTTTGAACATTATAAATATGGCCAGCAGCGCAATCTCGCCTTCGCTGAAGGTGGCATCTTTGATGCCCCGACGGATGTGGTGATCGGCGCAACGGTTGCCGCTGATCTGGGCTATGCGCTGGGCGACAGGATTCGCATTGCCCATGGTCTCGTCTCGGCCGCTTTCGCCGAACATCAGGAAGCTGAATTCGAGATTACCGGCATTCTGCGCCCGACGGGAACCCCCGTTGATGCTTCGGTTCATGTCACGCTTGACGGGCTGGAACTGGTTCATGCGGATGAAAGCAGTCCTGCACCGACGAATACACCGCGCACAGAGCCGAGTACGCATGATGAGCACAGCGATGCGCATCATCATGAAGGAGCTGGCGCGCCCGACGACCATGCACATCATGATGACCATGAAAGTCATGACCATGACAGCCATGGTCATGAGGGTCACGCTGAAGACGGTGACCCAGCCCATAATGAAAGCGCTAACCATCCGGAAGGTCATGATCATGACCACGATCATGCACATGAGCCGGGACAGATCTCTGCCTTCCTCGTGGGCATGACATCCCGGCCGCTGGCTCTGCGCCTGCAGGGACAGGTCAACAATTATCAGGGCGAGGCGCTGATGGCGATCCTGCCTGGGGTCACCCTGCAACAACTATGGTCCATGTTTGGTGTCGCGGAAAAAGCGCTGTTCGCCATTTCCGCTTTCGTCATTGCCGTTGGTCTCATCGGGATGCTGATCCGCATTCTTGCCAGCCTGAATGAACGCCGCCGGGAAATGGCTATCCTGCGGGCGCTGGGCGCGCGTCCGGGGCATATTTTCAGCCTGCTTGTCTGCGAAACCATGCTGAGTGCCTTTGTTGGCGCGCTGCTGGGGCTGGGTATCCTGTATGGTGGTTTCTGGATGGCCGGCACTCTGTTTGCCGACAGCGCCAGCATCCCCGCCTTTGCTGCCATCATCAGCCAGAAACCCGGTCTTTTTGACCTGTTGCTGGTGGCGGGCGTCACCTTCCTTGCCGCGCTCATGTCGCTGTTCCCGGCCTGGAAAGCGTTCCGGGATTCGCTCAGCGACGGGCTGACAATCCGGGTTTGACCTCTGTCTGTTTGCTGTGGCTGACGTCATTGTCACTGGCCAACCCGGGCCGGGGATCGTATTTGAAGGATAAGTAACAAGGATACCTGACATGAGAGTTGCACTGTTTCTCATCCTGATGATTTTTGCGGTCAGCCCGTCCGCGATGGCCAAAGAGCCGCGGGAGATCGGCTGGGACGACTTGCTGCCGGCAGGCGAGGATGCGGGGCCTGGCAACAATGTCCAGCATGAGCAGTCCATTCCCCTGTTCGGCGACATGACGGGTGACCTTGGTGGCGGCGAAATGGGCGGCTTCCCGCCGGTGCAATACGGCACCTTCAACACCGTGGAAGAACTGGACGGTGAGTATGTCAAAATCCCGGGTTTTGCGCTCGCGCTGGAGTTTGCCAGCGAGGGGAACGTCAACGAATTCCTGCTGGTCCCCTATTTCGGCGCCTGCGTTCATGTGCCGCCCCCGCCGCCAAACCAGATCGTTTATGTGACCTCGGAAGAAAACGTGAAGCTGCGCGGTATCTGGGACCCCGTCTGGCTGATCGGCACGATGCGCGCAGAGCGCAACTACAACGATCTCGGCAACGCCGCCTACACACTGGAGCTGGAACGCATGGAGCCGTATGAATAGGGTGTGAGGGATAAAGGAGATCAGACATCTCACCAAAAATAGCCCAGATCACTCAAATCAAGCTACATATGGCTTTGAACATGAGACCGACGATCCCTGAAGGTCTACACAGGACTGGCACATGAAAATGTGGGGCATAACAACGGTGTCCGACTTCCAGATCAATAATGGCCGGTCTGGTAGATTAGAGTCGCTAGCGGTCATTCAAGGCACCAATTCTTTCTCATATAATAAACTATCAACTCTCATTTGATAAAATTGAAGAAAGCCTACCAATAGGAGCCGCTAACATGAACCTATACCATTGCATGATAGAACTGAAGAGTGCCGACCGCTCGCTAGCTTTTGCAGCAGCGACAGAAGCTTGGCTAGGGCACCTCGAAAACGAGCAACTTATTCTTGGTTGGCGGCTTTTCCGGCGAAAATTCGGCCTTGCTTCAGGGGAGCATACAGATTTCATTCTTGAAATCGAACTCGAAGGCATGGCGTCTTTGGAAAATACCTTTGCCGCATTGTCCGGGATCGGTGAAGAACACACCCGTCGCTATGAACAGATGCATTCAATGATTGAATCTGTTCAGACTGGTTTGTACAGACCCTATCCCGATCCGGAGCAACGTGAACGGATTGCTTTAGTCTAGTATCGAATTTGACATAGCCCCGCTGACGCTCGGCGCAAAATCTCCCGATGGCGCTATGATTACAATAATATCAGGTCTCATTCCGCCCACAACGGAAAACCACCGGCAATCGTGGGGCATGCGTTTGAGCTATTGGATGGTTCCACGCACACCGCGCTCGCCAACACTCAAAACATCAACTATGAAAGTAAAATACTCACCTTTTGACCATGGGCATCATGGGGAGCAGGTCACGCGCCAGCTGCAGGCGGGCTAGAAGGAGAAATGGCGCTCTTGTGGAATGCGGTTTAATGCTAATTAAGCTGGGAGGTTAAAATATGCACTCCCAGCTTAATTAATGGAGGGGGCTTCCTGAAAGGGTTCCCTTTAATTCTTCCTCGATCAAAGGAGCAAACCAAGCCTCAAGTTCTGAAAATGGTACGCCAGTGGACAGTCTATCTTCTTTCCATGGCGTTTGTTGTAGAGTTGCAAACGCAAATGCTTCACAAGTTCTGCGAGGATGCCTCATTAAATATCCCTCGTCGTATTTCTGGGAAACTGAACTATGAGTGCCGGATATGAAATCATCCCAATCCTTGCGCACTTCGTCTTCGGATCGCACGTCAATTAGGAACATCTCACCTAAAGTTTGTGTAGGGTTTTTTCTCCAGGCCTCCAGTAAAAGGCTTCGCGCTTCGACATCCGACATTGGCGCGCTATATCCAATTACTGTAACCAAATACGCGTCTCGAAGGTGGGTCGTGGCATTTTGCCATTCATGAGATATAAAGGGATCGTCTGTGTAGTTCTTTTCAAGAACTGGGTAAAGTAATTTACTTTTTGAAAACCCGTCATTATTTGTTGGGTGATCTGAGCAAAAACGAACTTGCTTTTTCTCCGTATTGACACAAACGTCAACGTTCCCATGAAGAAATGCCAGTTTTGGAAGAACCGGCCCCAAATGTCGCCATCTCTTAAATGCTTGTGGCAAAAGAGGGTCCCAGTTGAATGTGACAATAATATCCTTCGGGCGAAGGGAGAGAATCAAATAGTCATAAAGGGTTGCTTGTTCTGGCAATTCAAGCGTGGAAAAATATTCGTTTGTCCTTCTCTCGAGTATTTCTACGAAATCGATCATTCCCTTTGTTGCAGCAGAGCTGTAAATTGCCTCGAAATTTTCATTTACGTTGAAACCAGCATTTGACACCTCTTCCTTCAGGTCGAGCACATCAATATAGTCGGCCATCAAAGGGAGCTTCGACCCAGATTTGTCCCCGTTTAAACAACATGCCCGACTTGCTCCCGCTCCCAAAATAACAACATGAGGAGCGTGATTAATACGATTAACAATATCTAGTGGTGGAAGAGATTTTCCTGTCATCCTACAATTCCATTCGAGTTTCTCATGGAAATCAAGAATGGAATTAGCAGCCGAGGCTACGTTCTTACAATCGACACAAACGGACTTCTAATGGAGTCTACCATGTGCGGCCCCGGTGCGGCCCGGGGCCAGTTTTCATAAACGACAATTCGCATTACCCAAGGTGGTTCCGCTGAATTCATTGTTTTTGCTGGCCTTTCTGGTGCACCTGACAGGTGAGACTTCGAACCAATTATTCGAAGAATTAGCCCGGTGGAACAATCATTTAGCCAGCACCGACACGCTTTTGTCGGAGCTATCAGATGACTCTCAGCAATGAATTCAACCAAGTCAGTACAAAATCCAAAGACAAGCGCCCAACACCTGTTTCGGTGCGTTTGTTACCCGAGGAAAGATCAAGGCTGGAAACTGACGCCGGGGATTTAAGCCTCAGCGCCTACATCCGACTATGCCTCTTCGGGGAGAGCATCCCCAAAAAGCGCAGGAAGTCGCGTCAACCAGTCAAAGACCAGCAAGCACTGGGCAAAGTCCTGGGGCTCCTCGGAAGGTCCAACATTGCCAATAATCTCAACCAACTGGCGAAAGCCGCCAATACAGGCACCCTCACTATTGACGATGATACAAAGGAGTTGCTGGTGGAAGCCTGCTCCGATGTTCAAGCGATGAAAACAGCCATGATTGAGGCCATGGGGTTACAAGCATGATCCTGAACGGAAGCCAACGCGGCGGTGGGCAAAATCTAGCAACCCACCTCCTGAAACAAGAAAATGATCATATAGAGTTGTATGATCTTCGCGGTTTCATATCCGATGACCTTCATGGGGCATTCAAAGAGGCCCATGCACTGAGCCGGAATACGAAGTGCGATCAATATCTCTATTCGTTGTCGCTGAACCCGCCTCAACAAGAAGTCGTCTCGACGGACTTATTTAAACAAACCATTGACCGGGTTGAAAGCAAACTTGGCTTGAAGGGTCAGCCTCGCGCCATTGTCTTTCACGAAAAAGACGGGCGGCGGCACTGCCATGTGGTTTGGAGCAGAATTGATGCTGAAACCATGACAGCCCGGCAGCTTTCTTTCTCCAAGCTGAAGCTAAGAGAAATCTCTCGTGAGCTCTATCTCGAAAATGACTGGAAGATACCTCGTGGGCTGATGAACAGCCAAGAACGTGACCTCAAGAACTTTACACTTGCAGAATGGCAACAGGCAAAGCGCGCGATGAGAGACCCGCATGAAGTTACTTCTGCCATTCAGGAGTCGTGGTCAATTTCGGACTCAAGAACTTCATTTGCGAATGCCTTGAAAGAGCGTGGATACATCCTGGCACGTGGGGACAGACGCGGCTTTGTCGCTGTAGACTACCACGGCGAGGTTCATGCCATAACTCGGAAAATCGGTCTCAAAGCCAAGGATGTCAGGCAGAAACTGGGGTCGCCGGAACATCTGCTAGATACGCGTGAAGCCACGGCACAACTCACCGCTGAATTGGCACCGCAACTCAAGCGGATGATTGAACATCAACTAAGCCTGCGCAATTCACTCAAAGATAACCACAAGCAAGCTCGCAACAACTTAGTCAATCAGCAAAAACGTGAACGGGCAGCATTAGACAAACGCCAGACGGCACGCTCAACGCAAGAAGCAAAACTCAGGGCTCACCGCTTTCGTCATGGGGTGCTTGGATTATGGGATCGCGTTCGAGGGCGTCATGCACAGATCAAACGGCGAAACGAACAAGAGACCTGGGATAGCTTGGTCCGTGACCGACGAGAGAAAGATCAACTTATCTTCCAGCAACTGGAAACCCGGAAAGCACAAAAAGAAATGCATACCTTCGCTTTGAGCAAGCAGCGTAAAGACTTCAGGGAGATCAAACGCGATTATCAGGAAAATCAAATACAGAAGCGAACTGCTTCCAGAGACATAGAACAACACCTGTGCCGACAAGCACAGCAAAAACATGAACCCAAACTAGAAAGGTAGAACATGACCAGCGATAAAAATTCTACACAGAACATAAACGCACAACGCCTCAGCATATACATTGACCTACATTACTATCCACTCCGCACTTGTACCGATGAATTCAGGCAATCATTCTTCAGCCAGTTTGATCCGGAGCGATCAGACGAGTTCAATCGTCTTACTGCCTATTTCAACGTCGTGGGGGAAGAGAAAGTCAAGGTGCTGAGAGAAAATGGGTTGCAACTCTGATCTGGAAAATAAGCGTTTCAGTGAACGCCAGAACTAAATCAATTTATGGGTCACTTTTTTCGGAGTGGTCCACCCCAAATTAGAAAATTCTAGCCATAAATGGTCCAGATTTAAGGAAGCACGTCACTTAAGAGATGGCCTCACCTTTTAAATGAGGGACTAATTGGGGCTCAGGTCAGCAATTCTATACCAGCTCCAGTCGTTAAGATAAAACTTTACATCCGCGGCCTTGATTTGTAATCAGGTTCAGCCACAGACTCAATAAGTTGCTTTACCTCACTCTTAAGTTGCTCGGCGTCAATCTCCCAATCATCTCTGTCAGGATTTGGACTATATGCATCACAGGCCACAAAGATAGAGTCAACAACTCCACCTATATCGTTATAGCGATCAACAACTGGAATGCTATTTCGATTCTCAATATTCCTGAGCGTGATGAACGTTTCTGCAAAAACGTCTACATCAATATTCTTATCAAGAAATTCTTTTGCATAATAATAAAGAGTTCCACTCATCCCAAGCCTAATGTAAATTGCCATTCTTGATATAGTTATGCCATTGTTTTGTATTAGGCACAATATTAAAACCCGTAATGAATTCATTATTAGGTCCTAATACTACAGCATTGTTTGTAGCGTTATTAAAAAACACTTTATGAGCGGAGTTAACTCTGTAAACCCCCCACGGAATAGTCGTATCAGCATTCAAATGACTGACCAATGCGTCCTGGAACTTTGCTCCGTTAGCCGGGCTCCAGTTACCGAATACTCCAAAATCTTCAGCATGCTTAAACTTACTTTGTAATTTTTGCGTCGCGAATATTGCATTGCAAGGATCAGTATTATGTACTTTCGCATAATCTTCACCAACAAAAAAAGTATGAAAATCTGCCACCGTAAGATTGAAAGTCTTCTCATAACGATCCGTCTTCTCAATTTCCTGTAAGATCAGGACTTGTCCGGATCGAGTCTCCACCCCATCGCCAGTACTAAGCTCAGCAGTTATTGATCGGCCAGGCATGAAAAAACTCCTGTGCTTTCTGAGAAGCCACCGCAAATACAAGCCCGTTGTCATTATTGATGACATCTCGCGGCTTGCCCGTGATGTCGATGCACACCTGAAACTGCGGCTTGCCATCATGAAAGCTGGCGGGCGGCTGGAAAGCCCAAGTATCGAGTTCGGAGAAGATTCAGACTCCATACTGGTTGAACACTTGCTAGCATCAGTTTCACAACATCACCGCCAGAAAAATGCCGAACAGGTTCGCAACCGTGTTCGCGCCCGGATCATGAACGGATACTGGACGTATCCCGCCCCTCCGGGATACCGCTACAAGGCCACAAAGGGACAAGGCAAAATACTGGTCAGGGATGAACCACTCGCCAGCATTGTACAGGAAGCTCTTGAAGGGTTCGCCTCTGGTCGCTTTGGCACCCAATCGGAAGTTAAGCGCTTCTTGGAAAACTCCGGAGTCTACCCAAGAAACAGAGAAGGCATTGTCAGAGTGCAGCGTGTTTATGAAATGCTGACACGCATAATATATTCAGGATATATCGACCTGCCTGATAAAGGCATCACAATGGTTGAAGGGCGGCATCCGCCACTTATCGATTTTTCAACCTTCAAACGCATTCAGGATCGTCTGAACAGCAAAGCCAAGGTTTGTGCCCGTAAAAATGATGATGAAGCCTTCCCGCTTCGTGGGTTTGTCAAATGCGGTTCATGTGGTGGACCGCTTACAGGTGGTTTCTCAACCGGGCGCAGCAAGCGATACGCTTATTACTTCTGCTTTAGCCGATCTTGTACCGAATACCGAAAGTCTATCAAACGCAGTGACATGCACACTCGGTTTGAAGAGGTTATCAAGAGGCTGAAGCCATCTCGCACACTCCTGACCATTGCCAGTGAAATGTTCAATGACATCTGGAATTCACGTCAGAGCCAGAACAAGAAGCGCCTAGATACCATTCGAAAAGAGCACGCCAAGATTGACCATCAGGTCACTCAATTACTCGACCGGATCGTAGACGCAGAAAATGACAGCGTAATCTCCGCATACGAAAAACGCATCCAGACACTGGATGTGCGCAAGGTCGAATTGAAGGAACTCGCAGAAGAAATTGAGAAACCGAAAGCGGGATTTGAGCGGACATTTCGAACCGCCATGTCGTTTCTCTCAAACCCCTATAAACTCTGGGCTTCAGAGGAGCTCAACCACCGGAGAACCTTGCTCAAACTGGCGTTTTTGAACAATCCTGAATACGACCGTGATTCAGGGTTTCGAACCGCCGATTTTTCCATTCCTTTCAAGGTCTTAGAAGGAATTAACAACAACTCGTGTCATATGGTGCCCCCACACGGACTCGAACCGCGGACCTACTGATTACAAATCAGTTGCTCTACCAGCTGAGCTATAGGGGCGAGAGCGCGTCTTTTAGTCAATTTCGCGGGCGCGTCAACCGATTATTGAACATGACAGACGCGCCGGGCGTGGCCTATAGAAAAGCGGTAAAAATTACCGGGAATTGTCATGAAACTACACCATATCCTGCCTGTTTGCCTCCTCGCGCTTTCAGCGTGCAGCCAGGGCACAGCGCCACCGGAGGGGAAAACGGCGCCCGCCGGCCCCGCCTCCACAGACGAGAGACTGTCCACACCCGCCAGTGCTGAAAACGGCCAGAAGCTGTTTCTGGCCTGCGCCGTCTGCCATGATGTCAAAGAAGGGGTTGGGCACCGCGTAGGGCCTAATCTCTTTGGCATTTATGAGGCGCCAGCCGCGCGCTTTGATGATTTCGCCTATTCGCAAGCCTTGCTCAATTCCGACCTGACATGGGATGAGGCAACGCTTGATGCCTATCTTGAACGCCCAATCGCCGTCGTGCCACGCGGGCGCATGGCCTATGCCGGCGAGCCCAATGCCGCCAACCGGCGGGACGTGATCGCTTATCTGAAGACGCTGAAATAGGAAGCGCACCATGCCGGGACAGAATATCGGCCATATTTTATGGACAGACCTGACAGTGCCGGATGCTGACAATGTTCGGGCCTTTTACGAAGCCGTTATCGGATGGTCCTCACAGCCGGTCGAGATGGCGGGTCGCACAGATTTTTCCATGGTTGCGCCGGGCGATACGCCCGGCAAGCCAGCCGAGCACGCAAATGTCGTAGCGGGCATCTGCAACAAGGTCGGTGAACTTGCTGACTTTCCGTCGCAATGGCTTTTATATTTCGGTGTGGCAGATCTGGGTGAGAGCCTTGCCGCCTGTGACAGGCTGGGGGGCAAGCGGCTGACAAAAGTCATCACGATGGGTGCCAGCAACTTCTGCGTTATTGAAGACCCCGCAGGTGCCGTATGTGGATTGTTCGAGAGTAACCCGCAAGACGGTAACTGACTGGACGGGGCCTGGGCCGCTCCCTGCCCTTAGTGATTGTATCCCGGGTTCATTCTGTTCAGGCGACGGATCAGACCAGGCCAGACCAGATTATCGCCCAATCCTTCCGCAAAGCCAGCAGCCCCCTGTTGCAGAACGCGCGCGGACATATCGTCAGTCTCTTCAATCAATCCATCCGGACTGCCCACAGACTGCGCAAATATCTGGGCCTTGCAGGCCTGCTCCAGAAAATACATACGCAGGAAAGCGATGGCGCAATTTGGCCCTGTCGTCAGGGTGCCGTGATTGCGCAGGATGATGAAGTTCTTGTCGCCAAGGTCACGTACCAAACGCTCACGCTCGTCCAGATCCAGGGCGATGCCTTCATAATCATGATACGCCACATCATCATGCACGACCATGGCAAACTGCGTATATTTGCGCAGGCCTTCCTTCTGCACGGACACAGCAACCCCGTATGGGGTGTGCACATGCATGACGCAGCGGGCATCATGTCTGTGCATGTGAACGGCGCTGTGAATGGTAAATCCTGCCGGGTTCACAAAGTAGGACGTGTCCTGCTTGATGTTACCGTCCATATCAATCTTGATGAGGCTCGAGGCCGTCATTTCATCAAACATGACACCATAGGGGTTAATCAGGAAACGCGGTGAACCGTCTTCATCCGGCAGGCGCACTGAAATGTGTGTAAAGACCAGATCCGTCCAGCCATAAAGCGCGGTCAAGCGATACAGGGCCGCCAGATCAAGGCGCAGTCGCCATTCCGCATCACTGACCTTACCCTCCAGGCGCTCGATCTTAGTCGGATCAGGGATATCGAAGCCTGCAACCACACCGGCGAGAGCGGCCTGATCAACCTTGCTGGAATCCTGTACGTTCATCTGGGGTCTCCTTCAATTCGTTGCTGGCACCTTACAGCCGCCTGTGCGGCGAAACCAGTCCTCACTGCAGATACTGCACAGCAACATAATCCTGCTGGACCGCTCACCCCCACGGCTGGTAAAGGAGCCCAAGGAAGAGAGAAATCAATGAAGATAGCGTTTTCGGCCAGCCAGAAGCCTGATGCCCAGACTGCCATGGACGCCCTGGTTGCAAAATATGGCAATACCGCGCCACAGGACGCTGATGTCCTGGCGCCCATCGGTGGTGATGGCTTTATGCTTGAGACACTGAAAACGCATATGGACCTTTGCAAACCTGTCTACGGCATCAACCGGGGCACGATCGGCTTCCTCATGAATGGTTTGGAACCGGACAACCTGCTGGAGCGGATCAATGCTGCCGAGCGCGCTATCATCCATCCGCTGGAGATGCGTTCCACCTCGACGAGTGGCAAGCAGGACACAGCCATGGCGATCAATGAAGTGTCGCTCCTGCGTGAGATTCATCAGACGGCGCATCTGTCGATCTATGTGAATGACAAACTGCGCATGGAAGAACTGATCTGCGACGGGATCATGCTCGCAACACCCGCCGGGTCAACAGCCTATAATCTCTCGGCGCATGGGCCAATTCTGCCCGTCGGATCGCAATTACTTGCCCTGACTCCCATCAGCGCCTTTCGCCCGCGACGCTGGCGCGGGGCGCTTTTGCCCCATGACGCAACTGTGAAGATTGAGGCACACCAGCCAGAATTTCGCCCCGTTTCTGCTGTAGCTGACAATTATGAAGTTCGGCGTATCCGGATGGTGGAAATTTATGAACGTCAGGACAAGGAAATGACACTTCTTTATGACCCTGAACATTCCCTGGAGGAGCGTATCATCCGCGAACAGTTTGCTTATTAGTAAGTAAGCAGTTGAGCGAAGGCATGGTATGGCAACCAGAAAGGGTATGGGCATGGTGCTCCTTCTCCATAGATTGAATGGCTTGCAGCCGTCGAAATTAACTGACGGCTGGCTGGAACTCGCCCGTCTGTTCAGGCGTAAGGTCAGCATGAGGTCTTCTTTCAAATTTGGCCGGAAATCAGTCATTGCGATCGGTGCCTGCCTGGCGCTTGTTGCTGCCCCTTTTGCGGTTGGCCTGCCATACATCAATGCCTTGCTAAGCGCCCCCCTGCCCGAGCGTGCACCTGTCAATAATCTGCAAAGTGTTATTTTCTATGATACGCATGGAGACGAAATAGGTATTCGCGGTCCACACAGGCGGGCGGTATCCCTGACGGCCCTGCCCGACCACACAATCGCAGCCTTCATCGCCATTGAGGACAGACGGTTTTTTGACCATCAGGGCGTTGATACATATGGCATCCTGCGGGCACTGAAATCTAATTACGAGGCAGGGTATATTGTCGAGGGCGGCAGCACGATCACCCAGCAGCTCGTCAAGAATATATATCTTAGTGCAGAACAGACAGTTTCACGCAAGATGCAGGAAGCTGTCATCGCATTGCAACTTGAGCGCCGCTGGAGCAAGGAACGCATTCTCGAAGAGTATTTGTACACAGTCTATTTTGGCAATAATGCGTATGGCATTGAGGCTGCTGCAGAAAGTTATTTTGGTAAAGAGGCTGCGGAACTGACTGTCGCAGAAAGCGCCCTACTCGCTGGTTGCATCAAGGCGCCCGGGCGCAACGCACCACATATAGCTCTCGATGCAGCACGCGCCAGAGGGCACCTCGTGCTTGAGGCGATGATTGAAACAGGTACCTTGTCGCTGCTCGACGGGCAGGTTGCGCATTATGAACTGGAGTTACTTGATGTACTGGAGCCGAAGCCAGAACCGCGTGGCCACTTTCTGGATCACGCTGTTGCGACACTGAGCGATTTCAGTACCCGTGATATCCTTCATGTAGAAACAACGCTCGATCCTGCCTATCAGGATATTGCGCAATCCGTTTTGCAGTACACACTTGATGACAAGACACGTCAGTCTTCTGCAGTATCAGAGGCAGCACTGGTTGCCATGCGACCCAATGGAGAGATCGTGGCCATGGTCGGCGGTCTGGATTATACAGCCAGCCAGTTCAACCGCGCAACGCAGGCCAATCGTCAGCCCGGCTCATTATTCAAGGTGTTTGTCTATGACGCTGCGCTGCGCCAGGGGTGGAAACTGGATGATATTGTCGCGGACATTCCGTTCAGTCTCGAGATCCCCGGAAAATCTGAGCTTTATCAGCCAACAAATTACAATAACGCGCAGCGTGGCCTTCTGACCACCCGGCAGGCTTTTGCTTTTTCAAGCAACGCCGCAGCACTGCGCGTTCAGGAGTGGGTGGGCCGAGACCGGGTCATCAAGGCAGCACAACGTGCCGGCGTTAAGGCTAACCTTGAAGCCTATCCCAGCCTTGCACTTGGTGTGACGGAGACGACGCTGCTGAATATGGTCGCCGCTTATGCGTCTATCGCCAAGGGGCACATGGTTGAGCCTTATCTCCATACGCGGGACAAACCCCGGCCGGCGCTTATACGGGAAGCACCGTCGTCAGATCTCCTGCACCTGATGTATGGCAACGTGCAGGCTGGTACTGGACATGCCGCGCGTATTAATGCGGCATCGTTTGGCAAAACCGGCACAACCCAGGACCATCGCGACGCCTGGTATATCGGCTTTACAGACGAACTCATTGTCGGTGTATGGCTGGGTAATGATGATTACAGCCCCATGAACAAAGTCACCGGTGGTTCTTTGCCCGCGGTCATCTGGAAGAACTTCATGACCCAAGCCGGCCCTGTTCTGGCAGCGGAACAGAATACGTTACGGTTTCAAAAAAGACCGCTACTGGATATCGCCAACGAAGAACAAGATAAGCAGCAACCCTTTTCAAACTGGCGCGAAGAAAAACGGAAACTGATTGGACCCGCCCGCATTTCAGAATATGGCTATTTAAGCGTTGCAGATCAGGAACTTTATCTCGAATATATACAACCAGTTTCTCCTTATGGGTCATATTATCAGGTACATCAGGAGATGACAGACGGCTTCGCAAATGTAGAAGTCGTGTGTGAACTGACAGATGGATATGCAACCTGTCGGGCTGGAGAAAATGATCTCGCAGAAATGATACTGGAAAAGGGCTGGGCACGCACTCTTTACGGTGCGCCCTCCGGGTATATTGCCTCTGAAAACCGCGCGCGTGAAAATACGCTCGGGATATGGTCGGATGATTATTATGCACGCTACGCTGGTTATGAGCGCTACGACATGCGCGGCCTCAGTTGGCGTCAGCAACAGCGCCTTGAAGAACAGCGCCAGGCCGAGGAAGAGCGTTTTCGGCGTGAGCGCGAGCGTGACGGTGGCTATACTTATGGCACCGTCACAGGCAGGACAATCACTGGTGCAACAAGTCAACGGCGACCTCTAAGGCCAGAAAATCCGCCTGTAAGATCTGGTCAGGTCGTTGGCCGCCTGGGAACCGTTTCCAGTTACTAAAGTGCTGAACAATCAGGCTGACAACATTTGCTCAACGATTTTTTCTGCCATCATGACCACAGGCGCATTGGTGTTACCCCCTACGACAATCGGCATTAGCGATGCATCAACAATGCGCAGATTGTCCAGCCCGTGCACTCTACCTTGCGCATCCGTGACAGCCATATCGTCGGTGCGCTGTCCCATCTTGGCTGTGCCTACGGGATGATAAATGGTTTCTGCACGGGAGCGGATAAACTTGGCCCAGTCAGCTTCATTACCCGGCTCTTCTTCAGGCGCCCAAAATCCTGTAATAATGTCCGCCAGCGCTGACTGCCTGCTGATTTCCAGCGCCTGTTTAGCTCCCTCAATCAACACGAACATATCTTCCTCCGCATCAAGATAATGTGGATCGATCAAAGGATGGCGCTTGGGGTCGGTTGAGGCAAGACGAATGGTGCCAGTTGACTTGGGATAGAGACAGCAGGCGTGGATTGTCAGCCCCTGCTTACCCCAGATCTTGGTCTTTGCATGATCCTCACCCAAAGCCGGAAGGAAAATAAACTGAATATCTGCCTTGGAAAGGTCAGGAGAAGATTTGGCAAAGCCTGTCGCTTCCGCAAAATTAGAGGCAAAAAGGCCTGACTTTTTGCCCATATATTCCCCAACACCTTTCATGATGCCGGGCAGACTGCCGAAAGTGTAGCCAAAGGTTGACCCCGGCCTGGTCCTGAACATTAGTGAGATATCAAGATGATCCTGAAGATTACTGCCGACCCCTGGCAGGTCACTCACCATCTCGATATTATGCTCAGCCAGATGATCCGCAGGCCCCACACCGGACAGAAGAAGTAATTGTGGTGTGTTGATGGCGCCGCCACACAAGATCAGTTCCTTTGCCGCTGTCAGTTCCGTCATTGTGCCACTCAAAGATGTGCGCACGGAGCTGGCTTTTTTGCCATCAAAGTGAACCTTACGGACCAACGCTTCGGTCAGGATGGTAAGGTTGGGTCGGCTACGCACGTCTTTTGGCAGATAGCCCGTTGCCGTTGAACAGCGCCGACCATTGCGTATGGTGGTATCATAATACCCAACACCTTCCCGGCCATCTGCATGGAAATCATCTATATGTCGATACCCAGCCTGCACCCCGGCCTCGATAAAGCGCTCGGTCGCTGGCATGACCCAGTCGGCCTTGCGCACACCCAAGGGCCCACCAGCGCCATGCCATTGGCTTTCGCCACCGGAATAGTCTTCGGATTTTTTGAAATAATGCAGGGCATCCATCGCTGACCAGCCCTCTGCCCCAGCTGCCGCCCAATCATCATAGTCGCTGAGATCACCGCGCTGGTAACACATTCCGTTTAGGCTGGAAGAACCGCCTAGTGTCTTGCCCCGCGGCCAGAACAGGCGGCGGCGATCAAGGTTTTCCTGCGGCTCAGTGTAATAGTTCCAGTCGATAACGGTGGAGCCAAGCAATTCCGGCAGCATGGCCGGCACATGAATCCGAAAATCTGTATCATTCTTGCCGGCCTCGAGCAGACAGATGGATATGCGTGGGTTCTCAGACAGGCGACTGGCCATGACGCAACCAGCAGACCCGGCACCTACGATAATATAGTCGAATGTTGTTTGCATATTTTTCTCATCTGTCTCCAGCCACAAGGGAAGCACACTTTACAGAAAATCGAAATATTCTGACGCAGGTCGTGGAAAATGCTTTCAGGAACGAAGCAACCACTTGTGCCTTAATCCCTGAGGGCCTGCGCACGGCTGGTCGCCGCCTGAACAGCCTCGCTCATCAGTTTTCGCAATCCATCTGCCTTGTCGAGAACCTTCAACGCTTCCGCTGTTGTTCCCCCCTTTGAGGTCACTGCTTCGCGCAAGGATGAGGCCGCGCGCTGGTCTTCAGACATGAGCGCGCTTGCCCCGATCACGGTTTCCCGCGCCAGACGAGCGGCTGTTTCCGGCGCCAGTCCGGCGGTAATGCCTGCCTCTTCCATGGCCTCCACCAGTAAAAAGACATAAGCCGGACCGCAGGCGGAAATACTCATGCCGGTATCAATTTCCGCTTCGCTGCGCACCCAGATTGCCTGCCCCGTGGCCTCGACAAGGCTTGTGGCAATCTGCCGCTGTAAGGAGGAGACGCTGTCTTCAGCATATAAAAGGGATATCCCCTCGCCGACCGCAACAGGCAGATTGGGCATCACCCTGATGATCGATGCATCTTCAACACCCGCTTCTTTAAGGTGCAAACTGGTCGCAGCGATGGACTTACCGGCAGCTATCGAAATGTACACCGTCTTCGCCATATCGGGCCAGCCAAGCACCGGGATGACAACCGGAAAGAGCTGCGGCTTTACCGCAATGACGCATACATCATAAGATGTGTCAGTGACAGGATTGACCGACAGACCATAACCATCTGCCTGCGCCGCAAGATCTTCTGGAAGGTTCGGATCAACGACCGCTGATTTTTCAGGGTCAAGTAATCCGGCCTTGAGCCAGCCTTTCAACATGGCACCGCCCATTGAACCGGCACCTATGAGTAATACGGCGTGTTTATCTGTCATTGAAGCAAGCTAGACCGGCCTTGTTCGGGCTGCAAGCAACCCTGATATCAGGCAGTGCCCTGCACTTCAAACAGGGACGCTTCCAGTGCCTCTTCAGCGGTTTTGCCGCCCCAGATGACATAATTAAACGCAGGATAAAACCGTTCGAATGCTTCTGATGCGCCGCGGATGAGGATCTCGGCCTGAACCTGATCGAAGTCAGCCATTTCTGACAGGACTGCCCCGTTCCGGTAAACAATGCCATTGTCATCTGACCACAGGTCAAAATGTCCAAGCCAGACCCGCTCATTCACTTTCGCCAGCAACTTGCAAACTTCACTTGTCTTGACGGCAGGCACTTTGAGTTCAAGCGGTGCGCCCATCTGCAGCACGCGCATGTCTTCCCGCCATGCAAACCAGACAGCAATATCGCGCCACATCCCGTCAACATTGACGTGGAGTTCTGTAGCGTCCACCCGCTCAACATTCATGGACGACTGGGCAGCGACTGTTTCGATGACATCAAGGGGGTCGTTAAGTTCAACTTCTGTTGTGACTTGTAAGGACATGCATTTTTCCCGTTTTGCCGGAGCAACGGTTCAGCCCGTCACTCACATCAACATAGCGGGGCGAGTCGCAGGCTGACTCAATGATTCATGAGGCATGGTTGAAAACCAGCTTTCCACTGCGCCGAAAAAGCAACGTGTCTATGTAAATTTGCCAGTGAAAATAGTCTGGCTCAATCGGCCAGCCTGGCTTCCAGCGCCTCAAGGCGGGCACGCAGCTCGTCATTTTCGGCTCTGGCTTTCGCTGCCATTTCCTGCACAGCTTCAAACTCTTCCCGCTGCACCAGATCACTGTCAGCAAGCATTCTCTGCAGCTGGCTCTTCATTACAGTCTCTGCCTCGCGCCGAACACCATCGGCCGCGCCAGCTGCTTCAGTCATGGCCTTGGCCATCTGTTCAAAAATCGGGTTCTGAGTTTGCATTTGCTGCTCCACTTGCTTGAACACTCACTTAAGCACCTCGTCCGAAAATGCAAATATGCATATTTATCAGTAGTGTAGCAGATACTGCTACACCCTGTCCGGCCCCTGAACTTGCCCCTAGAACTTCTTGCTCACGGAGAAGCGGGCATTCAATGGTGCGCCAACGCTGGCCTGATGTGTGCTGTGCGCATTGGGGAAATATAATTCGTCGGTCAAGTTCTCGATATTGATACGGAGGCGAAGGTCTTCCGTGACCTCATAATAAGCAGCCGCATCAATGCGAGTATAGTCAGGCAAGATAGCTGTGTTCCCATTATCGATGAATGTCTCATCCTGATAGGTCAGACCCAGACCAAACCCGAATCTGTCCGTGACGAGAAAATTATTCCAGATCGAGAATGTATTTTCAGGCAACTCCCGTGGACGCAAACCTGTCGGCCCTGAACGGTCGACCTGCTCACCGTCAAGATAGCTGTAGCCAGCAGAGACATACCACTTGTCAGTAACCGTGCCGCGCAGTTGCAACTCGAAACCGGTAATTTCGGAATCTATCACATCTAGCGTGGCCGGATCATTATCCGCAACCTGCGGTGAACTCTGTTCAATTTCAAAGAAGGCGGCGGTCAGGCTCAGTCCCGTCTCGAAATCCCATTTGAGCCCAACCTCACTATTGGTGAACGTATTGGGATCAAGCGCATCATTGTTACCGTTGATATTGGCGAACTGTTCGCCGCTGCGTGGCAGGAAGGACTCACTATAACTACCGTATAAGGAAATATTCTCTTGTGGCTTGTAGACGAGGCCGAAGCGCGGCGAGACTTCCTCATCAGTGCGTGTACGTGTTTCATTGGCTGGAACGTTGAATACTTCAATGTCGAAACTGTCGAACCGCGCCCCAATGATCAGGTCCAGTTTCTCGGAAATCTCTATTTCATCCTGAATATAGGCGGAAAAAATGTCTATACTAACGCGCGTATCGTCATTCAGATCGACCGTAAAATCATTGCTGGTAGGATTGCCTGCTGCGTTGACACCGACACCTCCGCTGAATGCGAGAGGTCGCGTCGCGATGAATGTTTCTTTATCATCGTTTGAGCCACTAAAGAGCGAATTGAAGCGATCCTGATCGGAGGCGGTGTCAATATATTCTGCCCCCGTAATCAGTGTATGGCTGAAGTCGCCGGTAACAAATTCACCAATCAGATTACCGGACAGAATCAGGTTTTGCCGGGTAGTTGTATCGATGTAACCGTCCAGTTCGACGATGTTTGTGGCTTCAACATAGTCTGTGGCGAAGAAATTCTGATACAGCTTGTCATAGTCGCCGTAAAAGGCATTGAGATTGCCTTTGAGACTATCAGAGAACTCATGTTGCAACGTCGCCCGCAGGATGTGTGCTTCAAGCTGAGTAAAGTTACCTTCAGGATCCGCAAAAACAATATCCTGCAAGGCTTCAACCGGACGACCATCTGCGCCTGTTGGAATACCACGGTCCACAAAACGCTCATGGTCAGCATACTCGTATGAAAGATCGAGCATCGTCGCCGGGCTGACCTCGACTTTGTAGGTCGGGTTGATGCCAACG
Source organism: Parvularcula sp. IMCC14364 (assembly GCF_030758415.1). NCBI lineage: Bacteria > Pseudomonadati > Pseudomonadota > Alphaproteobacteria > Parvularculales > Parvularculaceae > Parvularcula > Parvularcula sp. IMCC14364. The sequence continues at coordinate 1,470,702 of NZ_CP132334.1, read as the reverse complement.
CGCTCGCCATCGTAAAAATCACGGTGGTTTTCCAACTCGGAATAGTAGGCGTTCAAACGCAACGCAGATGTTTCTGACGCCGCGTAATTACTGTCGATGGCAATATCATACGCGCCGAAAGTGTCGATGCCGGCTTCAAGACTGTTGAAATTCTCGCCTATCACACCCTTTTTGGTGACGCGGTTCAGAATGCCACCTGTGCCGCCGCGGCCGAACAACAGCGCATTGGGCCCACGCAGGATTTCTACCTGCTCCAGATTATAAAGCGGGCGATAATACTGCACATCATCCCGGACCCCATCGAGAAAGAAGTCGGCTGTTGAGCGCACACCGCGAAAGACAATAGCATCCCTGTGTCCTTCCCCCTGAGAGGTGTTCACCCCCGGCGTATAGTCAATAATTTCGCCAATGCTGAGAAAACCACGGGACCGGATTTCATCAGCTGTGATGATTGAGAGGCTCTGCGGCACGTCGATGATCGGTGTCGGGCTTCTCAAGGCATTGACCTTGTCTGAGTAATGAACCTTACCCTCAACAATGATTTCATCTGCCATTTCAGTGGCAAGCGCAGACGTCGTCATCAAGGCTGCGTAAAGCGCTGTTGATAGGATGAAACTGTACTGTTTGACTGACATGAGATTGCCCCTGATAATTATTCTCAAATAGCTATGCGCTCGGAGAAACTGATAATCAATCTTAAAAACTGCCTTTTTTGAAATTTTCTGCCGTCGGTCGGCAAAGCGTGACAAAAATTCAACAACGAACAAGGTGACGACACCGGAGCTGCACGTTATGAAGAAAAATCAGAACGGGAATGACCCATGCCACTGCTTCAGCTGCCCTATCCAGAAATTGACCCTGTATTTTTCAGCATCGGCCCATTTCCGATCCGCTGGTACGCACTCGCCTATATCGCCGGCATCACGATTGGCTGGTTCTATGTCACACGGCTGATGCAGAATACAGCCCTCTGGAAAAGCACGATTACAGGGACAGCGCCGGCGGGGCCACCGATTTCCCGGGAAAAATTTGATGACCTCCTGTTCTGGGTAACGCTTGGTGTCATTCTTGGTGGCAGACTGGGATACGTCTTCTTTTATGAACCGGGATTGCTGACCGCTGCCTGGGTTTCCGTCCGGGACATCATGGGGGGTGAAGGAATCATCCAGACATTACTGGGCTGGATTCACATCCCCCCTGCCCTGATGATGTGGAACGGCGGTATGTCCTTTCATGGCGGCCTCATCGGCGTCACGCTTGCCGGATATCTGTATTCCCGCAAGCACAGCCTGAACGCGCTCGCAGTGGGAGACCTGTTCGCCTGTGCAGCGCCCATCGGTCTGTTCTTCGGCAGGATTGCCAATTTCATCAACGCAGAACTTTATGGCCGCGAAACAGATGTGGCCTGGGGCATGGTCTTTCCCACAGACCCAGAACAGCTCGTACGCCATCCCAGCCAGCTTTATGAAGCGTTCCTGGAAGGGCTGGTCCTCTTTATCATCATCCGAATTGCAACGCACCGATTCGGCATCCTGAGCAAACCGGGTTTCGCCATTGGGCTTTTCCTTGCCGGTTATGGAATCGCCAGATCTATAGTTGAGCTGTTTCGCCAACCAGATTTGCACATGCCGGACTTCCCGCTTGGACTGACCATGGGGATCATCCTGTCCCTGCCGATGATCGCTCTCGGAGCGTATCTGATCTGGCGCGCCAATGGTGGCCATATGCCAAAGCATGATCGCGGCCCGGCAACAGTGACGACCAGCCTTGATGCGACAGATGACAAAACTGCAGCAGGAGAGGACACAACCGCGCGTCCATCCGCTGCCGCCAAAACAGATACAAAAGAATCCGACCAGCAATGAAGGACTCGGTGCCGCAGACCGCCCCGAAAACACCTTTGGAAGAAAGCCTGATCGCCCTGATCAAACGTCACGGACCGATCAGGGTGTCTGACTATATGGCAGATGCGCTTGGCCACCCGCAGCATGGTTATTACATGACGCAAGGCGCATTCGGCGCGCAGGGTGATTTCACGACCGCGCCGGAAATCTCTCAGGTCTTCGGAGAACTGGTTGGCGCATGGATTGTCAATGCATGGGAAGAGATCGGATCACCCTCCCTGTTCAACCTGATTGAACTCGGGCCGGGGCGTGGCACATTGATGGCGGATCTCCTGCGCATAGCTGCCATTCGACCAGACTTTCTGAAAGCCGTCCGCGTGTATCTGATAGAGACATCCGGGCGCCAGCGATACGAGCAACAAAAGCAGTTCAGGAACAGCGGCATCACGATCACCTGGGCAACAGACATGTATGATGTACCGGCAGCACCTACCCTGATTGTTGCCAATGAATTTTTTGACTGCCTGCCTAGACGACAGTTTGTGCGCACAACCCAAAAAGATGAGCCAAGCTGGCGGGAGCGACTGATTGGCCTGTCAGATGGTGGCGGTGCCGATATGTTACAATTTGTCCTCTCTCCTGAGCTTCACGACACACCCACAGGTGCCCCCAATGGCGCAAAGCCGGAGGATATTTTTGAAACCAGTGAAGAAGCCCGCAAAGTCGTGCACCACATCGCAGAGAGATTCCGCACGCATAAAGGGCGGGCACTGATAATAGACTATGGCCACGCGCAAGCCGGGTTCGGGGACACTTTGCAGGCAGTGCAGAACCATCAATTTTGCCCGCCGTTGCACCAGCCTGGGCTGGTTGATGTCACTGCGCATGTGGACTTCGCGGCCCTGTCCAGTGCAGCAAAAGAAGCAAACCTGTCTGTTGCCGGCCCTGAAATTCAGGCCCGCTTCCTTGCGCGGCTCGGTCTGGCAGCGCGGGCGCAAATACTCGCCGCCAAACTCTCAGGCGAACAGGCGCAAAGTCTGGAAAGTGGTATACGTCGGCTCGTTCATCCCGAAGAAATGGGTACCCTGTTCAAGGTTATCTGCCTTTCTTCGGAAGGGTTACCAGTGCCGCCGGGGTTCATGGACTGATGGCTGTAAACAGACATACAACCAGCCTGTTTGACGGCCTGGCTCTAAGCCACGGTTTTTTTGGCCGTCATGGCGGTGTTTCGCACGGAGATTATGCCAGCCTGAACTGTGGTCCCGGCTCTTCGGACAAAACTCCTGCTGTCGAACAGAACCGGCAAATCTGCCTGAACAACTTGCAGGCGAGCCATCTTTATACGGCGCACCAGACGCACTCCAATAACGCTGTTTTCATTCAATCCGCGACAGCACAGCGCCTTGAAGCCGATGCTGTCGTGACGGACCGGCCATCACTGGCTGTCGGTATTCTGACGGCTGACTGTATGCCCGTACTTTTCTGTGACCCGGAGGCCAGACTTGTCGGGGCGGCCCATGCAGGCTGGCGCGGTGCCCTGTCCGGCATTCTGGAAAGTTGTGTCAGCCTGATGTGTGAGCATGGCGCCCAACCGGGGCGTATCAGGGCCGGTTTTGGGCCGTGCCTTCGGGTCGATAATTTCGAAGTTGGCCTTGAGCTGGTCGAGCTGTTTGTAGAAAAACACGCTTATAGTGAGCAGTTTTTCAGCCCCGGCAAAGCTGACAATAAACGCCAGCTAGATCTGGCCGGTTTTGGTCGGGATCGCCTTTTACGCAGCGGCGTTTCTGCCAACCATATTACGGACCTCAACATCTGCACACTGGATCAACCGCATGACTTTTTCAGTTACAGATATTCAAGGCAACAGGGCCTCGCAGATTATGGCCGCAACCTGTCAGCCATCAGCCTTTCTGATAAGCAACAGTGATGGACAGGATTATTTTCCAGAGCGCGCAAAAACAGTTTGAAACACTGTCAAAAAAGCGTCACAGGGACACAATACAGGCGAAAACGGTGGGGTCTTCATGAAGATACTTTCTGGCAACAGTAACCGCAGGCTCTCGAACGATATTGCATCTGTGCTTGGCGAAGGCTTGACCGAGGCCGAGATAAAGCGCTTTGGCGACGGCGAGGTTTTCGTTGAGATTCAGGAGAATGTCAGGGGCGAAGACGTATTTGTTGTCCAGTCAACCTCGACGCCCGCCAATGACAATCTGATGGAACTGTTGATCTCGATCGATGCGCTATCGCGTGCTTCTGCCAGTCGTATCACAGCAGTTCTGCCCTATTTCGGTTATGCCAGACAGGACCGCAAAGCCGGCCCACGGACGCCCATTTCTGCCAAGCTCGTGGCAAACCTCATCACCACAGCCGGCGCAGACCGGGTGCTCACCGTCGATCTTCATGCCGGACAGATTCAGGGCTTTTTCGACATTCCAACGGACAACCTCTATGCCGTGAAGGTTATCGAAGACCGCATTCGGAAAAACTACGCCGACAGCGTGAAAAATCTCTGCGTTGTCTCACCAGATGTTGGCGGTGTTGTGCGGGCCCGCGCTCTCGCGAAGCGTCTCGGCGACGTACCGCTAGCTATCGTGGATAAACGACGCCCCAAAGCCAATGTTTCAGAAGTGATGAACATTATCGGGGATGTTGAAAATCTCGATTGTATTCTGTTTGATGATATCGTGGATTCGGGCGGCACCCTCTGCAATGCAGCAGATGCGCTTATGTCACGGGGGGCAAAATCAGTCGCTGCTTATGTGACCCACGGGGTTCTGTCCGGCACTGCTGTGGAACGCATCACGAAGGCGGATGGCCTGCAGAAACTTGTGGTGACTGACTCTATAGAGGCCACGCAGTCAGTGCTGGCGTGCGGCAAGATTGAAGTGGTTTCCATCGACTCCCTTCTGGCAGAAGCGATCCGCCGGATCGCCAACGAGGAAAGTGTCAGCAGCCTCTTTTAAGATGCTATCAGCCACTTTCTACTTAAGGCTCGATTTTTGCAGGATGATCGTCTAGATTCCGCACGGGTTTAACGTTGCGTCATAGGGGTATTTCATGCGCTTTATCGGTATTTTGCCAATCGTCTTCATGGTCGCTCTCGGGTTGTATGCTTTCTGGGACCTGAAAATTGATGGCTTTCAGCCACCTGTCCCAGCAGACAGGCTGGCCCAGAAAAATCCAGAGATCGAGGCCATCATGGCCCCTCATGGCGAAGCCCTCAAAACAGGTTTGAGCAATCGCATCGTGCCTCAGATAGATGAGAGCCTGCAACTTGTTGCTGAAGAGTTTGGCGAAAACTCCGCCGAGATGAACCAGGCGCTGGTCGATACTGCAATCATGCTAAGCCAAAGTTCTCGTGCAGACCTTGCTGACGATTACATGTTAAGAGCCGTGAATGTCAGCCGTGAGGTATATGGGACCAATCACCGTGAAACTGCACTGGCGCTGAATGATCTGGCCAATCTGATTACAGATGCGCAGGATTTGGATTATTCTGAAGAATCTATTGCGCATCTCACCGAGGCTATGGAAATCAGACAGAATGTTCTTCCGTCCAACCACCCGGAAGTCCTGGTCAATAAGGTCAACCTTGCGGATCAGCTTTTTCTGCAGTGGCAGAATGAAGGACTCGAGGAAAACAAGGCCAACCTTGATACGGCAGCATCCCTTCTCACCGATGTCATGAGTTTCCACGCAGAACAGGGCGAAGATGCCAATGCGTTCGACAAAGCTGGCGTTCAGTTACTGTTTGCCCGTGTTTCTTTTTACAGGGACGACTTTGAAAATGCTGCACAATATTTTGACGAGACATTGTCTCCTGTGGCCCCGGAAACTGACCCCGCAACATATCTGGTCTTCAACAATGCCTATGCAGAGCACATTACAGCACTGAATGAGCTGGGACAGACCGAAAAAGCCGACCAGATGAGGGCCAACATCATCAGTTTTCTTCAGACCGATCCAGTGGCTGAAGCAACATCAGACGGGACTGAAAGTGAGCCCGCACCAGCCCAGTAATTAAAGCTCCCGGCTTTGGTTTTACAGGTTGCGCTTCGAAAAACCGCTGTGTATAGACATTGATCACAATTATAGCAGGTCAAGGGTATTTACGCGGCCATAATCGCTGCGACCGGGTGACCTCATCAAAAAGGACTAAGGTCAATGTCAGACGTAACAGTTTTTACCTGCGAACTTCGCCAGCGTTCCGGTACGGACGGCTCACGCGCTGTGCGCCGTGATGGCTGGGTACCGGCTATTTTGTATGGTGGTGACCAGGAACCAGCAAACATCAAGCTACGCTACAACGAAGTTCTCAAGGCGTATAACACGGGCAGACTCATTTCTGTTCTCTCCAAGATCAATGTTGATGGTGAAGAACAATCCGTTATTGGCCGTGATATTCAGGTCGACCCGGTGAAAGACTTTCCGTTGCATGTTGATCTGATGCGCGTGAGTGAAAAGACCCGTATCAATGTTGATGTGCCGATGGCCTTCCACAATGAAGAGGCGTCCCCTGGCCTCAAGCGCGGCGGTGTCCTCAATGTTGTGCGCCACACCGTTGAAGTCATCGCACCAGCTACACGCATTCCTGAAACTCTTGATGCCGACCTTACGGGTCTGGATATCGGTGATGCGGTGCATATCTCATCCATCAACATGCCAGAAGGTGTACACCCTACGATTACGGATCGTGATTTTACGATTGCAACAATCGCCGCACCTTCCGTCGTACGCAGCACTGAAAATGAAGATGCTGATGCAGAGGGCGATGACGATACGGCTGACGGTGGCGAAGAAGGCGATAACGAATAAGCTGTACTTTGCCTTTACGACTGAATTAAATAAAAGCAGACCATCAGGTCTGCTTTTTTCCTATAGATCACCGGGAATTTGAAAATGTTATTGCTGGTCGGACTTGGCAATCCAGGCGCACAATATAGCGGTAACAGACATAATGTCGGCTTTCAGATTGTGGAAGCCATTGCTGACCACCACAATTTCACTCCAGCCAGAGAAAAATTCAAAGGGGTGATCCGTGAAGGAAACATTGCAGGTTCCAAAGCGCTTATTCTGAAACCGGCAACTTTCTATAATGAAAGTGGTAACAGCGTTCGAGAAGCGGCAACATTTTACAAGATCCCCACGGACAAGATATTCGTGATACATGATGAAATCGACCTTGCGCCCGGCAAAGTGAAAATGAAATCCGGTGGGGGCACTGCTGGAAATAATGGCCTTAAATCCATCTCTGCCCATATGGGCAATGATTTCTTTCGCATACGCATTGGTATTGGCCACCCGGGTGACAAGTCAAAAGTCACAGCCCATGTGCTGAGCAATTTCAGCAAGTCTGACCACACCGAATGGCTGGATGATCTTGTGCAAGACATCGCCAGAAATGTCTCTCATCTGATGGATCACAACAACGGGCGTGACAGGTTTTTGTCTGCCATCTCCAGTATGCCAACACAAAGCGCACCGACGAAAGAATCGCAAAGTTCCAAATCTGAAAAACTGCATGAAGCGCATGCACAAAAATCTGCTTCCTCGCTACTAACAGAAAAAAAGCCAGCAAGTCCTTTTGACAAACTCAAGGGACTGCTGAGAAACGACCAAGAAGGAAAATCGTAATGGGCTTTAAGTGTGGTATCGTAGGCCTGCCAAATGTAGGCAAGTCGACATTGTTCAATGCCCTGACGAAAACGGCTGCGGCGCAGGCAGAAAATTATCCTTTCTGCACAATCGAGCCCAACATCGGTGATGTAGCCGTTCCGGAACCACGGCTTTTCAAACTGGCGGAAATTGCAGGCTCCGCTGAGGTGATTCCTTCACGCATTCAGTTCGTTGATATTGCGGGGCTGGTCAAAGGGGCCGCACAGGGGGAAGGCCTTGGCAATCAGTTTCTGGCGAATATTCGAGAGGTCGACGCAATTGCTTATGTGTTGCGGTGCTTTGAGGATGACGACATTACACATGTTGATGGCAGAATTGATCCTGTGGCTGACTTTGAAACGGTAGAAACCGAATTGATGCTTGCTGACCTTGAGAGCCTGGAGAAGCGCTTGCCTGCATTGGAGAAGAAGGCAAAAGGTCAGGACAAGGAAGCTAAAGAACTCATCCGGCTTGTTACCAGAGCACTTGACGTGTTGCGCGACGGCAAACCTGCACGAAGCGTCGATATAGACCCTGACGATCTCAAGAACTGGAAGGGACTGCAGTTACTAACCACTAAGCCGGTACTTTTCGTCGCTAATGTTGATGAAGCATCTTCCGGAGCAGGTAACAGCTTTTCTGAGCGGGTTAGTGCGCAGGCTGAAGAGGAAAGTGCTGTCAGCGTGGTCATTTCAGCACGGATCGAATCAGAGCTTGCCCAACTCGAAGATGATGAGCAGGCTGAGTATCTCGCCGAGTTAGGGCTTGAAGAGCCCGGACTTAATCGTCTCATTCGTGCTGGCTATAATCTACTTGATCTCAATACCTACTTTACTGCAGGACCAAAGGAATCAAGAGCCTGGACATTTCCGACAGGTGCAACGGCCCCGCAGGCAGCAGGTATCATCCACACTGATTTTGAAAAAGGCTTCATCCGGGCAGAAACAATCAGCTATGACGATTATATAGCCTGTAACGGCGAAGCCGGGGCCAAAGAGGCCGGCAAGATGCGTCTGGAAGGCAAGGAATATCTCGTCAAAGATGGAGACGTGATGCATTTCAGGTTTGCCAACTAGGCGCCTGACACCAGACCGTGCATCATCAGTACCCTTTTTTGTTGCGCTCCGGCGTTCCTTTTGGGTGACGGACATAATCTTCCATGTCTCGCCGGCGTCTGTGATCATCTTTCTCGTAAGCTGTAATGACCCGGTCACTGCGGGAAGACCGCTTACTGTATGGATCAATCCGAATATAGCCCTCCCCCGGGCGCACATAGGGAGTATTATCCAGCACTCTCACGCCGGAAAGATCATAGTCGTAATAGCTTCCGCTGAGATAAGGAGAGTCCACAAATGGCTGACTGCGCACAACCTTGTCGCGCGGAAGCTGTGTATCGCGTCCACTATCTGCTTCCCGTGTGCGCCCGAAAAATCGCCATTGAAATCCATCATGGGTGAAAAAGCCGAAATCGGAGTAATCGAGAGCGCCCAAAGGGAATACGCTGAAACGGCAGAAATATCCGTTATTGTCAGGAATATTGTTCAGAGCGGGATTAAGGTTCTGCTCACGGCCCCATACGCACTCACTGATCCTGAAATCAACGGCCCATTGTGGTGATGTATCCACAGCAGTTCCCGTACTGCCCCCTGCTCTCGCTTCCAGAATTTGGCTTTCGATACGACGATTGAAGGAATCATGCGCTTCAAACATGCTGGGTGCCTGATAGGCCGGCAGGCTTGGCGCCTGCATGAAAAGCAGAAGGATCAGGTTCATGATGGACAGCACTCTCTTGACTGGCCTCAACCTAGTCATTCATGCTTAAATTGGTCTTAAATCTGAAAGCTGGCATTATCCTCGCAGTGAGGGAGAAACGCTGGTCAGGAAGGAACAAGGCAATGTGGAAAACAGCTGTAGCGCTAGTCTCAGTCGTCACGCTTGCGGCCTGCGCCTCAGGCAAGCCGATAGATCCGCGCATTACGGAGGTCACCGCCGGGGTCACGTCAGAGAAGACCTCATTTGATGTACACCGGAAGTTTCAGGGACCGGCGCATGAGCTGACCGGGATTGACGGGTATGCCCTGGTCAGATCATGGCAGGATGCAGATCGCCCCCGCGCTGAACACCAACTTTACGTGCAGGTGAAGCATGACGGGCGTGAGAAAGAATTCCTGTCTGCGAGTGAGCCGGGCGGCAAGCTGGTCGAAATCAAATCCATCGATACTGGTGAACTGTGCGCAGAAACATCATCCGGTGAGAATTGCATCCGGCATGAGGATGTGGGTGTCTGGCTGAAAACGGCGGACCTTAAGCGTGCTGTGCGAAATGGCGGGCTAACAATACGCCTGAATGCCAAGCGCGGCGATGATGTCGTCGTGCGTCTGCCCTCGTGGTATATAAAAGGTTATCTGGCTGCGTTGGATTAAACACGATCAGGTAACAAAATCTGTCAGAGTTTAGCCAACTTTTAACCGGTCTCCCCTTATGGATGGCTGACTATGGCAGCTACATCCCAAAAAACGAGCAGATTCAAACGCATACCGGTCAAAATGCCGGTGCGCTTGCTGATTGAGAATATTGTCGAGTCCAAAGGCGTTATCATCGGCATGTCCATGACAGAGATGACAGCAGCCAGTCGGCACCAGGTAAAAAAGGGTGATGAAGTCGTTGCCTATATCAATGGCCGTGACCGCGTCACGGGCACTGTCTCTCGCACGATGGGCAATGTATTTGCCGTTAAAATGGAGCTCACCAAACCCAAACGCGAGCGGCTTGTGGAACTGCTCACTGCGGAACTTGCCAAGCGGGATGGTATCGTTGCCGAGGGTGATATCGTAACTGAAAAGCGTTTTGCCCTGCGCCGGAAAGTATCTGACCGGGAAAGTCTTTGTATCCTGCCAGACAACCAGAAACACAAATGCTCCGTAATCGATATTTCACTCACGGGTCTTGGTATCGAGATTGAGCCTGTGCTTAAGATCGGACAAATCTTGCAAGTTGGCCGAATGAAGGCAAAGGTCGTTAGTGAAATCACGAACGGCTATGGTCTTGAACTTGTAAAATCAGAGCATGCCTATCTCAAGGAAGACAAAAAGAACGAGGCGGCGACAAGCCGGATACGCAAGAAACAGATAGCCGCCTAGACGGCCCTACTCATTCTGCCCGAATTACAATACGCGACCTGCGATCGTTTTCAGTTTTTCGACAACTTCCGGATCGCGCGCTTCTGGCGCAGTAATCAACGCGAAATCAAGACAGGTTTCTATGCCCAGTGGTGAGGGCTTGCGCGCAGGCCCAAGTTTTGGCGCCACAGCTTTTACAAGATCACGCGCTTTCAACGTGTTCTGATGCATAATTTCAAGAACATTGGCCACTTCAACATCTGCCTCGCCTTCGCGCCAGCAGTCATAATCCGTCACCATTGCCACAGTCGCATAAGGCAGCTCTGCTTCACGCGCGAGTTTAGCCTCCGGCATGTTGGTCATGCCGATGACATCACAGCCCCAACTTCTGTAGATGTGTGACTCAGCTTTCGAAGAGAATTGCGGTCCCTCCATGGCCAGATAAGTGCCATTCTTCGTGTATCCTATGGATAACTCTTTACACGCCTCAGCCAGCGCATCCTGTAATTTGGGACACACAGGTTGCGCCATGGAAACGTGCCCGACCATGCCAGCTTCGAAAAAGCTTTTGGCCCGCAACTGAGTCCGGTCGATAAACTGGTCAACCAGAACAAAATGCCCCGGGGGCAACTCTTCTCTGAAGGAACCACAGGCGGAAACGGAGATAATGTCCGTTGCACCGGCCATCTTCATGGCGGCAATATTGGCGCGGTAGTTCACATCTGTTGGTGTACGGTGATGCCCCTGCCCGTGTCGCGAAAGGAAAAGGCATTTTACACCGGCGAGTGTGCCTGACACGATGTCGTCCGACGCCCCCCCCCAGGGTGTCTGAAATTGGTGCCGTTCAACATCTGACATCTCGTCAATGGCATAGACGCCGCTACCGCCAATGATACCCAGTACTGTCTCATCAGACATGATAATGCTTCCTTCTGTAGAAAAGGCCGCCCACAGAAAATATGGCGCGGCCCTTTATAAGTTCAGACTTAAGGGAGACCTAATGCTCGATACCAGACCAGATCTGCTTGTAAGAAAGATAAACGATTATTGCCATAATCAGCAGATAAAGAACACTTATCTTGCCCATCTGTTTGCGCGCTTCCAGTTTAGGTTCTGCTGTCCACATGAGAAAGGCCGTAAGGTCTTCTGCATATTGCTCGACAGTTTCAGGCGTTGAATCATCCGCGTAATCGACGATCCCTTCAGCCAAAGGCGCTTTCATTTTCAAAACACCACCATATGGTACATCAACACCTTCAAGTGGTTTGCCTTCCTCATCGAGGAATTCAGGCTTCAGCAATGTTGACATATCACCACCGTAATACGGATTGTAATATGTACCCGGATCAAGGGTCACAGTCTCTGGTGGGTCTTCATAGCCCTTCAGAAGGCTGTAGATATAGTCAGGGCCATGATGGCGTGCCTTGGCAATAAGCGACAGGTCCGGTGGGATAGCGCCGCCGTTTGCTGCAGCGGCCTGTTGCTCATTCGCGTAAGGGCCGGGAATGGTATCCGATGGCAGGCCAGCGCGCATAAACATGTCACCAGCATCATCAGGGCCGTCCTGCACCTCATATTCAGCTGCAAGAGCCTTAACCAGAGGGTTGTCGTTCGGATTACTGCAATTCAACGTATCCGGCGCGCCCTCAGGACACTCGTCAAGATAGAATGGCCCGCCTTTGTCACCAAGGTGACGGAACGCAATGTAATCGAGAGAGTGGCAGGCGGAACAGACTTCACGATAAACCTGAAAACCTCTCTGCAGGGCATCCTTGTCATATTTTCCGTTGATCCCCGTAAAGCTCCAGTGATGGTGCTCGACAGGTTTGGTCTTTCCACCAGCAGCCAAAGCTGACCCTGTCGACATCAATACGACCATCATCAGGGACATGAAGAGTTTTGAAATCAGTTTCATTATTTTCACACTTATTCGGCTGGTTGCGCGATGGGTTCTGGAGAGGTCGCCCTCGCCTGTTTGTTCTGCGCTCGGCTCAGCACATCTTCCGAGATTGACTTGGGTAAATCCTTGGGCGTTTCCAACACGGCAAGTAGTGGCAGAATGACAAGGAAGTAGACGAAATAATATAAAGTCGCCAGCTGTGAAAGCAGGATATAGGGCTGTTCTGCTACCTGCGCCCCGAGCCATCCAAGGAACAGACAGTCGATCACAAACAGGAAGAAAAATCCTCTCGCAACAGGCCGATACCGGTGCGAGCGCACCTTCGAGCGATCAAGCCATGGCAGGAACACCAACAGCAGGATCGACGCAAACATGACAATCACACCACCAAGTTTTGATGAAATAAAGAAGACATCAAAGGTGATCGCACGAAGCATTGCGTAGAATGGCAGAAAATACCATTCAGGGACGATGTGCTCTGGCGTCACCAGCGGATTAGCGGGGATGTAATTGTCCGGGTGACCAAGGGCATTCGGCATGAAAAACAGGAAGATCGCGAACATGAGCAGGAAAACAATAATCGCGAAGCCATCTTTAACGGTATAATATGGATGGAATGGCACCGTATCCTTGGAGCTTTTCACCTCAATGCCAGTCGGGTTGGCATTGCCTGGAATGTGCAATGCCCAGATATGCAGGATAACAGCTCCGGCAATCAGGAATGGCAACAGATAGTGAAGTGCAAAGAACCGGTTCAGCGTTGGATTATCAACAGAATACCCGCCCCAGAGAAGGGTAGTCAGCGAATCGCCAACAAGTGGCACCGCACTGAATAGGGAAGTAATAACTGTCGCGCCCCAGAATGACATCTGGCCCCAAGGCAGCACATAGCCCATGAAAGCCGTCGCCATCATCAGCACGAAGATAATCACACCGATGATCCAGAGAACCTCACGAGGCTCCTTGTAAGAGCCGTAATACAGCCCGCGGAACATATGCAGATACACAGCGATGAAGAACATCGATGCACCGTTGGCATGTGCGTATCGCATGATGTGCCCGTAATTAACATCACGCATGATGTGCTCGACACTCGCAAAAGCATAATCGACATGCGGGGTATAATGCATGGTCAAAATGATACCGGTAACGATCTGTATCATCAGGCAGACGGTGAGAATGCCGCCAAATGTGTACCAGTAATTCAGGTTCTTCGGTGTCGGGAAATCACCAAAGGAGTCATAACCGAGACGGATGATCGGCAGACGCCTGTCGAGCCAGCGCTCAATAGCCGTACCGGGAACATATGTGGATTCATGGCTCATGATTCTCTCCTATCCGATCCTCAGTGTCGTGTCGGACACGAATTCGTAAGGTGGAACAGCAAGATTTTCAGGTGCCGGGCCCTTACGGATGCGACCAGCAATGTCATAGTGTGAACCGTGGCAAGGACAGAACCAGCCATTGAAGTCCCCACGATTGTCCCCATCATCTGTACCAAGCGGGACGCAGCCAAGGTGTGTACAAACGCCCAGCACAACCATCCATTCAGCAGTGGTTGCACGGTTAGCATCCGTCGCTTCTTGGGAACCGCTGAGATTGTCGTTGCGACTCAACTGATCGGGCAGAACATTTACAGGGGTCGCAGAAGCTTCTGCAATCTCGGCCTCAGTCCGCCGACGGATGAAGACAGGCTTACCCTGCCACATAATCTTGATCGCCTGTCCCACTTCAACCGCCGCAAGATCAACGGTTTTCGTCGCCAGCGCACGCACGGACGCATCGGGATTCATCTGGGTGACAGCAGGAAGGACAACACCAACGCCGGCAAAAGCTGTTGTCGCAACAGCCAGCAGATGGATGAAGTCCCGGCGTGTTTCGCCTTCCTGTTCTTCATGGCCTTGCTCGGCCTGAGTAACTGAATTCATGATATTCCTGTGAAACTCTTCAAAATTTGATGCGGTTTGGCATGAGTTACCTGTAAAGTCTAGGGCTTCAATCAGCGGTTTTGAGCGTGTATTGCCTCAACCTCAAACTACGTTTTGCTGACGATCTTCCCGGAAATGACCCTGCAATGAATCTTGCCTTTTACCAACCTGAAATAGCCCAGAATGTTGGCGCGGCAATAAGACTGGCTGCGTGTTTTGATATCACCTTGCACATTATTGAGCCTTGTGGCTTTCCGCTTAAGGATCGCGATATTCGAAAAGTCGCGATGGATTATGGTGCCCTTGCTGCACCAACTTACCACGCCTCGTGGGAGGCGTTCGCTACCTCAGAGGTGAGACAACAAAGCCGACTGATTCTCCTGTCGACCAAAGCCTCGACGTCTCTTTACGATATAGAGTTTCTGCCATCTGACACTTTGCTGATGGGCCAGGAAAGCGCAGGCGTGCCAGATACTGTTCGAGATAGTTGTGATCTGAGCGCCATAATTCCGCTGGCACCGCAAGCACGCTCCCTAAATGTGTCCGTCGCTGCCGGGATCGCTGTATCAGAGGCAATGCGGAAGATGCGCAGCTACTAGCCGCCTGAGGTCAGATATCTGTGCCGCAGCAAATCAACTGCCAGATCATCCTCGAGAATTTGTTGGAAAAAACCCGCCGTCGCATCGCAGGCAAGTTGCGCATCCGCCTCTCCTTCCGGCATCTGGCCGGAAGTGATAAGTCCGACCTTCTCAACGCCCATCTGCTCGAGCAACCTGTCACTGATTTCAGCAAGGCGCTGTTCGGCAAGCTGTTCGTCATATTGCGGCAGGATCTCTGATGCATCTCGCACAACAGCCGCAAGGTGGCTTTGCAACTGGATGTGCCTGTCCTGGCCGATGGCCATGATATATTTATCGAAATCAAAACTCTGACCTGCAACAGAACCATACAGCCACAAGTGACAGGTTTGCGGATCGTTCACCGACATGACTTCAATTACCTGCTTGATAAAGCCTACTGCCGTAAGCAAATCCTGCTCCTGCCCCCGGGCCATATAATAGGGGAAGGAGGTTTTGATCGCGTCCTGGGCCGCTTTTTGTAACTCGGATAAAAGAGCGCCCTGACCACCCCTGTTATAAGCCCCAATCATTCGGCCTTTTACCGCTTCTGCGCGGCTCGGCTCTCTTTCAAGAACGGCCTCGAAAAATGGATCCTGCAAGTCCTGCAGCGCAACTTCAATGGCAGCCGCGACAGCGGCATTATCGACAGGTTTTTTTTCGGCAAATACGGGGGCTGAACCGGTAGCGGATGGGGGTGGCAGCATTTCAGCAATTATGGGAGAAGCATGTGGTTCTATATATTCTGGCAAATACCAGACTGCCGCGCCGACCCCGATCACTAATGCCACTATTGAAACCAGTCGCTGAACGCCCTTGCCTGCAAAAAAAAGTGCAGCTTTGAAGATAATACCAATGACCCAACCGGCTATCAAACCAGCGATACCGGCGATGACTAATATAATAATGTTGCCCCAATCCATGACGGACCCACCTATCGTGAATTGATGTTAACCTAAGCTGCATTGCGCATTGTTGCAAATGACCTTGAGCTAATGGCGTTTCGAGGTTGCGGAATAGCAACACCTCATTATGTTCCCGCAAAAGATCAGGCAGCTACGATTATGACCGTACAACTTTCAATCGAAGACAAAAAAAAACTGGCCAGTGACTGGTTCAGGTCGTTGCGCGATCAACTGTGTGACCGTTTTGAGCAAATTGAGCAGAATGGCAGCCCTGAAATCTATGCTGACCTGCCTACTGGCAGCTTCGAAAGAACCCTCTGGAAGCGCGGCGACGGGCATCATGATGAAGGCGGTGGCGAGATGTCGCTGATGCATGGGCGGGTTTTTGAAAAAGTCGGCGTGCATATCTCCACTGTTCATGGCGCGTTTTCAGAGCAGTTTCGCAAACAGATTCCCGGCGCCGAAGACGATCCGAGATTCTGGGCATCGGGCATTTCAGTCATTGCCCATACACGCAATCCCCATGCTCCTGCTGCGCATATGAATACACGCATGATTGTCACCACCAAAACCTGGTTTGGCGGCGGGGGTGATCTAAACCCGATGCTCAATCGTTACAGATCAGACAAACATGATGACACCATCAGCTTTCATGCCGCCATGGAGAAGGCATGCCGCAAGTATAGTGACAGCTATTATCCGGCGTTCCGAAAGTGGTGCGATGAGTACTTCCACCTGCCGCACCGCAACGAAGCACGGGGCGTTGGCGGCATTTTTTATGATCGCCATGATACAGGTGACTGGGAGAGTGATTTTGCTTTTACCAAGGATGTAGGAAGCGCTTTTCTGGATGTTTACAGCGATATTGTAGAAACGCGCCTGAACCAGTCCTGGTCTGAGGAAGACAGAGAGGAACAACTTATACGGCGGGGCCGTTACGCCGAGTTCAATCTGCTTTATGATCGTGGCACCCAGTTCGGCCTCAAAACCGGCGGCAATGTTGAGTCGATCCTGTCCTCTCTGCCACCTGGAGCGAAGTGGCCATAACAAAACGCTCCCCGCAAAACCCCACGCAAAAAGCGCTCCCGAATGAGAGCGCTTTTTTCATACCGTATCATCGGGACAGATAGTCAGTCCCTGTCGCCGCTCATGCCATTGAAGCCGGCAACAAGGGTCAATAGCGCCAAAACGCCGGCAACCCAGCCGCCCCAAGCCATCTGAGCAAAGTTACCACTCTGCAGAAGATCAACCATAAACCAGCCTACGGCGCCGGTACTGATCCCGCCTGCTCCGGTCGTGATGACACTGGTCAATCGTCCGATAAACGGCAAGAGACCAATAACGCCAAGAAGGCCTGCCGCGACACTTGAGGCAGCAGCACCGTAAAATGCCCAACCAAGCAATCCGCGATTCTCATTCGGCCCGCATCCCTCAACTGTCGGATTGAACTCCATGTTGCGGGCGCAGTTGACCGGATCTTCTATGAACATTTTGGATGCCGTCAATTCGCTGGTGAGTTCGCCAGCATATTCGTCATTTACAGTATAGCTGTAAAATGGTGCAAAAAGCAGCGATGCTGCGAATGCCAATGGAAGAAAAATTCTGAACATAAATTACCCCGTGGTTTCCTTACCCCCGCTAATCTTAAGGTTAACGCGAATTAAGCCATTCTCCAAGGGCCAATTAGGCGGAGTAAAAATCAGGGCAAGTCAGCCATTTCGAGGTTATCAGGAAACTGCAGCGTCTTTTGCAGCAGCAAGCGCGTCAAGCCTTTGCGATAAAGGCCTTAATTGCGCTTCCCAACTGAACTGGCCTTCAATAAAAACCCGCGCTGATCTGCCGAGCTTCTGCCTTTTTTGGGCATCCGCGAGCAAACTTTTTATGGCGTCAACATACTCTGCGGGTTGATCCCGGATCAGTAAATCCTGGCCGGACGCAGCGCCAATGCCTTCTGCTGCACCGCTAGTGGCAATAACCGGCTTCGCCATCGCCATGGCTTCCAGAACCTTGTTTTGCAAGCCTCGTGCAATCTGCAATGGTGCAATAGCAATTTTAGCCCCCGCGATCCATGGCCGTATATCGTCAACACGCCCGGTAACGGTCACACCTGACAGGGAAGACAATGCCTGTACTCTGCTGCCTGGCCTTGCCCCAACAATCGCCCAGCTCAAGTGGGGATTTTGCTCACGCAAACGCCCCCAGACATTTTCCGCGAACCAGATAACGGCCTCGATATTAGGCTCGTAGTCCATTGCACCTGTGAACACGAGATCACGTTGTGGCACGTTGCCGGGCTGCACTGCGTTCTGGTTGAAATAATCGATATCAACACCGTTGCCGAAGGTGAGGACATTCTCCGGGGCAGCTTGCGGGTGCGTTCTGACTATCTCAGCCTCTTCAGGCGTAATCAGAAAACTTGCTGAAGCCTCCCTCGTGATTGTTGCCTCCACATCGCCCAGCAGCCTCCCCTCCCGGCGATAGACCCAGGACATGGGAAAAGCCTGCCGCTCTGCATAGGCTGACCATTTAGCACTATCGGCATCGCACAGATCCACCAAAACTGGCGCGCTGGATTTGTTCGTATAGGGAAACATTGAGGATGAAAATACGATTTCCGCAGATAACTGATGCTGCCTTATATTTTTCAACCAGGAGGCCATTTGTGCAGACTGATAATATGGAAAAGACAGGGGCTGCCCTGTCAGCAAACCCGAGAGACTGCGCAGCCTAGCCAATCGCGGGCTCAACGTAACCGCATTTACCTCGACACATTGCGTACGCAGAAAGTCCACATATTGCAGATCCTCTGCATCATCAACAAAGAACCCTGTATAAAGATCAAACCTTTTCGTGAGCAGTTGAAAAATTTGCCATGAACGAATTTTGTCTCCCTTGTCCGGCGGATAGGGAATTCTGTGAACGAGGAAAAGCGCCTTTGGCTTCGGCGAGATCATGCCAGATTACCTGCCAGAACCGGCCCAAGGCGGTTCGCCAGCGGTAGCGGCAGCTTTTGCCATGCCCTGGTTATCAATCGAAATTTCGGGTTGTTGGGATTGATATCCGGGACGGTATCTGCATTTTCAAGATAGTAGTGGTATGTCAATGGCTCAGGCTCAAAACCCCAGTGAGTCTTGTACGCAAAAGCGCCTGTACCAACTTTTGAGCGTCCAAAGTCAAAACGGCTATAGCCCTGATCATGCGCGCGGCGCATCTGTTCCCAGTACAGATAATCATAAGCATGCAGCTTTCGTGCTGCGATACCGGCCCCTGCATAATATGGCAACACCGTGTCACCATGATAGAAACTGACCAACGCTGCAACTGGCTGACCGCTGGCCTTGACGACGAGCACCTCTGTGTCTTCCGGAAATGCTTTCAAAATATTTCTTACCAGCTTTTCTGGCCATACAGGCGTGCCGAGATTTCTGACACTCTCCGCATAGAGCTGATAGAACTCCCCGGTCTGCTTCGTGACCTCAAGTTCCATCTCGCCGGACTCAACTTTCTTGATTGCCTTGCGCAAGTCCGCGCGCTTTTTGCGCGGGATGCGCTTCAGGTTTTCATCCGCATCGGCCGGTATATCCGACACAAAGCCAGCATAAACTTCAGACTTTGATTCCCATCCAGCGGGTTTCTCACCGCCGCGCAGCTCAACATATTCGACTTTCTCCTGCGCGGCGATCTCTTGTGCTCTGGTGACAAGCGCCTGACGTGAAGCATTATCCGATGCTATAAGGCCACCCCCAACCGTAAAGGCTGTGGATATCAAGGAGCGTCCAAAAAATGGACTTTTAACAAGCACCAAAGGCAGGATACCGGTTAGTTGTCCGTCCGAATCCTCTGAATACAGATATAATGGTTTGTGTCCGTAAGTACGACGGATCACATTTGACCATGCATATAGATGAAAGAAACTGCCTTCGGCACTTGCCTTCACAAACGCATCCCAGCGGGACTGAAGAGTATCGCTGGCAAGATCAACCCGCCTTTGTATCGACTGCTCTTCGGAAACGGGCTTCACCATGACGTTCATGCAGCCTCCTCAAGACGCGCGACACCGAACACATGGTCCATACGCTGCCACGTCATCCCCCCCAGCAGGTGCTCCAGCTTGCTTTCCATGCGGTCGAGATTGAGATAATGACGTAAACTGGATTTCCCGCTTAAGCCGGAAACCCTTGGTTGCTCCGGATCAACTTCCCAGGGATGAAAATAAAAAACAGCTGGCTGATTATCCTGATGAATCATTCGGTCAATCAGGAAACGGCTCACATGATAGGGCATCGCCCTGAACCAGCCCCCGCCAGCACAACTGACACGGCGCCCTGCAAGCATCGTTGTCGAAACCGGTATTTCCAAAAAACCCTGGTCGTCCTCAAGAGGATGCGAGGCAAATCTTGGGGCGTCCGGCGCGTTGTAATGATCATGAGCGATTGGGTGAACGCTGGAGCTATACTCATAGCCCTCCTCACGCAGGATTTTATGCGCCCATGGAGAGCGTTCATCAAGAGAGAAACCTGCCGCCCTGAACCCCTTCACACGCTCGCCACTTATATCCTCCAGAATTTTTCTGGTATTGCGAATATCCTGTCGAAATTCTTCTGCTGACTGATCGAATATTTTTGTATGATCGTATCCGTGGCTGGCTATTTCATGACCTCTGGAAACAATATCACGGATCAGTCCCGGTGCTTTTTCCGCAACCCAGCCAAGGGTGAAAAAAGTACCTTTCGTATCTGTGCGATCAAAAAGATCGAGTACTGTCTTGGTTGCGCGTTCCACCCGAAGTGGAATAACGTCCCAGTCATCACGCTTGATGACTTCACTCAAAGCCCAGACCTGAAAATAGTCTTCAACATCAACCGATACGGCATGCGTGGTCGGCTTGGTTTTCAAAGGATTGACTTCAGAGACTGGCACTGTCCCGGACACATTATTCTCCGCCGATAAGCTCCAGCAGAGTATCATCAAAATCCTTTAAGTAAGTATGTAAAATTCTGCTGCGCTGCCCTCGAACGGATTCGAGTTTTTTGATATGTGTCTGCAAGTCAGTGATATTGCTCTCAACACCCCGGATTGTTTCTTGGGCGGCCTCTGCCAGTTCAAGCATTTCCTGCTTGATTGATTTCAAAGGATCGTCAGGGTCACTACTCATTTTTCCTTCTCTTTCCCTTACAGGATGATCCATATGGCTCGCGATCTGCTCAGCAAGCTCATCCAGTGACGCTGGCTGCGGTGGATGGGCGTCAATGGCAGACAGATCTGGCGTTTCTTTTTCCGCTTTATCGTCAGTATCAACTTCTGCCGCCACTTGCTGCATCAGCTTGTCTATATTTGCCAGGACCGGCGCAGGCTGATGAGATACAGGCTCAGCTGGTGCTCTGTTCTCGGACCTGATCGGCACGACGTTATCAGCTTCCGTCAGCACGGGCGGTGCGCCGGTTTCCACTGCAGGCTCTGGCTCTTCATCCAAACGGCTCACGAGCTCAGACTCCAGATCGGAAAGAACCGTCGCCAGAACCTCACCGTCGATCGTATCCTTCTCATCAATCACAGCCTGCAACAAAAGACGTTGGCATAAAGCATTGATTTTGCGTGGTATT
Organism: Parvularcula sp. IMCC14364; assembly: GCF_030758415.1. Classification (NCBI taxonomy): domain Bacteria; kingdom Pseudomonadati; phylum Pseudomonadota; class Alphaproteobacteria; order Parvularculales; family Parvularculaceae; genus Parvularcula; species Parvularcula sp. IMCC14364. The sequence continues at coordinate 1,449,128 of NZ_CP132334.1, read as the reverse complement.
CCGCCTGTTGCCTCGGCTATTTTCTCATGAGCCTGATCTGTAAACAGAGATGTGGAGTCCTCGAAGCCGGAAATCGACATCCTGTGAGAAATATAGGCGGCAACTTCCTCTTCGGTCAGTGGCCGCAGCTCACTCGAAGCGATCACACGCTGCCTTAATTGCTCCATATCAGGGGACGCCAACAAGCGTTTGAGTTCCGGCTGCCCGACCAAAAAGACCTGCAACAACGGCAATCCACCATAGGTAATGTTCGTAAGCTGCCGAATTTCCTCTATCGCACCAGCAGACATGTTTTGTGCTTCGTCGATGACCAGCAAAATCTGGCGACCTTCTTCTCGCTGATCAGTGAAAAAGTCACGCAAGGCATCAATTTTGGCGACCTTGCCCTGCCCGCGTGCATCTATGCGGAAGGCAGACATGGTATGTTCAAGAATTTCTTCCTGGCTCACAGGCCCTGGACTGATCACCGCAGCAAGTACATTGGCGGTTTCAAGTTCATGCAGGAATTGTTCGATCAACATAGATTTGCCAACACCAGCCTCGCCGGTGATGACAACAATGCCTTCAGCCTGTTGTACACCATACAAAAGGTATGACAGCACTTTGCGGTGCCGGTCGCTGTCGAAATAGAAGGATGCATCCGTGCTAAGACGGAATGGCGATCTATCGAGATTAAAGTATTCTTCAATCATGTGCGGTCCCGGCGAGGTTAATCCTCGGTTAAAAATCGAACGTCAGACCAATCGTTATCGCATTTTCCTTAAATTCCAGTGTAGCACTATCGGCCGAACGGTTTGTATGTCCGTATTGGATGAAAGCTGAAATGTCCTGATAAACGCGGTAACCGAAGCCCCCGAGAACGGACAGTGTTTGAGTGTCAGTGTCGAGAATGCTGGTATCCTGACAAAGCTGGGTCAGCGTTGCATCAGGCAGGCCAGCTGTTGCAGGATCAGTTGCCAGCGCTGCCAGACAATCTACCAGACTGTCCCCCCCATTGGCAGTCGTATACTGATAAGAGCCTCTGGCATAAGCATCCAGTTTGCGGGACAAACGCCGGTTCCAGGCACCATTCAGACTTATGGTTTCGGTTTCCTGAAATCCAAAATCGGCATCATCATATCCGACACGAAGTGTAAAATCGTTTTGGCCCGCGTTGGCCACAACAGCGAAATCAGCCGTGTTCGACCGGGCAAGGCCGGAGCGACGTTGCGTCAGGTCTTGAAGATCACTGTTGAAGTTGAGTGTCTGGTCAAGAACGTCACTCGCTGTGAGGTTCTGCAAGCGGCGCAGGTCTTCAGAGAATGCGAGCGTTTCGCCCTGCAGAATGTCCTGCTGTGCGTTTTGCAACTGTGCAGATGTGTTGAAGTTTCTGCTCAGATTTGCACGGAACCGCAGCCTGGATGAATAGATATACTCTGCCGCCCCCTCAATCAACGTACCGCCATAGCGCTCGCCAACTTCCAGTTGCGCCCGCGTGCGTCGGCCTGGTGTTGCCAGAAGACCGGCTTTCCAGAACACCCCGGAAAGCTCATCATCATCAAATGCGGGGTTGTTGTTGGTATCAATATCGTCATACCCAATTGTCCCGACTGCTGACAGTTTACGGCTTAGAGGGTAGCGCACGCTGCCTGAATAGGCATTCTGGTCAAAATCCACTTCTGGCAGCACGTCACTGCCCTGCTCCTGCGTTTGCGCAGCATATGCCCGCAAAGAAAAGGATAGCCTGTCAAGCAATCGCCCGCTTGTATATTCCGCCACGACTTCCTGACTTTGCGAGTCGTTGAGAAAATTATCGACGCCCTGCGCCGCATCCTCATCATCAATTTTGACATCAATAAATCGATACCGCGCCGCTACAGTACTTCGGTTTGAAAACTCAGTACGCAGATAAGGGCTTACACTGTAAGAATAGGAAGTGGCCTGTCTCTCGTTGGCCGCAATTGACTGTTGTGAAAACTGCGAGCGCTCATCCAAAGCGCGACGTTCAGTTGATGCGGCAAGGTCAAGATACAGAAGGTTATCAACAAATTCTGCCGTTGCTGCGCTTCGGATATTCTGATCGACGATAAAATGGTCATAAAGTTCCTGCCCGTTCTCTGAGGCTGGATCAAGATAACTGCCGACTTCCAGACGCCCATTGACAATGCCGGTAAAATTGACCCGGTCAATCAGCAAACCACCGGTAAATTCGACAGAGGCCAGACCGTCTTCGCTCTCACTGCCTTCAGGGGCCAGTGTGACGTTATCTGAGTATGTCAACTGCGGTGAAACACTCAAGGAATATCCAAGAAAACCTGACCTGTTATTAGGGGCAAACGGATCAACTTCATCCTCTGCCGGCTCATCGACAACTGGTTGCGCCAAAGCCACCTCTGGGGCGAGCAGAGCAATGCCAGCTATTGCGCATACCGCAATGAAAACGGACAGGTGCCCAGCATCATGACGCGCCATCGGTTTATCAGCAGTAAATTCATCAGGATTACGCATACTGTTAATCGTCCTGTCCTTTGGAGTCGCTGTAATACTCTCCGTATGATCCGTAGTGACTGAATTTCCCAGGCACCAGGGCTTGGTTGAGCACCAGCGAAATGCTGTCATTAAACTCCAGAACTTCTTCGAGAGCAGCGGCAATCGCAGACTCCGGCGTATTGTTGGCCTTCACAACAAAGACAACCTCGTCGGCATGTTGCGCAAGAAGAGCTGCCTCTGGCGCCGCCAAAATAGGCGGTGCATCAAAAATAATTAAGTGGTCAGGATACGCCGTAGTCAGTTCCTGCACGACACGCGCCATCTCACCGCGTTCAAAAACATCACGCGGAATATCACGTTGCTGTCCTTCTGACAGCAGCAACAGAGAGTGACCGCGAACCTTAACCACAATGTCGGATAATGGCAGGTCAGGTTTGCGAAGTTTGTCACTCAGGCCTGGTAGAGAAGGTAAATTCAGATATTTGAAAACGCGCGGGCGCGGCATGTCAGTATCGACCAGCAGCACATTTATACCGTCTTCAATGGCAAGACTGAGCGCGAGATTGATGGCCGTAAATGTTTTACCTTCAGCTGGCGAGGTAGATGTCATGAGAACGCGGCGACGTGACTGGGCGCCGAGAATCGATCTTTTGCTTTTGCGGCCAGAAAGGTCGTTTTTGTAATATTTCAGGCGTCTCAAAAGGCGCCGTTTGATGGCGCGTAATTCCTGGGGAAGGCGCTCAGGCTTTGATGTTGGGACAAACAATCCCTGCTGCGCGAGATGGCCATAATCCAGCTCAGCCTCAAGACGAAAAGCTGTTTCGGCTTTTCGCTGTTTCCTTTGCTTCGTTGTTTCCCCTGCCCGCTGCGCACTGTTTCCGTCCCGGAGACTCTGAGCGGCTCTTTGCACAAGACTCATTATATCCCCTCCTGCAAATAGATGTCAGTGCTATCTGCTGCCACGCTTTGAGCTGACGGCCCCTCCGGCACATAGATGATCTGATACCAGAACAACGCAATCGTTGCTGCGCCAAGCGCTGCACAAATCATGCCCAATGAGACACGTTCAAAAAGCTTCACGGTTCGGTAACGCGGCGTAAGCACCGGGGAAACAGCTCCAAGCACTGGAAGGCCAAGCGCTTCCTGCATCTGGTTTGCCATCGTGTATGATGTGTCAAAATGCGTAATCAGGAAGGCAATACCACCAGCAAGTCCGGCTGCTGCGAAGAGAATAAGGAATGTCAGAATACCCCGGGGTGGCGAACTAGGCTCGGCCGCCACAACAGGCGCTTCAAATATCTTGTACTCAATCGTACCGCCGCCCTCACTCAGATTGGCTGTGATCGCGAGGCTACTTTGCTGGCCAAGCAACTCCTTGTAGAGATTTTCAACCTGCGTGTAGCTGCGCATCATCTCCTGCAATTCAGCCTGCACCGCAGGCACCTGACCGCTCAACAGTGTGTAGCGCTCAATGTCCTGTTCAATCCTTGACTTTCTTTGGGCCAGCTCCTGCACTTCACCCTCAACAGAGCGCAGCGTAGTCTCGAGCCGCAGATATTCCGGATTGTCAGGCAACCCGGCACCACCTGCCTGCAGTTCAGCTATCTTCGCCCGCAACCCTATTATGTCCGGATGATTGTCAAGATACTGACTTTCTAGCTGGGCAAGCTGGATCTTGAGCGTATCAAGTTCACCTTTGGATGTTGTTCTGGGTGTTGCGGCAAGAAGACGCCGCAATTCATCCCGGTTACGGATAGCCCTGTAGCGGGCATCATCAATTCTGGTCAGTTCACTTTCAAGCAGATCGAGCTGCCGCAATGTCCTGTCATCACCAGCCAGTTCGGCGGCATGCTGACGACGAAACTCCGATATTTCTTCGTCTTTTTCTGCAAGCTGTTGCTCAAGATTGTTAATCTCCTGCTCAACCTTGCCCACAGCCTGACGGCTCTGGACGATACCTGCACCGATATCCTGCTCGATGAAAAGATTGACTACCTGGTCGACAACACGCTGTGCGATAACCGCATCGTGGTTGCCATAATCAATGTAAAAATACTGGCCCTCTTCATTCACAACAGAAATATCATTCTGGAGATCCTGCACAACACGCGACAGTTCCGTTTCATTCGTAAGTTCGGCAGCCAGACCAGAACTTTTCGCCACAATCTCCATATTTTCACGTGAGAGAAGTTGCAGGCGCATGACCCGAACACGCTTCTCAAAATCAGCGGAAGTAGCAGTTTTGTCGATGAAACTGCGCAGGAAAGTATCCGTATTCAGATAAACCTGCGCCCTTGAGGTATATACATCTGGCGCCATCAACAGGAAAAACCATCCCAGCAAAGCCACAGCCCATGTCAAAGCGGCGATCAGCCAGCGCTGCCGCCACATACCGACGATATACCGAACCAGAGGTTCGGGAAGATCAGATAGTGAAATCAAGACCGTCTCCGCTCTTGCCAAGCTGTTGCCACATTAAAAAATACTCTCCGGGATAAGGATGACATCGCCCGGAGCTACGGGGACATTTGCCCGCACATCTGCCTTGCGCATCAGGTCATCCAGCTTCAGACGATAGGAATTTCTGTTACTGCCGCGCCCTCTGATCAGAACGGCCTTGTTGCCAGCAGCAAACTCAGTCAAGCCGCCAACAGCAACCATCACGTCGAGAACAGTCATGCCAGCCTGATATGGCAGGGCGACTGGCCTTTGCGCCTCTCCCAATACGCGAACCTGCTGATCGAAGGTCGAGGAGAACTGGCTGACAATGACTGTCACCTCAGGAGTGCGCACAAAATCAGCCAGCACGACTTCAAGATCTCGCGCCAGTGCAGACGGCGTTTTACCTGCTGCCAGCATGTCTTCCACAAGCGGTGTCGAGATACGGCCATCCGGGCGCACAACAACATCTGTAGATAGTTCCGGCGCGCGCCAGACAAATACCTGCAGCTGGTCCAAAGGACCGATCAGATATTCCGGCGTTGAGGCCAGTAACTGATCAGGGGACTGGGGTTCCTGCCCGTCCCCGTAACTCAAATCATTCCCGCCGATGCCCTCACATGCACTCAGGAAAATAAGCGAGACCATGATCAGTCCCGCGAGTTTTGGAATTGCGGTTAAAAATTTCATCATGCAGCACTCACCTCTTGCCCGAATTTCCTGGTAACCGGATGCTATTTCCCGGGTTCCAGCCCTAATATTGTGTCCAATTTGATACAATTTCTGCCTGATACTGCATAGGGGTGACATCCTTACTGTTATCTTAAGACAGGCTGTCACCGCCTAGCGGCTACCAATACCTTTCACAGCAACCTTGATGGTGCGGATGATGATGAAGAGGTCCAGCACAAAACTGAAATGCTTGATATAATAAAGGTCGTAAGTCAGCTTCTGACGCGCATCTTCAACTGAGGCACCATAGGGATAGCGAATTTGCGCCCAGCCTGTGAGCCCTGGCTTAACCAGATGGCGATCGTTGTAATGCGGAATCTCAGCTGCCAGCATTTCTGTAAATTCAGGGCGTTCAGGGCGCGGCCCGACAAAACTCATGTCACCCTTGAGAATATTGAAAGCCTGAGGGATCTCGTCAATCCGGGTCTTGCGGATAAACCTGCCAACGCGGGTAACCCTGGCATCATTGCCTGCGGCCCATTGAACGCCTGATTTTTCAGCATCAACGGTCATGGAACGAAACTTGTAAATGCTGAAATGCTGACCATTCCGGCCAACCCTGATTTGCTTGTAAAATACGGGGCCAGCAGACTCCAGTTTGATCAGCGCTGCAGTAAGCAGAAGAACCGGTGCTGTGAAAATCACCAGCAACAGGCTCGCGCTCATATCCACGGCCCTTTTGGCACCGCGCGCCCACAAGCTACCTGTTGCAACAGGATTTGGCGCAACCTGCTCAACGGAGAAAGTATCGAGATCGACCTGCCCCAGAAGGTGCTCCGGGGTGGTTGTTGGCGAGGTAAATATAGAAAGTGCCTGACGCCCAACCCATGTTTTGATGATCCGCTTACGCTGAGGAAATGCGAGCATGGCCGCTTCCTGCGCTGATCTGTCCAGCGTCAGGACATACAACGCGGCAGCTGCAAAGCTGGCAGCAAGGCCACCATATACCACCACGAGCATGTCGATATTACTCAACGCCTCGACAAACACCCCAAAATCCCCATCAAACAAGGACATCCCTGCCTACTCCGCTGATCAAACTATTGACCAGTGAGAAGCAGGATGCATGCCATGCTTAAACTCGCTTTAATACACGTGCGCTACAAAGTGGCAAGTAACTTTTTGCACCGCAAAAAAGCGAGCAAAACACTGGGGAAACACCAAATACGGGTATTCTGGAACCTTGAAAATTCTCAGCCTGACCACTCTTTATCCCAATACAGCGAATCCACATCATGGCATATTCGTGGAAAATCGCCTGCGCCATGTCCAGAAACGGCACAACCTTGATTTGCGCGTTGTTGCTCCTGTGCCATGGTTTCCGTTCAAATCCGGCATTTTTGGATCATATGCGCGATATGCGCGCGCGCCGCTGTCAGAAACGCGCCATGGCATAGAAGTCAGTCACCCGCGCTATATGCTGCCACCCAAAATCGGGATGACAGCAGCAGCCTATACTCTTCAGTGGTGCTTTGAAGCAGAGATGCAGCGCCTGATCGATGATGGCTGGGACTTCGATCTGGTCGACGCGCATTACTACTATCCTGATGGTGTGGCAGCCGCGCGGGCGGCGGAGAAGTTCGGCAAACCAGTCGTCATCACGGCACGCGGCACCGATATCAACCTCATCCCCCAATACAGACGTCAGAGGGACATGATCCTTGAAGCCTCTGCGATAGCCGCCGCAAGTATCTCTGTCTGTCAGGCGCTGAAGGACGAGATGGGTGAGATCGGGCTTGCCAAGGAAAAAATCCAAGTTTTGCGCAACGGCGTTGATCTGACCATGTTCAAACCTGTCGACAGAGAAACGACACGCCAAAAACTTAACCTGACCGGCAAAACCATCCTCTCTGTGGGGCACCTGATAGAACGCAAGGGCCACCACCTGATTATAGAAGCCATGGCAGCCATGCAGGATGTGACTCTTCTGGTTGCTGGTGACGGCCCTGACAAAGCCGCTCTATTAGCACAGGCTGAATCTGCTGGGTGTGCAGACCGGGTTCGTTTTCTGGGTGCTGTGCCACATCATGACCTGGCAGAAATTTATAGTGCAACAGATATTCTGGTTCTCGCATCATCCCGCGAGGGCTGGCCGAATGTGCTTCTCGAAGCACTGGCCTGCGGCACACCGTGTGTTGTCAGCCCGGTATGGGGCAATGCAGAAGTCATTACGGCACCGGCGGCAGGGGTTGTTTGTTCAGCCCGCTCACCCGAGGCCATCGCCGATGCTGTGAACAGAGTTTTTGCCAACCCGCCTGACAGGGCTGAGACACGAAAATTCGCAGAGCGCTATTCCTGGGACCAGACATCTGATCGCGTGATGCAACTCTATTCCGAGACTGTTGAAAATCATGCCGACAGACCGATGGCACGGATCGCTTCACCTGACTGGTCAGTAGAGCGTCTATGTGAGTTGCCGGACATAAGCCCGTCCCTTCTCGTGACCGTCGATACCGAAGAAATTTTTGACTGGGACAATTCAGACTACAAAACGCATAAGGTCGCGCCGCCTGAGGACATTGCCCGTTTTCAGTCTGTGTGTGACCGGAATGGAATCAAGCCTCTTTATTTCATTACATGGCCGCTGATGCAGGACGCAGCGAGTGTTGCTTATTTCAAAACCCTGCATGAAACAGGCAAAGCGGATCTGGGATTACATCTTCATGCATGGGTGACACCCCCTTTTGAGGGGGAACATACAGCTGTAACTTCCTACCAGTGCAATCTGTCAGCGACGTTGCATCGGCAAAAGCTCCGCACTTTGATTGATGCATTTGAAAAAGTATTCGGCTTCACGCCAATATCACACCGTGCGGGGCGCTACGGTGTGTCGCCAACAGTTCATGAGCATCTTGTCGAGGCGGGAATAAGATATGATTTTTCACCGGGGGCCGGGTTTGATCTGTCGCACGATGGCGGCCCGGACTTCTCCGCGACTGGCAACACTCCATGGTGGCGAAAAGCTGACAATGGCAATGAAAGCCTGCTTTGTGTTCCTGTTACAGGTGGCCGTTCGATAAAACGAACACGTAAAGTCATTTCCGGCTCCCCAACAGCGCGCGCGTTGCCCCTCCTCTTGAAGAAGACTACAGCGCCCCTGAGGCTGTCTCCGGAGAATTTCGAACTCGAAGACCTGAAGGCCCTGACCCATGCTGTGCGCGAAAACGAAACACCATTGCTTGTCTACAGCCTTCACTCAACGTCCCTGACGCCCCAGGCAACACCGTACTCACAGATGGAAACTGATATTGAAAAAATTCTGGATACTACGGACAGCTATCTGAAGTGGTTCAATGGTGACATTGGCCGACCGACAGATCTGCACCAGCTGATATCTGATGCTAAAAATGCATAGCGACTAACCGCTGTTCAGTCGTCGCGATGTACTTTTTCCTTACGCTCGTGGCGCTCCTGCGCTTCGAGCGATAAAGTGGCAATAGGCCGTGCTTCCAGGCGTCGCAGAGATATCGGCTCACCTGTGTCTTCGCAGAAACCATATTCGCCATCATTAATGCGGCGCAGGGCCGAATCTATTTTTGAGATGAGTTTTCGCTGGCGATCACGTGTGCGCAATTCAAGCGCCTTGTCAGTTTCGCTGGAAGCTCTGTCAGCCTGATCGGGCATATGCAGGCTATCTTCCTGTAGCTGCCCGAGCGTATCCCGGCTCTCGCGCAGAATATCCTCTTTCCAGTCGTTCAGTTTTTTTCTGAAATACTCGACTTGTCGCTCATTCATGAACGGCTCGTCTTCTGATGGACGATACTCCTGAACCTCCGCAATTGACATCCTCGAAACTCCCTATGATGTCCGGTCCCGTTTATATGGCGTCTTTAGCCAAGGCACCTCGATTCAACAAGCGTGCAATATCGGGAATGCATTAAAAGTACATGACAAATTCGGGCCAAATGGGGCACAGGATTCAAATATTTGTGTGTTGCAGCGCAGCATGTCCTGCAAAACAGGCAATTAAATAGTCTCCCCTCATGCCACTTGCCCAAGAGAAGCGCGCTTTACAGTGTCGCAAAAAGACGAGTTGTGTCATATTCACACATAGTTTTTTGCGACTTTGAGGGTGACGAGATGCACATATCTTCAACAGGGCTTGATTTGATTCGGCATTTTGAAGGGTTGAACCTCAGCCCGGCAATGGACCCTGGAGGCACCTGGCGGGTCGGTTATGGCCATACAGGAGACGAAGCCGTCGCCCAAGGGGAGATAAATGTTTCCGACGCTGAACAGCTCTTACGCAGCGATCTCGAAATCCATAGAAGCTGGCATTCTTCAACTCGTCAAAGTGGAACTCGACCAAAACCAGTTGGATGCGCTTGCCTCTTTTGTTTTCAATATCGGCCTTCCTGCCTTCAAAAAATCTGTTGTATTGCGGCGCCTGAACAAAGGTGACGTAGTGGGAGCAGCAAATGCAATGTCCTGGTGGAATAAGGCGCTTATCAACCGGCAGGTGAAAGAGATGAGCGGTCTCGTACGACGCCGCTCAGCTGAGCGCGCTCTATTTCTAGAAACCTCAGGTATTGGAGAAGCCGGCGACGAAGCGGCTGATGCCAGTAGTATTCGACCAATAGAAAACAGGCCACGCCGTCACAATATTCTGGCATCACGTACATTTTCCGGCGCCGTTCTGGCGGGTGCGGCGGGCGCTCTTATCGCTGGCGCCAGTTTCATAGATGGGGCACCGTTTGACCTTAACCAGACCGGTGACAGCACTCATACGAATACCTCCACGGCGCTGAGCCTTATCGACATGGAAGGTTTCAAAGCGTCAGAATATCAGGATGTTTTTCAGCTGGCTGGCACCGTGATGATTTTTGTCGCAGTGCTTTACATTATTTATGCCCGCGTGGACGACTGGTTCAGATACCGCCGCTAGAGGCCGACAAGACGCTTCCGGGAGGGCGCAGCAGTCGTTCAAGAGCAGACGGCTAGTCGCGACCCAATCAGAACGTATCACTGAGACTGATGCGTAGAATCTGGTCGAAGCGGCGCTCCCTCAGCTCACTCGTTTGTGTAACACCCGGCACATCCCGGAAATCATCGAAGAAGGTACGATCAAACTTCTCACCAATATTCGCCAGATTGTTGACGCGCACTTCCAGATTCATCCCAAAGAAATCCTTGTCTTCAACAAATACTCCAATAAAGGGATCACTCCACTGGAACTGGCTAATTTGCAACAGGCCAAATTGTGGCGAGTCTTCAAAATACTCCGCAAAGAAACCATATGCATAATCAGTCTCAGGAATATCATGCCTGTATCCCACAAAACTGAACCACTCAGAATTACCACTGAAGGGTCGCTCGACTCCTGTCAGCGGGTCATCAACCTTCGTTTCCTGATAAAAGAAACTGAAATCGAGCTCACCGCCCTTGATGCCGAAATCGTCCAGTCTGATCGTTGAATCAATATCGACACCATACCGTTCAGCCTCCTCGATATTGCCCGGCCCCTGCCCGCGCTCCCTGTTTGGATCAGAAAGGTCTGCACCCGGTAATTCCAGCGGGATGGTGTCAACGATATCTTCAAACTGGCGCGCGAAGAATTGAACTGTGAATTGGCTGTTATTCTCGAATCTTTTCTCAAATTCGATTTCATAATTCCAGAACTGCGGCGGCACCAGATCGGGGTTGCCGGCGCGGTCAATGCCGTCCTGCAAATCGACAGAGCCAATGAACGAGAAGAAATTCAACTGGCCAACGCCACGTTCCAGCTTGAGGCGGATATCCATACTGTCGGATTTTTTATAGGACGCAGAAATAAAGCCTTTTGGCCGTGTAAAACTTCTTTCCTGACTGGCGTCAAAAGGTTCAACCGTATCAAGACCAGTGTCAGGATCTGTCACAGTCCGGCGGAATGTACTTTCCTGTGTAATCTCGGAATACTCCAGACCAACAGAGGCCTGCAGATCAATCTTATCACCAAGAGGACGGTTGTAGGCGATGGTTGTTTCAGCACGCTTCTCTTCAACGCGAGAGAAACTGATTGTTTCATCTATGACCTCAAACTCACCCTGGTCATTCAGCTGACTGACAACATCATCAATCTCGAGAAAGTTAAAAACGCCCTCTACGCCCAGTTCCCAGGAATGGTCTTCCTTGGGCGACCAGCTGTATTCTGCCCGGAAGATGCTCTCGCCTTCGTCAGCCTGACGCTCAAACGTACTGCCAGTAGGATCTTCACCCGGACGCCTTGTCGTAACCAGACTGAGAAACGGGCTGCTCTCATAATACTGAAGACCAATAAGTTTCAGTTCGCCATCCAGGAAATCAAACTTGTAGTCACCACTGATTTCAGTGTTCCACTCATCCTCGGAATTCAGGAAGTCGCGCACGAATGGTTGTTCAGTGGAGTCCTACGGAAAGCGGTCTGATCTTTCTGCGCCATCAAACTGAAACAGTGACGCCTGTGCATTAAAATTACCGACATCACCATTCTCGCGATTCCAAGTCAGGTTGGCGCTGATGCTGGGATTTTCACCGTAATTTTGGCCATCCTCTTCGCGGATCTCAAGGAGATTGCTATCATTATCGAGAACGATCTCGCGACCTGTTGCGCCACCTTTGAAGGAATCATTCTCCAGGCTGAGTGTATAAGACATGATGTCGCGCTCACCGCTGACCGAAATACTGCCATTATACAGGTCCGGCTTTACCCCCGTCCTGAACCTGATGTTCCACTCCCAACTGCCGCTGACTGTTGAATTGTCCAGAATAAAATTGGCAACCTGCCCATTCAGGCCGGGGATCCCCAGCGACGCTGCATCAACGATTTCAATACGTACAACATTGCTCGCCGGCGTGCGCTGCAGGATGTCCAGTGGGTCAGTCTGCTTGCCGGATACGCGTGCACCATTGATGATGACGTTTGTACCCCCCTGACCAAGCCCGCGCCCGCCATCACCTCGGCGTACTGAGAAACCGGGAATTTCGTTCAGCATGTCACGAGCCGTATTCGGTGAAAAACGGTCGAAAAACTCAGGCTGATATACCTCGCTGGTTGATTCCGGTGTCGTCGTGTCGGGAACAGTGCCCTCCTGTGCCGAAGCGGACAGGGCAATGAATGAAACGCAGCTTGCGAGACCTGCAAGTATATATTTTCTGGACGACATGATTCCCTCTCACTAATTCACTTAACTACTAAATGGATAGTATTATCCTGCGCCCCGTGTTAAGTTACAAAACCTCCATAGACTATCTCTTGCCTCACGTATCTATCAGCTTGCGGATTCTTACACGAATTTCAGGAAGTAATTCAGTCTCAAACCAAGGGTTTTTCTTCAACCAGCCGTTGTTTCGCCAGGATGGATGCGGCAACGGGATCATCACTGTATTTCCCTTTTTTTCTGCATCTCTGACAAGCTCAGGCCACTTCCTGACCGTATCAGTCAGAGTGCGTTCCATCTTTGAAACAAGATGCCAACGCTGTGCATGGTTGCCGATCAGAAAAACAAGCTCCAGTTGTGGCAGAAGCTCTGCCATCAAGCTGTCACGCCAGGTTTGCGCACAAATCGGCGGTGGCGGCAGATCACCGCCCTTCCCCGTCGGGCCATTGCCATCATAACCAGGAAAGCAAAATGCCATGGGTACAATGGTAATTTTAGAGGGATTGTAGAACGCTTCTTCACTTACCCCGAGCCAGTCGCGAAGCCGCACACCGGACGGATCATTGAACGGCTTTCGGGTCTGGTGTGTGAGGTTGCCGGGGGCCTGACCGAAAATACCGACCTTTGCGCCGGACCCGATTTGAAAGACTGGCCGCGCCTCCGGGATCAGACCCTGCTCCTCACAAACGGTACAGGCACGCATACTGCTGGTCAGGTTGCCCAGTCGGCTCACGCGTAAATAACGCCTATCACTGCCCCCGTCATCAGAGTGGTCAGCGTACCTGCAATCATGGCCTTGGGTGCCAGCGCAATAATATCTGACCGCCTGCTCGGTACCAGCCCGGACAATCCACCTATGACAATACCGAGGCTGCCGATATTGGCAAAACCGCAAAGGGAGTAAATCAGGATCAATTCCGTCCGGGCACTGAAAACACCTTCCTCAACACCGGCAAGCCTGAAATACGCCACGAGCTCATTCAGGGCTGTTTTAATGCCCATGATCTGACCAGCGTCAAAGGCTTCCGCCCATGGCACGCCGGCTAACCACATAAGCGGCGCAAACAGCCATCCCAGCATACGCTCCAGCGTCAGCGGCGCACCCCCAATATCAGGGATGAAGGCGGCCAGCATAATGTTGATGAGAGCCGCCAGGGCGATAAAAGCAAGAATGGAGATAACAATGTTGGCCCACAGCTTACCGCCCTCTGTAACGCCGTTCATAAAGGCATCCATTGACCCCTCATAGGAAAGCCCGTCACCCGCGTCCGACGCGGTTGGCACTTCATCTTTTTCAGGTGGTACCATAATCCTGCCAAGCAGCAGCGCTGCCGGAACAGATATGATCGACGCCACAATGATATGACCAAGAATGGATGGATCGATATTCTCCAGCACCGTCGTATATACGATAATCACCGATCCGGCGACGGTTGCATATCCCGATGTGATGACGGTGAAAAATTCAGAGCGGGTAATCCGTTCAAGATAGGCCCGGATCAACAAAGGCGACTCCGTCTGGCCGAGAAAGACATTTGCCGCAGCTGCCAGCGCTACAGCACCACCAACACCAAAGACACGCGACAGAGCAAACGCAAAGCCCTTCACAAGAACCTTCAGGATTTTCCAGTGCCATAATACGGCCGACAGGGCAGAGATAAAAACGACAAGCGGGAGGGCCTGAAAAGTGAAAATGAACAGGTTCGGGTCCTCGCCATCTACCTCAAAAGGCATCTGGTCACTGCGTCCGATATAACCAAACAGAAAATCGGTGCCCTGGGCTGTCGCCTGCTGCAACGCGATCACAACACCGTTCAGGGATGCCAGAACCTGCGTGGCTGGTTCGAATCTGAGAAAAAACAGGGCGATAGCAAACTGTGCGATCAGGGCAGAGACTGCATTAAGGACAGGAAACTGCCCCTTGCGCTCGGACAGGGCCCAGGCAATCCCCATAAAGGCGAAAAGGCCAAGAAAGCTCTGCCCGCGCAATCCTAGTTCAGTAATTTCCACGATCAATCACCCTCTTAAACCTTACCCCGGAACTGAGCCGCCATTAGTCTGGCGGCACGCCTTGCCCCGCCCGAACAGCACAGCTAAGCATCGCCAGACGCCGGAGCTACAGGAGAGCCTTCATGCTGCCAACCCCGCAAACAGACCTTAAGCCGAATACGCTGGAATATGAAATACTGCCGAAGGTAAAACCGACGGGTTTTCGCGAATATGATGCAAGATGGGTTTTTGAGAAAGAAATCAACCTTCTCGGCATACAGGCTCTAGGTGCCGGTCTGGGTACGTTGATCCGAGAACTCGGCAAAGAGCCGAGAATTGTCGTCGGTCATGATTTTCGCAGCTACTCAGCTTCCATCAAACAAGCGCTGACAGTTGGCTTGATGAGTGCCGGTATTGAAGTGAATGACATCGGCCTTGCGTTGTCTCCCGTTGCCTATTTTGCCCAGTTCGAACTCGACATTCCTTGCGTCGCCATGGTGACGGCTAGCCATAACGAAAATGGCTGGACCGGGGTCAAGATGGGCGTGAATGCCCCCTTGACGTTTGGCCCGGAAGAAATGGGCCGCCTCAAGGAGATTGTCCTGACCGGCGCATACAAATCCGCAAACGGTGGAGCCTACAAATATATTGAAGGCTTGCGTGAAAAATATATCGCGGACATTTGCGATGGTGTCAGTTTCAAGCGGAAGATGAAAGTCATCGCCGCCTGCGGCAATGGCACTGCCGGTGCGTTTGCACCAGAAGCACTTGAAAGGCTCGGCCTTGAGGTTGTGCCAATGGATGCAGAACTTGACCATACTTTCCCGAAATATAATCCAAACCCGGAGGATCTCGAAATGTTGCATGCCATGCAGGCAGCTGTGAGAGAACATGGCGCAGATGTGGCTCTTGGTTTCGACGGTGATGGAGATCGCTGCGGTGTGGTGGATAATGAGGGCGAGGAAATCTTTGCGGACAAGATTGGTGTGATGCTTGCCCGCGATCTTTCAGCGCAGCATGAAAATGCTGTCTTCGTGGCTGACGTAAAATCCACAGGACTGTTCATGACAGATCCTGTACTGATCGAAAATGGTGCGACGACAAAGTACTGGAAAACGGGCCATTCCTACATCAAGCGCTATTCCCACGAGATTGGCGCACTGGCTGGTTTTGAGAAATCCGGTCACTTTTTCTTCAACCAGCCCTATGGACGCGGCTATGATGACGGACTTGTGGCGGCCATTGCCATTCTGAATATGCTTGATCGCAACCCTGACAAGACACTGGCTGATTTACGGCGCTCCTTGCCGATGACGTACCAGTCACCAACAATGTCTCCTTATTGCGAGGATGAGAAGAAATATGATGTGGTAGCGAAAATCGTTCAGCACTTTGAGCAACTGGGCTCAGCAGGCGGTAGCCTCATTGGTCAGAAAATCCGTGATGTAAACACCGTCAATGGTGTGCGCATCACTGTTGAGGATGGTACCTGGGGACTGATCCGTGCATCTTCGAATAAGCCAGAACTGGTCGTGGTCGTGGAAAGCCCGGTCTCGGAAGAAAACCGCAATGCTATGTTCGCCGAGCTGGAAGCTGTACTGTCACAGCATCCGGAAGTCGGTGCGTTCAATCAAAAACTGTAAGGTCTCAGCATAATGACAATCACCCTTTACCACTTTCCGCAGAGCCGCTCACTACGCGTTGCCTGGTTACTGGAGGAAATGGGGCTTGACTACACTCTCAAGACCATTCCGCGGGCAAAGGCTCGTGAATATGCAAAAACACCCGAATATCAGGCCATCAACCCGCTTGGCAAATATCCAACTCTGATTGACGGCGACATGACGATGGTAGAATCCGTTGCGATCATGGATTACCTAATGCACAAATACGATGCCGGATCCTTGAAACCTGCCGTTGATACACCTGATTTTGGTCCGTACACACAGTGGCTGCATTTTGGCGAGTCCGGCATGGGCATGTATGTTATCATGCTTTTTGCCCATAGCTATCTGCTGCCAGAAGAACACCGTTCTCCAAAAATCGCGGAATGGGGCAAAGAGGAAACCCGTAAATGTCTTGAGTTTCTGGCCGCTGGTCTTGGTGACAAAGACTATCTATGCGAGTCAGGCTTCACCGCGGCAGACATCTCAATTTTTTACATTCTCTACCTGCTCAAGATTATCAGGCAGTTTGATGATGCGCCGGATAACCTCAAAACATATTTTGACAGATTAAAGCAGAACCCTGCCTGGCAAAAGATTTCTGCGATTGAGGAATGATGCCCAATCGCAGAAAGTAAACCAATGACGTTTATTCCTGCTCAAATGTCAGGCCGGCATTCGCTTTGAGACGCTCTATCAGGTGCCGGCCCATTGCGGGTGCCGGTGTCCAGATGCCACCAGCTGTGTCTTTCGCTTCCTGTGTCAGGCATATGGCGCTCTCGGCAATCATTTTTGATGTGGAGCCATAGCCGGGATCCATATCACCGGTAACACCAAGGCGAATGGACTTACCATCTGGTCCCTCTCCGACGAACAGTACGTCATAATGACCTGCCTCGCGCTCTGCCTTATCAGGCCCTTCACCCGGCTTTGGTGCATCATCACCCATCATGGAGTTATCACCAGCAATGGCATTGGCGATCTGCTCACCTTTTTCCCCATCGCCTGTCAGCATCATTTCATCATAAATGAAATCTTTTCCATACAGATGATCGAGCAGCAGATTTGAGCGATGGATATTCTTGGTATTAATCGCTGCCATAATGAAAGGTGCTGCCCAGCTGCCAAGGCTTTCATCATATTCAGGCTTGTTGCCTTTTGGTTGCTTTGGCCCTTCGAAACCGGGCGTCAGACAGAACGGGCTTTTGAGCCATTCAAGGATTTGCGGATCCTGAAATGCTGCTACCATAGTCGCCTTGAGACTGGCGGCAGTCCCGCCGGAGAACGTGCCCTGCATCTTGCGCACACGCCCTTTCACGCGCGAAACTGGTGCCCCGAACTCTTCCTTGGCGAGGGCCTGCAAGCCATACACACCAAGGTCGAACGGGATAGAGTCGAAACCGCAGGAGAAAACGATCCGTGCGCCAGATTTGCGTGCAGTCTCTTCATGGGCATCAATCATCTGCCGCATCCATGCAGGCTCACCGCATAGATCAACATAGTCTGTCCCAGAGGCAGCACAGGCTGCAACGAGGTCAGAGCCATAAAGCTGATATGGACCGACAGTCGTGCAGATCACCTGCGCACGGTCGGTCATCGCTTTCAAAGATGCGTCATCCCCGGCATCTGCGGTCACCAGCGGCGTATCATCAGGGGCACCGATCTCATCACGCACCTGCGCAAGCTTGTCTGCATTGCGCCCGGCCATGGCCCAGGAAACCTTGTCACCAACACCATATTGTCTTGCCAGATATTCTGCTACGAGACGGCCTGTAAAACCGCTTGCACCATAGACGATGACATCAAATTCCTTGCTCATTGTTTCTCTCTCTTTTCTTTAGTGATTATTCTGGTGGGATTTTATTCAGCAGGCGACTGCTCAGATACGGTCTCTGAAGAGGTTGTAACAGTCTCGTTCCGGTCGGTGTAAAGTGGCCAGAACATTTCGTGTTTCCAGTTTTTTTGCGGAATATTTTCGATGCCATATTCTGGCGGGTAAGTCTGGCTGATCTTTGCGGTGCCAAAAAGCACATCCCAGAAAAACAGCAGATTCCCGTAATTGCCCTTGTAGTTGGTCACGCCATCTTCCTTGTTCAGGCCATGATGGGCAAAGTGTGTTGTGGGCGTCGAAATCGTCCGCTGCATCACCCAGACAAAAGGCTTCAACCAGGAAATAGCGTAAAGTTTCTGATCCCACTTTACCGTAGAATGAGCGCCAAAAATTATGCTCTGCTTGATGATGATATAAACTGCGTAAACGGCGCCAAGACCGAGATGGATCAATGCAGCCCCGGCCCAGAGCGACGGGATGAGCAGGAAATAAAAGATATTGTTCCGGTAGGTCAGGCGTACGCCCATATAGTTACATGAATGATGCGCGCGATGCAGATTATACAAGGCAGGTACACTGTGACAGGTACGGTGCCACCAGTATTGTGTCAGGTCATCCCCCAGCAGAAGCACGATGACCATCAACCACCATGGGAGACCACTCCAGGCATTTGCGGAGCCCGGGAAGACAGCCTCTAATAATAGGGGTGTTACGTAAAAAGCAAACGGCGTGATTATCAGGAACAGCGATAGCGTGCCGACAATCTCAATCCAGATGTCCCCCGGCTTCATCTTTTCGCGGTTATGAAAAGTACCGATCAACAATTCCAGCAGCACAAAGCCAAACAGAATGACAATGATAATCGGTTTGTAGTCGATTGCTTGTTCCATCATTCAACCGTATCCGAAATTCTCGCCTTCCTCAAATCAGAACAGCACATCATAAATCAGCAGGCTTGCGGTCAGCGCCAGATAGATCGCGAACACACGGTTGAGCCATGTATCGTCAAGTTGATGCGCAATATTGGCGCCAATCGGGGCTGTGATGGTCGTCATGCTGGCGATCGACAGAAAAGCGGGCACCGAAACAAAACCCAGCGACCAAGGGGGCAGTCCCTGCTGTCCCCAACCAACAATGATAAAACCGATGGTCCCGGGTATCGCGATGGCAAGGCCGAAACCGGCTGCCGTGGCAATCGCCTGATGAATGGTGCGCCCAAAAGCCGTCAACACGACCACCCCCATGACGCCGCCGCCGATACCCATCAAACTGGACAGAAGACCGATTGAGCCACCGAGACTTGCTCTAAAACCGCCGCCAGGTACAGGGGCGAGATCATCCCCGACCTGCGGCTTTTGGCGGTCAAAGAGGCCCTTGCGAATAGCGACAGCCATGGCACCTGTTGCGAAGATCAATGTCAGCACATCAGCCTGTAATACTCTCGCCAGTAAGGCACCTGATATAGCGCCAAATATAATCCATGGCGCCCAGCTTTTCAGCAGACTGACATCCACGGCTCCATGGCGATGATGGGTCGAAACAGAACGCCAGGACGTAATGATAATTGTCGCCAGAGACGTGCCGACCGCAATCTTGATACGGATTGCATCCGGTACCTCCAGTACGCCGAAGACCGCGTAAAGTGCTGGTACAATGACAATTCCACCACCAATACCGAAAAGGCCGCCAATGAACCCGGCAAACAGTCCAACACCCAGCAAAAGACCCAGTAGAACCAGCATTTCCGGCGTCAACAAGGCTTCCATCATGCAGCCACTTCAAAAGCAGCGGCAGGCAGCCGGTTGAGCGCATCACGCAATAAACCAGCATCTGCGTCAGACTTGCAGCTTTCCACTGTCAGATGCTGACGCCAGGTTTTCGCGCCAGGCTGGCCATGAAACAGACCGATCATGTGACGGGTCACCATGTTCACTTTGCCACCCTCTTCCAGATGATCGGTGCTGTATGCAATCATCGCCTCAACCACGGATCGCCTGTCTGGTTGCGCCGTATTCCCTCCAAAAAACACCCGATCAACATCCGCCAGGAGATAAGGGTTTTCATAGGCGGCCCGCCCGAGCATTACGCCGTCAAATCGGCCAAGATGTTCTCCAGCCTGATCAAGGCTTGTGATGCCGCCATTCAGGATAATCTGCAGGGCCGGATTTTCCTGCTTCAACCGAGCTACGATCTCATAATCCAGAGGCGGAATGGTGCGGTTCTCTTTCGGACTCAACCCCTGCAACCAGGCTTTGCGCGCATGAACGATAAACGTATCGCAGCCAGTCTCTGCAACGCGCCGCACGAAGGTGAACAGGCTCTCTTCCGGATCCTGATCATCAACCCCGAGACGGCATTTGACTGTTACAGGAACAGAGACAGCCGCGCGCATGGCAGCAACACACTCAGCCACAAGCGCAGGATCGCGCATCAGACAGGCACCGAAAGTGCCGGACTGCACTTTGTCTGACGGGCAGCCCACATTGAGGTTGATCTCGTCATAGCCGTAGCTTTCGGCGATCCCCGCCGCTTCCGCCAGTCTGGCCGGGTCACTGCCACCAAGCTGTATCGCCACCGGATGCTCGCAAGTGTCAAAACCGAGGAGATATTCCCGGTCCCCACGAAGGATCGCTTCAGCAACAATCATTTCTGTATAAAGCCGGGCACGCTTAGTCAGCTGCCGATGGAAAAAGCGGCAATGACGATCCGTCCAGTCGATCATAGGCGCCACGGAAAATCTATGTGATTGATTTAATTGCATTTTTCCAATAGTATCAATGGGATAAACAGGGAACGTGTGCACTATGTGTGCACCAAATTTGACCAAATTGTACCTGTTTTGACCTCTCTGTGCACACATAGTGCACACAAAATGGAAGAAAAAAGATGGCCACGATCATCAAAAGCCCCTCCGGCACATGGCGAGTGCAGGTTCGACGAAAAGGCCAGTATATCGCGGAGACTTTTCGACGCAGACATGACGCTGATGAGTGGGCACTCCAAATGGAATGCAAGATCGACCGCGGAGAACTGGTCTCGCGAGTCAGGCCGAAAGAAAATATTGTCACAGTGGCGGACCTCATCGACACCCATATTGCCGATATGACCCAACTTGGCAAACCGCTCCGCCGCTCAAAGAGATTTTCACTCAAGAAGTTGAGAACGGATTTGGGTAACGTTCGAATCGACAAACTGGACCGCGAACGCATCATCAAGTTTGGAAGAGAACGGGCCAAAGAAGGCGCCGGAGCCGTGACCATCGGTATGGACATATCGTATTTGAAAACTATTGCGCTTCATGCTTCCGCCGTTCACGGCGCGGACGTTTCAGTTGAGCAAATTCAACTTGGGCGCGCTGCACTTAACCTCCTAGGTCTTATAGGCCGGTCCGGAGAACGTGACAGGCGCCCAACCGATAAGGAACTGACCGATCTAATAGCGTTTTTCTCATCTAATGAGAGACAAGTCATACCCATGGACCGCATTATTCAATTTGCTGTCGCAACAGCAATGAGGCAATCCGAGATTTGTACAATTAAGTGGGCTGACTTGGATGAGAGAAAATGTACGGCACTTGTCCGTGACAGAAAAGACCCGCGCAAAAAAGTGGGAAACAATCAGTATGTCCCTCTTGTCAATTTAACCGGCTTCGATGCAATGGCGGTGATTCGGGAACAAAAGAAACAAACCGGTAATCGAGGTCGAATATTTCCATACGACTCTAAGTCAGTAGGTGCTGCTTTCAGACGCGGATGCCGTGTGCTGAGTATTGAGGATTTGCATTTTCATGACCTACGACACGAAGCGACAAGCCGACTTTTCGAAGCTGGCCTGCAAATTCAACAAGTTGCTCTCGTCACCGGCCATAAAGACTGGAAAATGCTGAAGCGGTACACCCACTTAACCGCTGATTCCATTGTAGCGCTTGCGAATAAAAATAAATACTCGGCACCATGAATTTCGGTAGTGTCACAGATTGTAATTTTGGTAGGAATTGGCCGAAGCTGTGTGAAGACACGACATCATTTCATCATTCCAGCAGTTGATGCAGGAGGCTTTGATCAAGCGGTATTTGAAGGCGCAGAGCATGGTCAGGGTGTTTTGATTCCATCGCATCTGGATGATTTCATTGATGAAGATAATCCGATCCGCGCTGTCGATGCGTTTGTCCATATGAGGGATCTGCACGGCATTGGCTTTATTACGGTTGATCCGTGCGCCACACGGTAACCTGGATATCAACCGTCAGTTCTGGCCAAATTTACATTTACGAACTTGACAATATTTATATTATTTACTAACTTAACGAAACATCAAGTTAGAGTGACCCGATGTCTGAGACCCTAAAGAAGCCCGCATTTCCGCAATACCGCCGCAAAAGTAACCGAGCGGTCACCACTGCGCATGAATATATTGAGACTGCAGCAGCGGAAGCTTTAACGACTGCGGGCCACAAGGCACCTCTAGAAGTCGCCAAAGCACTCCGGTTTGCGACCGACGCATTTGATGACCTCGCCTCTGAAACACTAGAACGAGCAACCCTCAATCCGGTCGCCTTTGATCGGATCATGAAAGAAGCGATCCGGGAAGCAGCGAAAATTCCTTCTCCTGAGCGCAACAAAGGCTTTCAACTTGGGGAGGTTATCGAAATTGAATCTCTATCCGCTGCAGAAGCCCGACAACCATTCAGCGCAAACCCAGAAGTAGTTAGTGACGATGATGAATTTTACGCCGTTTATTCAACGACGGAAGCAGCTAAAAAACTGAACATCACTCGTCCAACCGCAATCGACTGGATCAAGTCTGGCAAACTGATCGGCATACAAGGTGCCAAACGTGGGTGGCGCATTCCTGTCGCACAAATCCGCCGTGGCCGCTTAGCCCCCGCATTACAGGAGGTGTCTGCGCATTTTGATGATCCAGAAGATGCCTGGCATTTCCTGGTAACCGAACAACAGTTTGGCAAAGAGTTGGTGCGTCCGCTTGATCTTCTATTCCAGAAGAAGGCTCATCTTGTGATTGGTCTTGCCAAGTCCTACGGCAGTGACTTTCTATAGGGTGGGCACGAGTACCTACCAGAAGCTCGATCAGTTACACAGGCCGGTATCTTCTGCCGGCATCTGGCGCATTATGCCCAAGCGACACATCAAGCGTCCCCTTGGCATGGGTTTCGGCTACAGTCGTTTTGCGGCTCCAAGTGAAGAATTCAAAGTTCTCTACGCAACGCCCAATTTTGAGACGGCGTTGCGTGAGAGTTTGATCCGAGACCGGTATGATCAGAAGAAGCAGCGACGTATCGCCGAACACACACTGCGCAATCATGCGAGCGCTGTCATCGTCACGATAGAAGAAATCCTGCTACTCGATCTGACAGATGGCGGTGCACATAAAGTTGGTGTACCGTCGGACATTCGTCACGCTAAAGATTACCAGAAGTCACAAGCATTTGCTTTGGAAGTCTATCAGCAAATGCCAGAAGTCGACGGATTTTTGTACCGCTCGCGGCTGGACGATCAACCTTGTATCAGTGTCTTCGACAGAGCGGTAACAACGAAACTACACTCTCCACATCAGTTATCACTTGCAAGCAACCCGCTCACCCGCCCTGCACTCAAAAAAATGAATATCCGTACATTCAAATGGCGAGGCAAAGCCTAGAGTTTGGATGCGCACTCAGCTGTCGATTGAAACACACGGCCCTGCAGGTACGCATCGAGATCAGACTTCCGGTACTTGATAAGACGACCTACCTTCAAAAAACGCGGCCCAACTCCAGAACAACGCCATCTATTGAGGGTTGATGCCTTCATTCCAAGATAGTTTGCTGCCTGCTCATTGGTAAGCGGTTTATCCGCTGTTGCCTCGATCAATATATCATCCGCACTCATTTTCATTACTCCTTACAAAAATCAGAGAATTAGTGGATTAATTCCGGCTCCAGACGAGAACCCCTTTCCCCTCTTCTGCCTTCTCAAAGAAAGCAGCACGAATTGGCTTGTCAAAACTCGGATCGTCCAATTCGACACTCAGATACTGGTTATCGTTGTCACCCTTTGCAAACGCCCGCCACGCAGCACCTAGTTCTGCACCGCCCGCATAAATCCTGAAATCTGGCGCCTTGTCGTTGCCGTTTTTCTCGTTTGGAACAAATGTCGACTTGACATTGATCGTCATGGTTCGGATCGTGCCTGTGTATCCATTGTCTGTTTTACTGAATGTGCCGATGGTTGCCATGGCTTACTCCTTTACTGTGGTTATTGAATTTTCAGACTGTCGTTTTTTTTGTGCACGCTTGAACCCGGTATCACTCGCCAGAAATGCTTCCAGAATCGACGGGATCAGAGCGGTCGCTTGTTCTGACTTTCCATATGTCTCCTGATAAATCGCAGCGTAATCTTCCAGGTCTGAGAACACATCAGGCGAGACACTGATGGTCAGCCGTTTCAATTCCCGGTCAGGGAGTTGTTTCAGTTTGATGGGCATCAGCTACCTCCATAAGGTGCGAGGGACAAATCTTCGGTCACGATGACCTGAAACGCCCAACCCGGACGCACCGTCAGTGTGGGTTTGATATTCAGTTGCCGGCGCACCAACCGCTGACCGGCGTTATTGGCCGTCCCCTGAAGTCCTTCGCGCAACGCTCTTGCAACATCATCGTCATTATCGTCGATGCTTAACTCTGCTCCAACGCCGAGCAATGTCGACAAAATACCAGCACCTACCAATTCGCCAGTGTGATTATCGACCCGGTCAGTCAGACCCGCATATCCCGAGAGATCGGCAGCGCCTAGATTATCAAGATCAATCGACGACCCGTCGGGATTGATGATCCGTGTCCATGAGATGAAGACCCGCTTTTGACCGAAATCGACTGAGCTGTCATAGATACCGATCAGGCGAGCGCCTTGGGGGATCAGTAAATGTTGGCCCGTGTCAGTATCATATATGTGTTGGGTGATTTGCGCGATGGCAGGACCCGGTAGATCAGAATTTATGCCGGTCAACAAGCTGGCCGGGATCAAGGTACCGGCCCTGACAGCTAGGCCAGCTATCTTTCCTTTTGTACTCACATCAGCCAGTGCGTCTGCAATCATTTGCTCCGCATCCATCGGGCCTTGACGGTTGGATCTCGCAAAGAACAGCGCAGAAGTGTGGGCATCGCTTGCTGTTGATGGTGACGACACGTAACGCCGCTCCGTCAGCATTGGTGAAGATTTTGGTGACATTTCGGTTACCTGCGACGGCGTTGGGGGCATCACCGGCTGCAATTCAGGTACAGATTGCCAGGCGACTTGTGGCGCGTGATCCTGGTACGTCGCGGGGAGTTTATTCAACCGGTCACTGACAGGTTTGATCTCCACATTGTAGAGTTCCCTTATTGAAGGGGTTTCTCGGGCAGAGGGTGGGCTGATGGTAACCATCAGCGCTAGCACAACAATCAACATAACCACGCCAGTGATAACGATAATCGCCCGTTTGCTAAGCCGGGTGACGGGTTGCGGCTTCGTCCGCAACACAAATGATTGAGCGTTTGTCATGCGCCCTCCTCGACACGGTCAATCGCTACAATTGTCTGATACTCGGTTCCGAGCCGTAGCTGTGCATGATCAAACAGACGGTCCACGACATAGTATTTTCCGAGTACGCGATAATTGACGAGTTCCGGGACATCTGCACTGCCAATCAAAAAAAGAGGCGGTGTCTCGGATGTATCCACATCGTCCGGAAACTCGACATAGGTCTTGCGCCCGTCATCAAAGACACGAGTCGGTCGCCACCGTGGTGATGGTCCGGAGATCTGACAGGCGAAGTTCAACGTCGCCGGATCGAGCGTCATTGTGTTGGCAACTGGATCCACTTCCGCGACCATTACAGCTTCAGCCGGGTACGCCCAGGAAAGCGCGGCCATATAAGTCTCCCGGAAACTTCTCATTTCGACGAGATAGGTCCGCTTTGAGGTCGTGATGACAAGGTTGGTGGCAAGACCTGAGCGCACCGGTTTCACTAATATCTGCACCTGTGCTGCACTGCCACTGCCACTGGACGTATCACCCACAATCCAGTTTACGGTATCGCCTGCAGACACGGATATAAGACCCTCGCCGCGCTCGAGGGAGACAACCGACACTTGTCCCGGTGCCGTATAGAGCTGGTAGAGCGCACCCGGTGTAAACGGGTAGACCTGTACCGCATTCACATAATTCTCTAATCCCGGTTCAATTTTTGCAGCAGTATTTGCCCGCTCAATACGCTCCCAGGGCCGCGCGCGGTCATCGCGCTCATGACGAACTTCATGAGGATCGTAAGACTGAACCACCGTCGTCGAAGGCAACAGGTAACCTGGCATTTCAATGACAATCGGGTCTTTTGTCATCTGATCAGCGACCGTCGTAACGCTGTTTGTTTCGCAAGCGGCCAAGAACGCAAACAGCAAGATTGGAATCGAGTTTCTCATGATGCCCCTCCCGGCTCGAAGTCTTTGGACCAGTCGAGGCCGTGCACATAAATACCCAAGGGATTACGCCGCAGCGTGTCGACATTGCGTGGCGGCGTGAGGACGGTTGTGAGGCTTGCCGTATATCGCTCGGTTTTCTCGATCCGGCCTTGACGGAAACTTGTTTCCTGCCAGCGAATATCGAAAGTGTCACCGCTTGAGCGTACGACACTGATGATTTCGACGCTGACACTGCGCTCACCCACTTCAGCAAACGGATCGTTCTCTCTGGCATATTCGTTGAGCGTCGCAGCACCTCTATCCGTGGTGTAGTCATAGGCCTGAAGCCAGTTCTCCCGCACCACCACCGGATCGATCGACACGGCGCGTACAAGTTTGATAAATTCAGCAAGGTGCCAGGCGATCTGGGCATCCGTCGGACTATAGGCGTCCATGGCCGGTCCGATTGCACGGGCTGTCCCGTGTTCACTGACCTCAACAACATATGGTGTCACGATGGAGCGGCTGCCTTGCCAGACCACTGCTATTGCAAGCCCGCCTGCCAGCAAAAGCAAGCCAAAGGCCGCGAGACGCCAGTTTCGCGCCTGAACGCGCGCGGAGCCAAGACGCTCATCCCAGACTTGTCCTGCTTTCTGATAGGGTGTTTCCGGAACAGCACTTTCGCCATAGTGGTTTTGGGGACGTTTGAATTTCATGGATTAGATCCTTTCTTCCTGACCAAGCCGTGGTCCTTCACCGCCACCGGGTCGATCGCCCATGGCGACAGTTTGCGTCGTGGCAAGACTGGCATCGCGCATGGATTGCTCACGCCGCAGGGAGCTTGCCCAATTCGGCGCAGTGGTGTTTGAGCTATTGATTGACTGGGGACGTCCGTTGACCTTGCCGCCAGTGTCAGCAAAAGCGGCAGTCGAACCGTTACGAAAGGCTTCTCCGGGCTCCCCCATTGCTCGACCGGCCATGGCTTTGAGGCCTGCACCCGCGCTGGAAGCCCCTGCCGCTAGCGTTGATTTTGTTCCCGCCACCATGGCAGCGGCTCCGGTCTGACCGGCACTGCCAAGCGAGTAAGCTGTGCCAGCACCGCCCGCGAGAGAGGCCCCTGCCCGTATCGCACTGTGACCACCTGCGACTGCCATACGCGCGCCCATGAATCCAAGGGCGCCGCCTGCCGCAGCACCTGCACCGGCGCCGAGCGCCGTTCCTACTGCCGCCCCAGCGCCTAATTGCGGCGCACCGGACACAAGACCAGTGGCGATACCAGGCCCGAAAATGCCAAGAGCCAGCAAGGACAATGACGCCAGAATGGTTGCGGCTGCCTGCTGCAGAGTGACGGCCCCGGGTGTAAATGCAGAAGTGACAGATGAAAAAATCGTCGAGCCAATGCCGACTATCAAGGCCAGGACCATCAACTTAATGCCGGAGGCAATCACATTGCCAAGAACCTTTTCTGCCAGGAACGCTGTCTTGTTCCACAGAGCAAACGGCACGAGCACGAAGCCTGCCAGCGTGGTCAGTTTGAACTCGATGATGGTCACAAAGAGCTGGATCGCCAGAATGAAGAACGCGAGCAGGACGATCAACCACGCGAGCATGATGATAAAGATCGTCACCGCATTGGCAAAAATATCCGGGAAGCCCGCCAGGGCATTTGCTTCATCAAGCAGAGGTGTTGCTGCCTCAAAGCCGGTATTGGCAACAAAGCCAGGTTTCAACAAATCAGCTGCGGTAATGGTCGTGCCCGTCGCTTTCAATCCCAGTTCAGCAAAAGAGTCGAAAATGACCGTCGCCAGAAACTGGAAATTGTTCAGGATGAAGGCAAACGTCCCCACATAGAGGACTTTCTTCACGAACTGTCCGAGGACATTGGCCTCCCCGTTCATGGACCAGAATAATCCCGCAAGGACAATATCGATGGTGATGAGCACTGTCGTCAGGAACGCCACATCTGCAGACAACAAACCGAATCCGGAATCGATATAGGTTGAGAAAACAGACGTAAACTGATCTATGACACCGAGATCGTCCATCACTTGTCTCCGGCATAAGCGACGCCGTCACCGACAAAACGCGAAAACCGCGCCCGGGCGATTTCTTCAGCTTCAACCGTGCGGGCACGCTCCAATGCTTCAGCGCGATATTGGCTTGCCATCAAAAGTTGGTGTTGCATCATCTGCTGGGTTTGCAGGGCGACCAGCTGATTTCCGGCCTGGGTCACTTGTAGATTGCCTTGGGCTGCCTGACTTTC
The DNA here is from genome assembly GCF_030758415.1 of Parvularcula sp. IMCC14364. NCBI lineage: Bacteria > Pseudomonadati > Pseudomonadota > Alphaproteobacteria > Parvularculales > Parvularculaceae > Parvularcula > Parvularcula sp. IMCC14364. The sequence goes on along the minus strand of NZ_CP132334.1, from coordinate 1,420,192 downwards.
AGCAATCAACCGGTCCAAAACAGCGCGGTCGGCATTCACGGACTGCGCTACTTGCGCCTGTATGATCAGCGTATCGTAGAAGGCAGCCCTGGTGACCCGCCATTGCTCCCGTGTCGCCTGGATCGTTGCTTCACGACCGATGGCCTCATAGTCGTCCGGATATAGATCATGATATAGAACCTCCATTTCACCGACGGACTTAGCGATGGAATTTGCCTGTCGGATCAACATTTCAATCTGCTGCAGTTTCTGATCGATATCGCTCCCCGCTGAAAAAACGAGGCTTGCCAGGTCTTCATCCTGATTGGCGATCATCCGCACATCATTTTCCAGCTGCGCGATCTGATTGTTCACCTGTTCCACATTACGGATAGCGGTGATCAGGTTCTGCCTGTAATTGGTCGGGTCAAACACAATCCCGTTACCAAACTGCGCCAGAGCGGGTTGGCCAATTAGCGAGCCCAGACATATGATCATCATCAGCTTACGCATTGAATTTCCTCCTTTGGGCTGGATTCGGCAATGAGGTCTGCGGCCCACGGAAGGCCCTTATGCGCGAGCCAATTTTGGGCAAAATTGTCGGTGCCGTTTCGCGCAAGCACTGTATCAATCTCTTGTTGATCCGATGCTGTTGAGGCACCGCTGAAAGCAAGCGCCACATCACCAAGGGCCAGATCAAACAACCTATTCCCAGCCCGCGACTGAAAATAATAGTCGCGCTTCGGCGTGGCACTGGCGATGATCTCGATTTGACGGCGATTGAGACCGAAGCGTTCATAAGTTTCGCGGGAGATCTCTTCGAGTGCAGCCGGGTTGGGCAGAAAGATCCGTGACGGACAAGATTCAATTAAGGCTGGTGCAATGCCACTGGTGGCTATATCTGCCAGAGATTGCGTGGCAAAGATGACCGAAACATTCATTTTACGGAGGGTTTTCAGCCATTCGCGTATTTTTGCTGAGAATTCAGGGTGATCAAGAAAGAGCCAGGCCTCATCAAGGATCAGTAATGCGGGCGATCCATCAAAGTCCTGTTCAAGGCGGTGGAACAGAAGATCAAGAACCGGCTTCACGAGGCGTTTCGTCTCCATGAGCTGGTCCATTTCAAATCCGGTAACACGCGACAGAGACAGATTTTCCTGATCACTGTCGATGACCGCGCCAAAGGCCCCGGCAATGGTGAAGGGTTGCAGGGCCGCCTTGATCTCGTGATCCTGCACCAGCAGAGACAGTCCGGTAATCGTACGCTCATTTTCAGGTGCCTCAGCGAGGCTCTGGAGCGCCGTCCAGAGACGCTCTTTTTGATCCGGAGAGAGTTCAATGCCCTCGGCTGTAAGGATCGAGATCAGCCATTCCTGGGCCCAGCTTATGTTGTCATGCTGATCAATATACTTAAATGGTTGCAGAGCGATTTGTTCTTTTTCAGCAAAATCAAGCCACGTCCCTCCAAGCCCCAGGATCATCGCTCTGGCCGATGCACCTTTATCAAAATATATAACTTGCGCCTTTTTATATCGCAGAAACTGAGCGGCCATCAGGCTTAAGAGAACTGATTTTCCTGCACCAGTGGGACCAACCACCATCGTATGTCCAACATCGCCCTGATGTGTCACCAGCCGGAACGGCGTCGCCCCTTCCGTCGCGGCGTGGAGCAAAGGCGGGCCATCAAGATGGCTGTTTTCGCCGGGGCCTGCCCACACCGCCGACAGTGGTGAAAAATGTGCAAGATTTAGCGTATGAATTAGTGGCTGGCGCACATTCGCATAAGGCTGTCCCGGGAGTGATCCGAGCCAGGCATCGACGGCATTTACCGTCTCTTGGATCGTCACAAACCCCCGGCCATTTAGGATTTCAGCTACTTTCTGAACTCGTTTCTCCGCAACCGATGGATCGGTGTGGCTGACCACGATGGTTGTTGATAAATATCCGAACGCGACAGCATCTGCCCCAAGGTCCTGTAGTGCCATATCTGCATCGGCGGCCTTGTTTTCAGCATCGATATCGAGAAGTTGAGTGGGTTCCTGAAAAACGGCTTCACGCAGCAATGACATGACTGATTTGCGTTTGGCGAACCAGTGACGACGGGCTTTTTCAAGCGCCACCTGCGCATCGCGTTTATCAAGTGCAATAAACCGTGTCATCCAGCGACAGGGAAACGCCAATGTGTTTAATTGATCGAGCAGGCCTGGTTCACTTGCGCCCGGTAGTCCCAGAACACTCAATATCCGCATATGAGTATCGCCCAACTTCGGCTCCAGACCGCATATCAGATGCTCGTCTGCCAACAGGCAATCGAGATGGGCGGGACAGTCCGGAACCTTCACCCTCTGTCGTTTGGAGGATATGCAGTTGTGCAGGTATGAAAGTGTCTCACGATCATCAAATAGGCTGATCGCAGGTAATGTGGTCGCTAAAAGATCAACCGCCTGTCCGACTTCTTGCTCGAATTTTTGTAAAACTTCGCGCCACCCGCTGGACTTAGAATCCGCCGACCGATCAAACATCATGCTATCAAATCTGCTGGTTTTGTCCTCCGGAGGCAGATACTGAAACGTCAGGAAAAACTGGCTTTCAAAAAAACGGTCATTTCCCTCGAAATCATTCTTTCGCTCTTCATCGATGAGCCATGCTAGCCGATGATCGAATTGAGACTTGGGATAGCGTTGGCTGGGAATACGGGCTGCCTCGAAGTAAAGCGACCAGCCTGAACCGAAACGCCGTAAGACATTATTGATCCGTGCCGTGACGGCAACGAGTTCATCAGGCGTTGCACTTGCAAGATCTGGTCCCCGGTATGCGATCGTTCGCTGAAAACTTCCATCCTTATTGAGGACAATGCCGGGCGCAACCAGGAAACCCCAAGGCAGATAGTCGGACAGGAATTTCGGACGCTGTTGATACTCGGCAAGACTCAACATGAGAGAAACCCCTTATGTTTAATATGCCGTGTGGCTGTCTCGAAAAACTGCGGATCGCGTTTGGTCATCCAGACAGCGATGCCTTGGCTTGCAAACCAGTAAATGAGGCCCAGCAGCCACAGTTGCAGGCCGAGACCCAAACTGGCAGCAAGGGTCCCATTAAGGATGGTCACTGCTCGTGGTGCACCGGCAATCAATACCGGCTCTGACAACGAGCGATAAACTGGTACGATATATCCTTCTGGCAGGTCCATCAGATCAACGCTCCTCCACCAAACGAGAAAAATGTGAGAAAGAAACTGGTCGCGGCAAAGGCAATCGAGAGGCCAAAGACAATTTGGATCATGCGCCGCGCCCCACCCGACATATCGCCAAAGGCCATGGTGAGGCCTGTGATCACAATTATGATAACAGCGATAACGCGGGCAACCGGTCCCTCGATCGAATCGAGTATCGACTGCAACGGTCCTTCCCATGGCATGCCTGACCCTGATGCATGGGCAGGAGCGATTAGTAATGTGAGAAGGATGATGCTAATTGTAGCTATGCGGATCATGGGTTTATCTCCTGCGGTTCAACAAGGGTAAGAGCTGGCGCGGTTACATCTTCTGTCATGAAGGTTTCGAGGGAGGTGAGCCCGGTGACGCGCTTTAGTTCTGTGACTTTGCGACCGTCCGGTGTCCTTTTCAGGAAGACAATCAGGTCAACAGCTTCAACGATCAGGGACCGCGGCACGCTACTCACCGCCTCTCCGCATAATTGTTCAAGGCGCACCAAAGCGGCATCCGCCGAATTGGCATGAAGGGTGGTAACGCCGCCTGGATGCCCTGTATTCCAGGCTTTCAACAAGTCCAATGCTTCTGCCCCCCTCACCTCACCAATGATAATCCGGTCGGGACGGAGACGCAGTGCGGACCGGACAAGATCGCGCATACTGACAATGCTCGGTATTGTCCGTAGCGCAGCATGATCTTCCGCGGCGCATTGCAGTTCCCGCGTATCTTCGATCAACACCAGCCGGTCAGACTTTTTGGAGATTTCCTGCAGCAAGGCATTTGCGAAGGTTGTTTTGCCAGACCCGGTGCCCCCGGCAATGACGATATTTTCCCGGGATTCGATTGCATGGCTCAGGATTAACTCCTGCATCGGACTAATCGTTCCTGCCTCCACATATTCATTGAGGGCAAAAACGCGAGATGCAGGTTTTCGGATTGAAAAACAGGGAGCGGACACTGTTGGCGGTAGCAAGCCTTCAAACCGTTCACCACCGCCCGGTAACTCAGCGCTGACAATGGGTGCGTGTGCCGCGCATTCGCTTCCTACGTGACTTGCTACCAATCTGATGATGCGGTCGCAATGGGCGCGTGCAAGGTCTGCGACCACCTCACGGTAGCCACCCTCTTTCTCAACCCAGAGCTTTCCGTCGGGATTCACTGTGATCTCAACCGTATCAGCGGCTCGGATTGCTGCCAGAATGACCGGTCCAAACGCCGTCTCCAGCATGGCAAGATGTCTCGTCTCGGAAGTCATACCGGCACCGTCTCTCTGTTTTGAGGTTCTGACCCGAAATCCAGACCCGCAAGAAGGTCCGTCATCGCCTCCTCCTGCTCGAACACCAGGTCCGCTAAAGAAACATCACTGCGCAAACGCTTGGCGAGCTCACTTAAGAAATGATCGTAGCGTTTCAGCCCGATGGCTTTGGCGGCATCCTGATCATGTCGCGGCATTGACGGGGTTATCGTCATGAAAAACTGGATGAAAAGTCCCAGCGTTTCAGTTGCCACCAGCTGGTCGTCCGCGAGGCGGCGGCTTGTCTTGTTGATCGCGTCCAGCCGCCGCTCCATAATTGACAATCGGTCGCTACCATCCGGTTGCAGATAAAGCCGGATCGCCTTGTCTGCAATATCAGAGCGAGAACCATATTGTACGCCTGCTGCATGATCGAGAAGCGTTGCCGTCTTGTCAGTCAACCGTAATGTGAAGCGGGATTTATGAGGCCGTTCAGTCAAGACTGCCTCCCAGATCTGGCAGCAACTCTTCATCGACCCGGCTTAGAAATCTGAATCTCTCAACATTTCTTTCGTCGCCCTCTGGCTCGTGTTGCTGAACTGCCTCGGACGATTGCGACGGGTGACAGGGCTCCTGCGGTATCAGCTCCAACTCTGGTTGCCGTTGTTTTGGAGCAGTATGCGATTTTGCCGTAGCCCAGTCGGATCGTTTTGCCTGTTCGTTTCCAAGGGAAACAGCAGTAACAGGTGGCGGAAATTGCCGGCCAATAAAATTGCGATCGTCAAAAAACTTCAGTTTCTTCGCACGGATCGGCTTCTGCCCACCCAGCAGAATAACCGCATCATCCGCAGGCAATTGCATGATCTCGCCCGGGGTCAACAGATGACGCTGGGTTTCCTGGGACGAAACCATCATATGGCTGAGCCAGGGGGCTAACCGGTGGCCGGCAAAATTGCGCTGGTGGCGTTGCTCAGTCGTCGTTCCCAGGGCATCGGAAATACGTTTTGCGGTTTGTTCATTGTTCGCCGCAAAGGTGATCCGTATATGGCAGTTATCAACGATCGCGTTCTGGCTACCATAGGCTTTTTCGATCTGCGTGAGAGACTGTGCAACAAGAAAGGCCTTGATGCCATACCCTCCGATAAAACTGAGCGCCGCCTCAAAGAAATCAAGACGACCCAATGCCGGAAACTCGTCCAGCATCAAGAGGAGATGATGAGACCGTTCTGCCGCGTGACATTCCGTTAAGCGCCGCAACATCTGATTGACCATCAATCGGATCAAGGGGCGGGTCCGTGACAAATCAGCTGGGGAGACGACCAGATACAAAGATACCGGATGTTCGGTAGAGATCAGGTCCGCAATCCGGAAATCAGATTCCGACGTCACCTCCCCGATGATCGGATCGCGATAAAGACTTAAACAGGACAATGCCGTCGACAGGACGCCGGAGAATTCATTAGGCGACATGTTCTGGGCCTGCCGTGCAGCCTGAGCAATGACAAGGTGTGGACGACCTCCCGAATGCACCGAGATACGCATGACCTCCAGCATCTCCTCTGCGGTGCGGCTCGGGTCCGACAAGAATTTCGCAACACCGCGCAACGTCTTGTCGGATTCCGCATAAAGAACGTGCAGGATGGAAGCTGTCAATAGATCAGCGGCGGTTTTGTCCCAATGATTGCGGTCTTCTTTCGACCCTTGCGGGTCAATCAGCATATCCACAATGTTCTGTGTGTCCTGCAGTTCATGGATGCCTTTACGGATTTCCAGGAGCGGATTGAATTTTGCAGAAACCGGATCAGCGGGGTCAAAACGCAAACAACGGGAGAATTTTGATCGCCACCCCGCTGTGACGTCCCAGTTTTCCCCCTTGATGTCGTGAACAATCGTACTGCCGGTCCAGGAAAGAAGCGTCGGGATCACCAATCCAACCCCTTTCCCGGAACGGGTGGGCGCAAAGGCCAGCACATGTTCCTGCCCTTCATGACGCAGATAATGGTTTTGCCACTTGCCAAGTATCACGCCGGTGGACCCTAACAAGCCTGACTGGCGAATATCGCGGTCACTCGCCCAATCAGCCGATCCGTAAGTCGTAACCTGCCGGGGCTGACGTGCCCGCAAGACTGACCCCGCTATTGCGGCGGCAATACCCATCAATCCACCCGATGCTGCAATAACGCCCGCTGTGAGAAAGACGATGGGCGCAGCGCTTTCAAAGCTTAGCCACCAGACAAACAGGTCGAAGGGCCGATAGAACGGTGACTGATTGAAATAGAACCAGGGGGCCCCTAACTGGCTAGAATACCCAAATTGATCGGCAGTCCATTGTGTGGCGACCCAGATCATGACAAAGGCCAGAAATCCTGAGATCGTTAATTGACCAAAGAGGATTTTGGTTGGTGTCATGATCGTCTGCCTCCTGTCTAACGCATGGTCTGCATTTCTGCACGCATGATTGTTCAGGAAGTTCGAAGTTGACTAGGGTCTTTTCTGACCCTTTCTGGTCCCGCCTGCTCTCCATGGACCCTCAAAGAACCTGGCAGACCCCCTCTGGACCCTTTTGTGCCCCCCCGCGGGGCTCTGACTGGTTCACTTAGCGTGGTGGTAAGGGAAGCGTTCGTCCCGGAATATTCACGGAGATGCCCTTCCCTTCCAGCCGCGCTACGCGTCGCAAATAATCACCCGGGATAGTCCAGCTGCCGTCGGATTTTCTCGAAACGATGTTTTTGCGGCGCAGGGCTTCAAGGCGCCGTTTGTGGGCCAACAGAAATGCATCGGACTGAGGCCCATCTGCATTCACATGGTTTGAAGCGGAATAGATACCACCGTAGCGACGCGCGATCCGATCTATGGTCAGGTCACTTGGTTTCGGGCTTCCAGTCTTTGCAGACAGCTCTACCTTACCGCCTCGGACAGGCAAGGGTTGATCAACCGGCACCACCGCATACCAGTGTCGTCCGTCATCTCCTTCCAGGATCAGATATTTTCCATCACCACCGTCATCGCGCAAACCAGCTGCCAGAAGTTTTCCGCTGACGGGCCGCTGTGCGGGATCGAACGGGGCAAAAATATGTCGGTTGACTTGCGCAGAATATGCGCGTTGCATGGTGCGGATGATGTCGCCGCGCTCGCCCATCTTAGTCAGGGTGTCCCGCAACCCTTCCGACAAGCGCCATTTCTTCTGCCCAAGGGAGCGTGCCAGCCCCATCTTTTGCAACTGCTGCAATCGGGCGATCCGTAAATGTGCCCGGAATCTGTCATAGGCGGACCGCGCCTCGGGTAAAATCACCTCTCCAGCAATACTTAGTCCCAGCAGATCACGATCGAGACTGGTCAGGCGTTCCTGGCTGATTTCTGCTTTGAGGCCTGCCGCAATTTGCCTCGTTGGTCGGGGCCCAAGTTCAAGAGTCAGAACCTGCTCTGCTTGTTGCCGGAATCCATTCCGGATATAATCCCGGGCAATGATCAGATCCTTCCCCCGGTCGTCTTTGCCACGCAGAACAATATGGGTGTGCGGATGGCCGGTATTGAAATGATTGACGGCTATCCAGTCGAGTCTTGTATCAAGATCCTGCTCCACCGCCCGCATGAGACCCCTTGTGTAGTCCTTGAGCGATTTAAGTTCGCCGCCGTCCTCGGGAGAAACGATGATCCGAAATTGATGTCTGTCATCCGCGCTTTTCTCCAGGAACGCCTGCCCGTTCAGTTTGTCATCGTCACCATTGTAAAACTTCCCGCGATCCTCGAAAGGCGCCTCACTGGAACTTACCTCGGACCCAACATCAAGTTCCACTTCTTTGGGATGTTCGACAGCGCTTTCACGTCGCAGATAGGAAAGATGCGCCCGTGCGGCGGAGATCGATGACAACCGGGTTATCCCTTTTCCGAAAGTTACCAGACGGATTTTGACTATGACGCGCCGACGATCGAGACCGCTACCCTTGTGACGTGCACCAAAACCGCGGCCTGTTCGCGCCCCGGTAAATTGCTTCCCCCTGCGCCGCAATCGCCGGGATCCGCCCCCTCGCTCCACTCTTGCCAGAAGTAATTTTGTAAAGCGCCGCGCCGGTCTCGACCCAGCTTGTCTGATCCTGCCGGACCGCGGCGTGAATTCATCACCGGCCATGATCAGTACGGCCCCAACTTTATTGAAGGGGTTAAATGGGTTATCTCAAACACGACGTCATCCTTTAGTGAATGACGTCGAAAAAAAGACGTGCAGACAGGACATTACGGCGTCAACGACGCCGTAGCTTTTATCTTGCCCTTCGGTCTGCTTCATATTTGGGAGTGATGTTTTCGATTTTGAAAAGTCGATCATGACCTGGCTCTCCACATCAATCGATAAGTTCCGATCACAGAATCCATATGCACAGAGCCAAAATACCGACTGTCGAATGAGTGTGGATGCGCTCCTAATAGAAAGATTTCGTCTCTATCAAGAAGCTGGCACCCCTGCCAAACAGGTAACTGACGCCCCATTGAATCCATTGACAGCGCGATAGCGGCAGGGTCTGTTCGGATAAAGATTTCCTCTTTAAGTCTGCAAGTTTGATCCCCCGAAACGGCTGCAACATATTTCATCAAGGGGACATTTTCCGGCAAAAATCCCCCTTCACTGAGTTGTTTACGATGTTCCGGGGGGACGGAAACGGCAACGATCACACCTCTTTGCACCCGATATCCGGCATAGATATAGAGCCCGCGCTCTATACTTTTTGTATGATTCCAGATGAACATCGGTGGGATATGCGAGACCTGAACGGCACACAAAGCCACGATAACAAGGCAAGATGAGGATAGTATCGCGCATCTTTTCTTCATATACCGGCTCCGCCAGTTGATGTGTACATATGACCTTCAGACCATTTCTCCAGGTCATTAATGTGATACACAACGTGCCCCATATGCTTTCGATAGATTGGCCCTGTACCATCTATGCGCATACGTTTCATTGTGGTCACGGATAATCGCAGATAGTCTGCCGCTTCCTGAACGAGCAGATACGGACTGGCAGGAAATCTGCTATGATGATCACTTTTCTCCGGCATATTTTACTCAGACAATGAGCTCCTTAACTATGGGGAGCACCCGCATGTTGCGGCATTTGACCGTAAAAAATCAATGTTACATGTCTGAGATTATCTATGCTGTATGTTGAATACTTGCAAAATATGCAACCGGCTGAATCGCCTGATTTGAGCCATTCGATGATGTGGCTGCGGAATGAGAGTGATTATCCTAAGCCTTGCCTGAAATCGAAATGGCCCAGTATTTGCATATAATACAAATATTTTTAATCAAAAAACCGATTATATCGAGGTAGTTGAGTATAGATTTTGATCCTGTTTGGCAGGTTTTTCGGCAAAATCAAGGGAATTATCTCGTGATGGTTAAATGAGAAGCAATGACATGTCAGTTCATATCCTTAGGACAACCGGCACCAATGAAAGCTCCATCGACCAAAATCACCAGAGATAATTCTCATTCTGGAGAGATCATCAGGCTGATGCGTCAGACCCGGGGCATCGCGCAATCTGACGTATCAACTTTGCTACAATTACAAAACGTCCGTCATTTCGGTGTATCTCAAATATCACGATATGAGACGGGCCAGTCCAGAATGACAGTTGAACTGGCGACGCTGTTTTGCAGATTATATGGTTTTCATCCTGTGACGCTCGCCTTGTGCGAACTGAAAAATGACCCCGTATGGTGGCGTTGTATCCTGGCACTCGACCCCGGACGTTTCTTTGAAACGATTTTGACCAGTAGTTATCATATCTATGGCGAGACGATATCTGATTTGGAAGATGAGGATTTTCATGTGGCCTCCAGCCTCATACTCGCTTTGTTTGACGCAAGATTGTCCCCCCGTCGTCGAAAAAATAATAAGTATGATGAAATAATAAACTCATAAATACCCCGCCTCAAAATGAGGCGGGGTACTAAAAAGGGGATGACGCTCAATCCTGCGGATTCCACAAGATTGCCAGTACCTCTTCCTCATCCTGACCGGAAGCCGGGGCGAGATTTGCATAGAGTTTTGACGGACCAAGGGCCGGATGGGCAAAGGTCAGGGATATATATTCCCGGCCCGAATTTTTGCCCGTGCGCTTCCAGCCACCGCCGATTTCGCCAGCCCCGGTCCCTGCGTAAATTCGGAAGTCGGGTTGCCGCTCGGTGGCTTTGGTCTGGTTGGGCACGATACTGATCCGTGTTTTGAGGGTCAGCATGGCAAGCGTGCCTTCAAAACCGCCGGTTTCCTGTGATTTTACATATCCGAGTGCTTGTGCCATCTTTTTATCTCCTTTTGATGGAGCCGGAAGACCATCTCCCGGCCTGACACCGGACCGCCGCCACGGGCTGGCAGCATGGCAAACCTCACATCCGCAAAAAACTCAGAGGCCGGAACGCCAGTGAAGGACCGGCAGTCTCACAAATTTTGGTGCGCGAGGAAGTCCTGCCGACAGGCGGACGGGGAAAATTTTTGAGATTGCCGGTTTTGCCTGATGCCAGCCCGTGGCAGGTCCTATGGGTATTTCTGGCCTGGATGGTCTGGTCCGTTTCCATCAAACCGAGATGGGAAAGCGCAAGCGCCGGACTTGTCAAAAGAGATCAGGACCTGACTGTTCGGTGCACCATCCATAATCGCCCATCGCGCACACCTTCTGCCGGACCTTCCAGCGCAAAGGCCCGATAGTCAGCAATGTGCTTACTCCGTTATGTCGGATATCCTGCTGCGGCGACCTGCCAGTGCCAAGGCGCGTTCGGGCAAATACTGGCGGGCCGGAAAGGTAAACCAGCGCGGCACCCATCCTGGCGGCAACGCCCTCGCTGGTATCTAAAATTTGCCCTGACAAAGCTACCCCACATTAACCATAGTGCACCGCACACGAACCGTTTTATAACCTTTCTGCGATAGATTGAGCTTATTCAATTTATCGGTGTGGTGTCGTGTTTAAGTTTAGTTTTTCCAGGTTTGGCTCACCTGCAGTATTTGGGCTATTGGTTATTTTGTTTTTGGCTCCAGGCTGTGCCACTTCGCTGCAGCCAAGTAGCCCTCTAGCCCCCTCGCAACCAATGCCAGTTGGTATAAAGACTATAGTACCCGCCGGGCTGCAGGAGTTTTGCAAGTTTGAACAGCATATCTGTGCCAGAATGGACCGTGATCGTAACCTCGCGAAAGAGAAAACAAATCCTGCGCTCGAAAACTTTGCGGGTGCCCGCCCGCTACTGGATATCGGATATACTGGCGCCATTGAAGAATTTAGCAATTCGTCACTTGGTGACGATGAAAGTGCAGTCTCTTGGGACAAGAATTTGCTCAAAAACTCCGGGCTAAAGGTGAATTTTTTGACACCTCAAAACTTGCCGATCAATATCGCCGGTTCTGCATGGCCACCTGTTATCAATCCCTCAAAAGCAAGGGCCAAATTAAAAAGGGTGGAATCTGATCGAGACGTATTTCGGGGTGACGTACAAATAGTTATAGACATCAATCGGTCGATAAATCGCTCTCTGCGCCCAAGGACTGACATGGATAATTACGGCGTCCAGGAGAAATGGGCCCTGCCCTTATCGACCGGCGCTAGTCGTTTTGGTGACTGCGAAGATTATGCTTTGGAAAAACGCCAAAAGCTGCTCGAGGCGGGTGTCCCGACCAATGCCATGTATTTGGCTACTGCGCTCTCGCGGACGGCAGGACTACATTCTGTGCTGGTTATCGCACTGCCAGAAGGTGATTATGTCCTGGATAATCTCAATCAGACCCTCACCCCCTGGAACGAAACGCCGTATCAATGGGTGTCGCGCCAATATGGTCGCTCGCTCGAAAACTGGTTCAAGGTGCCCTTACAGATGAGCCCCGCCGCAAAAGTGTCAATTTGATATACTTTGTTGTGCCGTGCTATCGCTTGCTTTTAGAATAAGAGAGTGAAAAGTCTTTGGAGCAAAACCACGGCACTGAGAATATGAGCCGATTTCTAAAAAGTTTGTTCTCTCGTAAGCCCATATTGCCTGGGCGTCCCCAAAATACAATTCACAAGGTATCTTCCGGCCCTAAATCTGAAACCGCCTATATTATCGGTGACGTACATGGCTGTTTAAAGGAATTGACGCAGCTTCTCGGCGTTATCGAAAAAGATTTTGCAGGAGATCCTTCGCATCCTGCCAAGCTTGTATTTTTAGGCGACCTCATCGATCGAGGCCCCCAATCCCGGGAAGTCGTAGAATTTCTCAGGACTTATTCCCAAGCACTGTTCCAACCCGTTTTCCTCATGGGAAATCATGAGGAAGTATTCTTGAAAATATTAGGGGGGCGCACCGATTTGCTAGAGCCTTGGTTTTCTTTTGGCGGAGACGCCTGTGCCAGAAGTTATGGCGTGACGAATTTGGGGGCTGTCTATGCCGAACCACAAACAATATTTGACCAATTGAGGGCTAAAGTCGATCCCGCGCATATAGATTTTCTGAAATCTTTCAGAGACATATGGGCATTTGGTGACTTTGTCTGTGTTCATGCAGGGATAAGACCGTTGACTGCATTGCAAGCACAAAAAACGCACGACCTGCGCTGGATTCGCTCAGAATTCCTGGACTTCAAGGGCGATCATGGCGCTGTTATCGTACACGGCCATACCGTTGTCGAAGAAGCCAAACATTATGGCAACAGGATTGCCCTGGATACAGGGGTTTACCAATCAGGTAAGCTTTCTGCGTTGAAAATTTTCGAGCGAAGCCTGTCTATTGTTGACAGTTATGGTCAGCTCAAAACTATCCAGACATAAAATCGCCGTTAGAGCCTGATCCAAAAGGAACTGGGTGATTTCATTCCAAGACATTTTGGCCCTCCGTGTCCTAAGCAAACACAAGGAATCATAAATCGTTGAAATCACTCAGTTCCTTTTGGATCAGGCTCCAAGAGTTTATTCATCGCATCAAGGATGGCTGCATTCGATGAATCAGCCGCAAACGGATTCACATTGCGTAAGAACTTGTCCAAGCGGTCAAGATCTTCAAAAGCCTCTGCTGTGAAAATTAGTCGATTTTGCTTGGAACCGGACATGGAGCCTCTGGATCGAGACTACGCGCTTTCATCCAATCACGCACCTGATCGAGTGTTACACCCATTCGCGTGTCATCGAAGCGCCGTAGGCGTTCCATTGTGATAAGATATTCCTCAGCGTCAGCTGGTGACATGCTCGCCGCATTATCTAGGAATTCTTCTGTTGTGTGTTATATTTCACTCATAAATTCACTGTATCACAGCGCGGGTTAATAAATCCAGCCCTGCCCTATTGTCCCGAAAACCTAGCGCCTTTGTCGATCAATCAACGCCAGGGTTTGGCTGGTTGCTTCATATCGAATGCTTTGGTCTGGCTCCAATAGAGCCGTCTGGAAGCGTTCGCAATGAAGTTTAGTCTTATCGCTACGCGTCGATAGAAACTCAATTGCTGGGGCAATCTCAGCGGCTTTTATTTCACGTTCTAAGCATTCAGCCTGGGCACGTCTTAAAATCTCGACACTTGCTATCCTGACAGATACGGAAGGGTTTCTGGTAACGGCGCTGGGGCACCTCAGGCAATCAGGATCGCAACGGTGCGCCGAGTGTTCTCGCAGAGGCGCGCGACAAGTTTCCATGGCTGCGCCACATCTTCGCCGCTGGCGGCTATGCGGGCGCCAAGCTGCGCCGTTCCCTGGCGAGCATGGGAGACTGCACCGTCGAGGTCATAAAGCGTTCGGACACGATGAGGAGTTTCGAAATCCTACCCAGACGATGGCTCGTCGAGCGCACCGTCGCATGGCTCGGCCGATCCCGCCGCCTCGCAAAAGACTGGGAACGAGACTGGACCTGCGCCATGGCGTGGCTCTTCATCGCCCATATCCCTGTCGCAAGGAGGCGAATGGCAAGCAAGATAGTGAAAAGTAACGCAGACTTATGATCAGGCTCTCAGCAATACTAGAATTAGAAGCCTATGCTCTTCTATACAGTACTAATAGTAGCATTCGTGAAAGTTTCATAAACAGAATATTGACATCCATATCCCGAAGTGCATTTATATGCACTGCAACACATGCAGGGGGCTTTTGTGGCTGGGGCGTTAGGGAATCTTGTTCGCGACGACTATAATACTTCGACCGTAGAATCACGCGCGCTTATTCTGCGTGGTCACAACACGCGGCGATTAAGCTTTGTCAAGAGAGTAGTAGATTTTAGCGTAGCGACAAGCTTCTTGTTTTTTTGCTTCCCGCTGCTTCTTGCGATCTGTTGCACGGTCCGGGCGACCTCTCAAGGGCCAGGCTTGTTTTGGTCAAAGCGGGTTGGTTTGGGTGGCAGGACTTTTTGGATGCCAAAGTTCAGGACAATGGAACTAGGCTCCAAGCTTCTCTCTCGTGAAATTGCCGGTTCAAGTGATTTCAAAATGACCCCTATCGGTGATTTTCTGCGCCGAACGAGCATTGATGAATTGCCACAATTATGGAGCGTCATGCTTGGTGACATGAGTTTGATTGGCCCAAGGGCCTTGCTTCCTAATGACATCGCGGGCCCGGAACGTGCCAAGTATCCGGATATTTACACTGTCCGACCTGGTATATCCGGTCTGGCGCAAATCAAAGGGCGAAATATTGTGACCCCGCGCAGAAAAGCGTTGTATGATATCTTCTATGTACGACGCACGCGCCCGAAGTTTGACTTATGGATATTTTGGCAAACACTGATCATTATTGTTGACAGAAAAATTATCAAATGATAATTTCGGGACGAAGTGCGCGTGTTTTTTTCATCTCATAGGAGAATGACTATGCCTAGTGTTAAATACTTTATCAAGGCTCTTTTAAGTAGTGCAGTGGCCGTCGGAGCGTTCACCCTTAGTGCTTTCGCGCAAGATACCGTCGCCACGCTCAATGACGTTACCGGTGATATCTTCATTCAACGTGGCGATGATCTTTTGGTTGTGGTTGATAATGACACCATACTCCTTGATGGTGATGTTGTTTTGACGACTGAGGGTAGTACAGTCTCTATTGTTGGTGTTGGCACGACAAGCTGCTCAACTCCTCTTGCGGGAGGCAGTGCTGCCGTGATCAGCGCGGCGGCTGTTTGTGCCCCGGCGACTTCCGCGTTGTCGGCAACTCAACTTGCCTCTATTCAAGCAACTGGTGTTATACCAGTTGTGGCGACACCACTATTACCTGTCATTGCCGGTGGGGGCGCAATTGCAGCAGCAGCAGCAAGTGACGACGGCGCATCTAGCCCATAATATTTTTGAGATCTCGCCGAGGTTCAAACCTCCACGGTGAACAAAAAAGCCACTCTTGAGTAGAGTGGCTTTTTTTGATTCCGTGATTTTCTCATCGTAAGAATAGCCCAAATAGAGGGACGGTACGTAATATTTCGCCTACGGCAAGAGAGACGCGCCTGTTATCAACAAATATTGCGTCGTTTGGATAAATTAGCGGATCCTGCCCACCTTTTTCTCTGATTGCTACCATATTATATTCGGAAACATAGCGCTCATCCCCAATGTTTCTTAATACCAGAATCCGACGTAAATTCGCCACGTCATCCGTTCCACCGGCCAATGCTATCGCTTCGGAAAGGCGAATTGCCTCGTATAGATCATAAACGCCCGGTTTACCTACCGCTCCATCGACGACAAATTTGCCAATTTTTGCCGCAACCCGTTTGACGACAATGTCCGGATCTTTTAAGTAGCGCTCTTCATATCGTGCCTCCAACGTTTCCGAGAGGTCACTCACAGTGACATTTTCCACCTGTTGTTCACCGATGAGTGGAAACTCAACTTTCCCAAAAGCATTCACAACAAAAGTACCGGACAGATCAGCTGGCCGATAAACTATCATTTCTACGGTGTCCCCAGCGCGAAATATATCGTTTTGAGAAAGCCGACTGATAGCTTCCGCGTCAGGCTGAGGAAGTTCCGACGTCACGATGATATCAGATGCGTCCAGTTGCTTTGACTGCGCTGGCTCACCACTTGCACAAGACGCCATTGCCAATAAGACTGGCAAATAGCCTAAACCGCCGCCGCGAGCCGTTCGTTTCATCTTCTTGTCTTCCTATCCGCTGCTCAAGAAGCGGATTGTTAGCAACCACTTCCACCCGCTTTAACGATTTACGCCAAATGGGACACCCTCGCCAGTTAAATCCCTGCAAATTTTTATAAAAACATCGATTTCCAGCCCGAGCAATAGCGGTTTTTTATGGAATTATTAGCTCTAGTCCGGTACAAACTGCCTAACTTTACTGACGTTGTCGCGTTTCTCCTTCCGAGGTGACCCGATGGGTGTGGTTGCAAGGGTACAGTTACAATGACACCTCATGATGGGCAATTTGACAAAACGCGGGTAACAAGGTTTCCGGGGGGTGGTGCCAGCATGCCTTCAACGCCCCCAGCACCGTATCCAGACGCCAACTTAGATTTTGACGAAGGCTCGGATGGGGGCTTCAATTTCTGGGAACTATTACGCATATTCGTCAAATGGTGGTGGCTCATTGCTATAATAGTCCTTGTGGTGGTAGCAGCGACCACAATTTTTACCTTACGGCAAACGCCGATGTATCGGGCGACTACGACTGTTGAAATCAAGCAACAGGAATCAAACATCATTGAAGTGAACGATGTGGAGCAGATTAATGCGAATGCAGAGTTTATGTCAACACAGTACTCTCTCCTTCGCAGCAGAGCCCTTGCCGAGCGCGTGGTCCAATCCCTGAACCTGACGACCGATGACCGTTTTGCAAATCAGACAGTTGAGCTTCCAAAACGCGTGGAGCAAGCTGCAAGCGTGGTGGTGGACAATCTCTCAGTCGCCCCTGTTGGTCGTAGCCGCCTCGTCAATATTTCCTATGCGAGCTCTGATCCGCGTCTCGCCGCCAGGGTTTCGGATGCTGTCGCCGAAACTTTCATTGCCTATAATCTGGAGCGTAAATTCAACGCAACCTCTTATGCCAGAGACTTTTTAGAAGAAAGGATTGCAGCGACAAAAACCTCTTTAGAGGCCTCGGAACGTGCCCTAATCCAGTATGCTGATGAACAGGGAATTGTTAATATTAATAACAACGCCAGCGGCGAGACCGATGCAACAGGTTCACTGGATTCTGCCGCCCTTGTTTCGTTCAATGCCGAACTCGCCACAGTTCAAGCGCAACGTATTGACCTTGAGCAACGCTACAACGAAGCCGCAAGCAATCAATTTGCGGCTGATATCCAAAATGATCCCACGATCCAGTCTATTCAGACCGGCCTCGCGGAACTTGAAAGCGAATATCTGGAAAAGAGTAATTTTCTTAAACCTGATTTCCCCGAGATGGTCGAATTAAACGGCAAGATTGATGCAGCAAAAAGTCGACTACGTTCCGAACGCTCCAATATTGTGAATACTTTGGAGTCACAATATCAAGCGACTCTTTCGCGCGAACAAGGTCTCCAATCACGCATAAACGAAATAAAAGGTGATGTGATTAGCGTCCGCAATCGAAGTATTGATTATACCATTCTTCAACGTGACGTAGACACTAATCGTACTCAGTATGATGCTTTGCTGCAACGGTTAAAAGAAATCAGTACTTCTGATGGCATCGGCTCAAACCTCGTTTCAATTGTCGATCGCGCAAAAGTACCGAACTTGCCTTTCGAGCCAAATCTTAAAAGATCCCTTGTCATGGCCTTGCTCTTAAGTGCAGCATTTGGCTTTGGTCTTGCCTATTTGATTGAATTGATTGACGATCGGATCAAACTTCCTGACGACATTAAGGAAAAACTAGACTTGCGCATACTTGGTGTCGTTCCGCTTCTAGGCAAAGACGAAAAATTCGAACAGGTATTAACAGATAGTCAGTCAAGCATTTCCGAGGCTTACGCCTCTACTCGAACGAGCCTGCAATTTGCGGTAAGCGGTGCCCCGCGGATTATCCAAATAACAAGCACTCGGCCTGGTGAAGGCAAATCCTCCAGCGCCTTTGCGCTGGCCAAGTCTTTCGCGGCCCAAGAACAAAAAACTCTTATTATTGATGCTGACCTCCGGTTACCCGCCTTTTCAAGAGGCGGTGGCGAATCAATTGGCCTTACCGGTCTACTTACCAGTATGGCTCCAATTGAACCGCAACTCCTGCCTTCAAAATTTCCGCACTTGTTTCTCCTGCCGGCCGGCAAAGTACCCAGCAATCCCGCTGAACTTTTATCGGGCCATCGATTTGAACAAGTGTTACATGAGTTACGGGATCAATTTGATCAAATCATTATTGATGGCCCGCCAGTACTCGGTCTGGCCGATGCCCCAATTCTCGGGGCAGTGTGTGAGGCGACAATCCTGGTCATTGAGGCAGGCGCGATCCGTACCCCTTCCGTCAAGTTGACACTCGAACGGCTCGCGACCAGCAATACGCATCTCATTGGAGCCATACTGACCAAATATAAATCGGCCGCTAATGGATATCTGGATTATTACCAATATAGCTATGGCAAGGAATTCAGTGAATATGGGAAAAGGAAACACCGTAAGCCCAAATCAGTCCTTGCTCATCTTTCGTTTCTAAAGAAGCCCGACACGCGCAATCGAGACCTGGAAATAACAGAAAATTTTTGATGTTCGGTCCGGATGATACGATCTTTCCTGATATGTAGCTTAACCAGCATCTTTATTGTGTTTGAACTTTTCTGGGGAAGAGTTCAAATTCTTGCTAAATCAGATGCCGCAAGCGCACTGCAACTTGCACCAACCAATGCGACTGCCCTCATTAACACCAACTGGTCTCGCATTGATACGCATCGGATCGATGATATTCAGTCAGCCATCAAACAACCTATTGCTCAGTCTGCGTTAAGGGCGGAGCCATTTACGCAATTGGCGCTCCTTGAGCTAAAAAGTGGAAATGACCAAACTGCTAAGACCTATTTTCAGACAGCACAAAAAAGGAATCCTCGTAGCCGAGGTGCGGCAAGAGGTCTTTTCGACCTAAATGTTAAGGAAGAAGATTATGGCGGCGCGCTCGACCAGCTCGACCTATTGTTAAGATTAGATCGTCGGCTTTCAAACGAGTATTTCGCAACTCTTCTTCCGTTTGCCCAAAATCCCCGCGCGCAAAGCGCTTTAAAAGAAAAGCTTGTTCAGGGGGCTAGCTGGGCGCCCCAATTTCTCTCCTATCTGACAAACCAAATCGTCCCGGCAAAGTTTATGGCTGAGTTAATCCAAGAAACACCCTTTAACGATCCGCAAATGCGCACCAAGTTGCAAAGCAGCTTTCTGACGAAAATGCTCCAAAAAGGCAATTATCAGAACGCAAAATCCTATTGGGAGGCATTTGTTGGCCTGGAGACAACGCGTCCGGAACTTCCTTATGACAATTTATTTGAGAGTAAACCTGGCCCTTTGCCATTTAATTGGCGCTTGATCAATTCAGCCACTCATAGTGCCGAATTGATCAAGCCCGGCCTTCATGGTTACTTTTCTGGCAACCGGACCACCGTTCTTGCGGAGCAATATGTCAGCTTGCCTGTTGACATACCGCATCAACTCTCTGTCAGGGCTGATCATAACATCCGTCGTCGGCACGGTCATTTTTCCTGGCGGCTGGTCTGTCACCCTGATAATCAAATTCTCGCCAAGTTGGAATTCTCAGGGGTAAGTACTGGTCTGCGTCGAACAACCAATGCCTTCAAGATCGATCATGAGACATGCCCTCTCCAAAAACTCCAACTGCTAGGTATTGTTGGTGAATATACATCTGGCATTACCCTCACAACACATGCTGTTTTGCTCGAACCAATCCCATCATGAGATTTGCCATGGGACCTAGATTTCACCACATTGTATCGCACTTCACCCGTTTCCGTCTCGCGGCATTCCTATGGATATGCCTTATGTTGGGGGGCACCAGTCAAGATATTGTCCAACCAAAACTCTGGTTGCAAGTGATCGGGACTTTGCTTATTTCGTTCGTCTTTTTGAAAGCAAGCATCAGTGAAGTCTTTCAAAAGAGTCCATATATATCGATCCTGATAATATGTACTATTTTTTTACACCTCCTCTATCTATTGCCGCTTCCTCCCTTCATTTGGTCCAACCTTCCTGGACGCGATATTATCGAGACAGGGTTTAACGCGGCGAACCTGTCGCTCCCCTGGCAACCCCTCTCACTAGCGCCGGACCGCACCTTATCAGGGTTCCTCTCGCTAATACCGGCGTTAGCCGTCTACCTCGTCACCATCTGCCTCGCCAGCAAGATTGAGATTGAGATTGCGATCAACGCTTTTCTTATTTTTGCCGTCATCACTGTCGGTCTGGGATTATTTCAGGTGAGCGGCGCTGAGCCCCTGCTCTATTTTTACGACGAAACCAATCCGGGCGCACCCGTTGCTTTCTTTTCGAATGTCAACCATCAGGCAACCTTATTGTTAATGGCCATCCCGTTTGCCATTAGCATGCTGAACATGAAGGATTGGCGTGCTGGTGAACCAAAACGATCTTTCGTTCTGAGCGTTGCGGTGACTTTAATTTTGACAATTGGCTTAATGCTGAATGGATCCATGGCCGGATATCTTCTGCTTTTACCAGCTCTCGGTTTGTCCTTTTGGCTGTTGATTGTCCGTGGAAAGATAAATCTCGTTTGGATGGGAGTTGTAGCCGCTCCCTTTATTATGTTCCTTGCAATCGACGCATTCCTCCTCAACCCGATTGGGGCCGACATACGAAATACCATTCTAGACCAAAGTTCAGTCTCAAGATCACAAATTTTTGCCGGCACCATGGACGCAATTTACTATTTTTTTCCAATCGGTACAGGGCCTGGCACGTTTAGCCTAGTCTACCCCTTATTCGAAAACATTGATCACGTTACTTCCACCTATGCGCCGCAAGCTCATAATGAGTACCTGCAAGTCGTCCTGGAATTTGGCCTCCTCGGAGGCATATTGATGATGGCTTTTATCTGGTGGTGGTTCAAGAGCTTTGGCGCTTATGCGAATTCGCATCACAATCGCTTGGCACGCTGTGCCATCATTGCCACTTTGCTGGTGATGGTCCATAGCACAGTGGATTATCCTTTACGGACGATCGCCATCAGTACGATGTTTTCGTTTTGTGTTGCCTTAATTGTGCGATCCCAATTTGAGAATCAATAACAAGGTATCAAGATGATAAGAGGTAATCATGACTGTTTCTGACCTCAGCACTTCTTCAAAATGGTATGCTGTGCAAACGCATCCCCATAAAGAAGAACTTGCCTTCAAAAATCTCCAACAGCAATCCTATGAAACTTTTTGTCCTCAAATTTTCCGAAGTATTCGTCACGCACGCCAATTTAAAACCGTACGCCGACCATTATTTCCGCGCTATTTGTTTGTCTCCTTTGACCCGTCTGGTACGCCATGGCGTGCTATCAACAGTACGCTAGGTGTTACAGGGCTGGTGATGATGGGAGAACAACCCCAGGCTGTGCCTGATGGGCTGGTTGAACAGCTGCAATCCCAATTTGAATTGGACGGCGATTCCCCCCCCAAAACTGCTCAATTCACTCCGGGATCGAAAGTCGAGATTGTAAAAGGGCCCTTTGCGGGAGTTATCGGTCAATTTGAGAAAATGGATGGCCCTACCCGCGTTCTGGTTTTGTTAGACATGATGAATCGCAAAGTACCTTACTGGACGAATTCAAGTGCACTATACCTTCATGACAAATAATATGACGTTTTTGTGATGGTGCATTCAATGACTTTCTTTACTTAAATTATCAGTTGACACATTTTTGTGCACTGCGGTACGCCTATTGCAACAGAAGTTGGGGGCCTTCATCACATCGATGAAATCATAGCACCCAATCTATAGCGACTTTCTCTCAGGTACTTCACCCAGAGTGCGGTAGCTATTGAAATAACTCTAATGATTTCTCTGGCCCCGCGGGTGATTGATCTGACCGGCTCACGCTCGAAGATGGTCAATAGGCCCCTTACATAAGATTACCCGAAAAAAATAAAAAGAGGGCTTCTTGGCAATAGGGGTTTTCGGGCGGGCAAAATGATACGATTTATCAAAGTGTGCTGGTTGCCGCATTGTTACATCTTGACCCACATGTCTATGAGCCAACCCTTTTCGCTCTTGAGGCCTTGTGAGCAAGGTGCGTTCCTGGACGGATTGTCATCTTAGATGATTACAATGCCGTGAGCGGCGCAACTGATGCCGTCGACCATTTTTTGCCGGTAAGCAAGCAATGCAAAAGCTGCCGATATGTCATGTGCCAGCCTTTATTGAGAAGAGCCAATAGGGAGGATGTAATAACGGTGCGATCCCTATGAGCCAAATAGGTAAATTTAAAATGCAGTTCCCCAAGATTGAAATTGGTGGCCGACTTATAGGCTTGTCTCACCCACCGCTCGTGATTGCCGAAATAGGGATTAATCATGGCGGCGATCTCGAAGTGGCAAAAACTATGGTCAAGCTCGCCGCGCTTGCAGGATGCGAAATAGTTAAGCACCAGACGCATATTCTCGAAGACGAAATGACAGAGGAGGCGAAGTCGATATTCCCTCCAAACGCCGATGTTTCCATCTGGGATGTGATGGAGAGGTGTGCCCTGAGCTTAGAAGATGAGGCGGCACTTAAAGAGTATGCTGAAGACCTTGGTCTGATTTGGATCTCAACACCCTTTAGTAGAATGGCAGCTGATTTCCTAGAAGATCTTGACGTACCTGCGTTCAAGATAGGATCTGGCGAAGCCGATAATCTGCCCCTGATCAGGCACATTGCGCGGAAGAAGAAGCCAGTGATCCTATCGACGGGTATGCAGTCAATCGAAACGCTTCGAAGATCAGTGCAAGCGCTGGAAGATTCCGGTGTCCCTTACGCGCTCCTTGAATGTACCAATCTTTATCCAAGCCCGCCAGAGATTGTCTCGCTAAGCGGCGTAACCGAATTACGCGAGGCATTCCCGAGAGCTGTAGTGGGGTTTTCAGATCACTCCATTGGTCCAGAGATGGCGCTAGCGTCGGTTGCATTAGGTGCCTCGATCCTTGAGAGACACTTCACGGACACGCGGTATCGCAACGGGCCGGACATCATCAATTCGATGGATCCTGCGGAGTTACGGCTCGTTATTGATCGCTCTCGCGAGATTTGGGTTGCAACAAGCAATCCGAAGGGGCGTACTGAGCTTGAAGAACCAGTCTATCACTTTGCTCGTGCCAGCGTTGTAGCTGACGCTAACCTACCCGAGGGCCACGTGATTGGCGAGAACGATATTTGGGCGCGGCGACCAGGCTCTGGCGAGATCCCTGGTTATGAGTTCGATAAGGTAATCGGCAAACGACTGACACGGTCAGTCAACAGAAATACCCAGCTGAGGTGGGCTGACTTAACGTGACCCCAAAGAAGTCAATCTTGTTTGTGACCGGCACGCGCGCCGATTTCGGCAAGCTCGAACCACTCGCCGTGGCCGTTAGGGATGCGGGGCACAACGTTTCCTTTTTCGTGACTGGGATGCATATGCTACCGACCTATGGCTTTACGAAAGTCGAGGTGAACCGAGTTCCCGGCATTCGGGTCGTCGAATTCCTCAATCAGCGTGAAGAAGACCCGCAAGACGTCATCTTTTCAAAAACTGTGGTCGGTTTCTCTGACTACTTGAGATTGGAGCAGCCAGACCTGGTTGTAATTCATGGCGATCGCGTAGAGGCGATGGCCGCAGCGCTTGTTTGCGCTACGAACTATGTTCGCTGTGCACATATCGAGGGCGGTGAGGTTTCAGGTACCATCGACGAGCTCTTTCGTCACTGCAATACAAAGCTGGCATATGCTCACTTGGTGAGCTCCCATACTGCAAGGCAGCGCATTCTGGCGATGGGAGAAAGTGCAGACCGCATTTACGTAATAGGATCTCCGGAGTTGGACACACATTCGGCTCCATCCGGCGTGACTTTGCAGCAAGTGCAAGAGCGCTACGATATACCGTTTTACGACTACGGCATCGTCATCTTTCATCCTGTAACATCCGAGCTGGATCACATCGGACGCCAGGCTTCCGATCTTTTTGATGCGCTTGAGGGATCTGACCGCAATTTTGTTGTGATCCGTCCGAACAATGACCCGGGCTCCGAGGCAATTATGGAGGTGATTAATGCGCTTCCATCGCCGCGCTTCCGCGTGCTTCCCTCCATGCGGTTTGCCCATTTTTCCGAATTATTGCGCAACTCATCGGCGATCATAGGTAACTCAAGTACCGGAGTGCGTGAGGCTCCGTTCCTCGGGATACCCAGCCTTGATGTCGGCACCCGCCAAAC
Organism: Parvularcula sp. IMCC14364; assembly: GCF_030758415.1. Taxonomy (NCBI): domain Bacteria; kingdom Pseudomonadati; phylum Pseudomonadota; class Alphaproteobacteria; order Parvularculales; family Parvularculaceae; genus Parvularcula; species Parvularcula sp. IMCC14364. Next base: position 1,395,471 of record NZ_CP132334.1, on the reverse strand, counting down.
CAATCGATGTGCGTCGGAGTCCATCCATCAAGTCGCCGCGAAAAACCGGAATTCAATCAGGGGTTTTCTCCGCGATCACTGGGGTAAGCGGTTTTCCCCAAGTCGTGAATTTGGCGAAGGATCAGCGGCACCGAACTTTATCGCTGCGCTTAACTCTCCGGAATTTTGGACGCACCCCCTTCAGAAGAATTTCAGTGATACCTTTCTGAGTTTTGCATAGAGATGGCGCTGATCGGTTTGATTCCTCTGCGCGCAGGCTCTAAGGAACTGCCAGGCAAGAACACCCGCTCACTCACGGGCAGGCCGCTCTTCCAGCACAGCATTGATCATGCTCGCTCCGCAGGTATCGAGAGCTTGATTGTATCAACTGATATTGAGGAGTTGTTCGATACCGACCTTGGATCAGACGTAATTGTCGCAAGGCGCCCTCCGGAGTTGGGCGCCGACAATACTCCGATGAACCATGTGTTGCGCCATGTACTCGCTCGAGACTTTCCCGAGCCGGGCACGATTGTACTATTGCAGGCGACATCTCCGCTTCGTGATCCGTCCGACATACGCCGAGCGATCGACCTTCATGCTGCGGAGGATTACGATTTGGTCATGAGCGTGACGGAGGCGAACTCTAGTGTCATGAAGTGGGGACGCATCGAGGGCCAGGACTTTCTTCCACTCTCTGATCCCACTTACTGTTTTGCTAACCGTGATGACCTGCCGGCTGTTTACCGACCAAATGGCGCCATTTATGTTTTTGATGCTGATTGGTTTCGTGAGGTTGGCACATTGTCAGGCGGACGGATCGGAGCAATCCAAATGCCGGCCGAGCGTTCTCACGACATTGATACACGAGCGGACTTTGAGGCAGTAAGCGCTCTGATTTCTAGCGATAAGAGGCGTGACGCCTAAACAGAAGTCCACGGCATTTCCGAACTTACCATAAGCAGAAGACGCAACTTCTGGGGATCAAATACCCCTCTGATAATGTAGTCCTAATGCTGAACTGGGATATTCTAGGCCCTTTTTGTCAAGAGGGCCTACATAAAACAAAGAGCACACGTACGCTGATCACCTGAGACACCATGATTAGGATTGGCTTGGGTTAAGTCACATTTACTCCGGCTCTGGAGGCCAAAGACACTTCAGCATCCGTGGTCGAACCTTTGACACTTTTGATCTACTTTACTCAAACAAATATGACGCGAGATCCCATTATAAGCGCCGCCGACCGTGTTCAGGCTATGCCTCAATTTCGCCGCGCGCTTCTGGCCAGAGAGGCCTTGATTGCGGGTGCCAGCAAAACAGTGGCGTTCGGGCCGCGGGAGGGGCGGCTAAGGCGGCTGCTTGCCGCAACAGGACGCGGCGGGATGGTCGTAGTCAGCCTTGTTTTGCTTTTGGGACGGTATTTCGCTGGGTGTAGAGTAGCGACCAAGAAGGTGATGCCGGAAGCGATTTTTCTAGGTATCGGAGCTATGCGTGAGCAAATGCTCCGAGCCGATATTCAGGCCCAGCTTGGCACAGAGCCTCATTTTGTCGATGAACTAGGTGCTGACGGCTTCGCGGCTTTGCCTAGACCAAGTCTAACCCAGGTCATCCGACATTGGATGCGAGCGATGCATGAAGCGCTCGAAATCTATTCCGAACCTGACCCAGACTTCAAGCCGCTTGATCTGCTTTCGACGCTAACGATGCGCCTGCACGAATTAGCATACCTTTTGGCCTTGTTCGAAAGATTGCACGAAACCCGGCCACAATTATTAATCTACTCGTCAACTGCTGGCCTCGCAGCTTACGCTGCTTGTTTGGCCGGCTTCAAGGTAGAATACCGACAGCACGGCCTCCTCGCCCGAACACTCGTCTTCCCAGAATTCTGTGCGATGGTAGCGTTAACGGCATTCGAAGGGCGATATGTTGCCAGTCGTATCCACGGGCTTGCGCTAAGACTAAACAAACCGCCTGCAGCTCTTACATCCCTTCCAAAGGTGTTTGCTTTTGCGGGTGACTATGAGGCGAAAGATCCCTCACCCGTCACCGAACTTGCAGAAGTAGCCTTGGTAAATGGCTTCCATGTAATCGTGCGCCCGCACCCCAGGGGGCATAATAACCTTTGGGATGATATCCGTGGGCGCGATGGAGTGGATTTTGATACCGACGGTCGGTTCGAAGACTTTCTTGGAAAGTGGCGGCCTGCTTTTGTGGCTTCTTGGATCTCAACAACGCTTCTGGACGGCCTGCAGATGGGTGCGGTTCCGGTGACGCTGTCGCGAGATAATCGCTTACTTCTGCTGCCGATAGACACCATCGCATTTTCTTGGCCCCAACAAAGAGCGCTTATCGAGAGCATTATGCGTGACAGCGAAGAGAGACAGCGAGCGTTTGAAAGCTTGAGTGAGAACCTGCAGCCATGAGCCAAGCCCCGATCCTCTTCTTCCACTCGGTCGACCAAGACAACCTGAACGCACAATCCAATAACGTTAAAGCAATCCTTGCACGATGGGATGCTAGCGAGATACCAGCGACCGCGTTCCATTTTCGAGCGCCAGACCCACTCGTTGCTGCCAACTCGAATGTCCGCCTTATCAAGTTGCCACCAAACCGTCTTTGGAAGGCGAAAGCCTTGGCTGCCGGGCTCAATCGCTATTCGGGTGTGGTTTATCCTTGCCTCTCGGCCGTTCTTGATGATCGTTTTCGACAAATGCGCAGGGCACTGGGCCTGGGCGGGGCCGTCATCTCGACACTTGAGGGCGTGCCTGCGGACCAGCGCAATCAAATCATAGAACAAGAGCGTTTATCCGAACTCGTTGGTCATAAAGTATTCTGTCAAGGTATAAAAACGCCTGACATGGCCGCATTGTCGAGGGTTAAAGCTGACTCAGACCTTCTGATTGCCATCAGTCCGTTTCTTGAACGGATTGCCAATACCATATGGCCTGACGTGAAGACGGCTGACATCCCTTTGGGCGTCAATGTTGAGCGCTTCCATGCGCGTGATCGAGTGCCCCATGGAAGCAATAAGACGTTAAAAGTGGTTAGCGCTGGGAACGTCCAGCAACATAAGCGTCCAGACGTATTTTTTGAGTTAGCGCGTGCGCATCCCGAGGTCGAATTTATGTGGTATGGTGAAGGAAAGCAGCGGCATCAGTTACAGTCACGCGCTGCCAGTGAAGGGCTGTTTAATCTCGTGCTTCCTGGCGCCGTCGACGGCGACAGCCTTGCAGCAGCCTTCCGACAGGCTGACATATTCACCCTGCCTTCGGTCTCTGAGGGTGTACCGAAAGTGACGCAAGAAGCGGCCGCCTGCGGATTGCCAGTGGTTTGTATGCAATATTACGAACCTTTCTCTGTACGGCACGGCGTCAACGGTTACCTAGCCGAGGATGACACAGCCTACGCCGAGCATATCGAAACATTGATCAAGGACGCCGAGTTGCGCGCACGCATGGGCGCTGCCGGTGCAGAAATGGCCGAAGACTGGAACTGGGCCCACGTCGCCAAACGCTGGCAAACAGCGATCAGGGACACAGTCCACCGCGTGGCTGCGGGCTCAAGCAATGATTAGCTTGCTGCGCAAAGCATCACGCGGACTGGTCAAAGTCATGCGTATGGCTGCTTTGATACTCGCCAACATGGTCCCGCGTTTGCCGTATTTGGATGGGCTGAGGGTCGCTCTGCTGCGCGCCGCGGGCATGAAAATTGCGCCGCGTGCTATCTTGTGGGGTCCCGTCACGGCGGTACCGATTGGTAGGCTCGGCAATATCTCGATCGGGCCGCGTACTTTCCTCAACACAGAGCCGTATTTCGGCTGCCCCGACGCGAAGATCTCCATCGGTGCAGATGTCCAAGTGGGGCCCAGAGTGAGCTTCATTACAATCAACCATGGTCCAGCGCGCGCCAATGGCCAACGCGGCGCGTTACCTGCGCCCATCACGGTGTGTGACAAAGTCTGGATCGGTTGCGGTGCAATCATCCTCCCCGGTGTGACAATTGGTGAAGGCGCGACAGTTGCCGCAGGAGCTGTCGTCACGCGCGACGTCGCAGCTGGGATTTCAGTGGCTGGGGTCCCGGCCCGCCCTATCAATGCACCCAGCCAACAACTCGAACAACTGCAATCATCGAGAGATTGTTAGTGGCAAAAGTTTCATGATCCAACGCCTTATCAACTGGCAGCGCGCGGCTTCGCAGCGACGAGAACTCAAACGATTGGTGAGGCACTGCAGGCCCGATGACTTGCCGAGCCTTGCACTGAAAATAGCCGTGCAGAGAAGTCTAGGCACGGCGATTGGAAAACGTTGTCGTTTGTTGGGAGGTATTGATGCGGTGAATCCTCATCTCGTAAAAATTGGTGACAAATGCGTGATCGGCGGCGAGAGTAGACTGTTAGCGCACGGCCCTGGCTTTGACGGAAAGGAGCTCACCGTCATTGGGGACTATACTTATCTCGGGTACCGGGTGACCGTTTTGCCCGGTGTAAAGATTGGTGAGGGATGCATCATTGGCGCGGGGGCCATCGTCACGCGAGATATTCCTGATGGCTCTGTAGCGGTTGGCAATCCTGCTCGCGTCTTGCGGCAAGTAAGCCCAGAGGAGGCCGCAGACATTCGATACCGCTTAGACAATGATTTGTTTTTTGGCCGAGATGGCAAGATCACTTGAGTATCAAGACAGCTGAGACCCGGGCAAAAATCCAGTCGGTGCGGCACCTTGGCGGTCAAACGTCTATGGTAATGGCCGGAACTCTCTTTACCTTCGTTGTTGGCTTTCCCTTCCAGATTTACCTTGCGCGAAGCCTCGGCGTCGCAGGTCTTGGGCTTTTCGGCATTACAGAAGCCTTGGTAACAACCGCGGCCGGGCTATTATCGTTTGGCCTTTCATCGCTAGCGGTGCGTTTCATCCCCGAATACACCACTCGTGGCGAATCCAGAGCGATTCGGCGATTGGTCGCGTTCGGTCTTGTGATTTTGGCTGCCACGGGTGCGCTCGGGGCCTCCCTACTCCCGTTGTTGGCCGGGTTGATGCCGGATATTGCGGGTATCCCCGTCGAGGCCAAGGCGCTTTTGTCAGTGCTAGCGCTGCTCCTTCCCGTCAGCATGATTTCCTTCTTTCTCGCGCAATCACTGCGTGGGTTCCAGGAAATCCGCATCATGGTGTTCTCCACTTCGATCCTTGCGCTGACATTAAAGGTGGTTCTGACCTTCGGGTTATTTGCGACGTTTGGCGCCTCAGTCTGGTCCTATGCATGGGCCGTAGTACTAGCGCAGGCCACTGCGATCTTCCCTATGGCATGGGCATTGTGGCGATTAATGCGCATGCTTCCAACCGAGGCAGAACCGAGCCCTGTGAACCCGCGTGCCTGGGCATCCTATGCCGGAACAAATTATGCCTCGGGTTTATTGAATATGTTGATCGGAAACTTGGACCGGGTGGTGGTCGGGGCCTTATTGGGGCCGTCTGCGGTTGGTGTCTTGATGGTGGTGCGTCAACTTCAGCAATTTCCCACCGTGTTTCAACAGGTGGTGTTGACGGTTGTCTCCCCCGTCTTCGCCCGCATGAAGGCTTCCGGCAATATGGCGGGACTGGCCCACCAGTTACACCTATCCAACGACTGGGTCATGCGAATGGCACTAGGGCTCATATTGATATTGGCGATACTACCCGATCATCTGCTGGGGCTTTATGGTCCGACCTTCGCAAGCCAAGGGACCTCACTGATGCTGGTTATGGCATTGGCGGCGGTCGTAAACCTGGGTACTGGCCCGGTGGGAATTTTGCTCAACATGACGGGTCATCATGTTGTGCTTTTGCGTGTTATAGCGGTAACCGCCGTCGCAACATTTGCCGGCTATTTCGTACTGATCCCCATGTTTGGTCTGATGGGCGCGGGGCTGGCGGTGCTGCTGGGCACAATCATCAACAATTGTGTGGCCATCTGGCTCGTGTGGAAGCGGCTGGGGATATCATGGTATAATTCTCGCTTTAGCGGCTGGTTTCTTCCTTCCGCTGCCGCGGGCGCGACCCTCCTTGCAATGCGCCTCATGCTGAACGGAGTAGAGGATTTGGGGACACGCGCCGCGTTACTGGCAAGTGCAACGTTTTTGACCTACGCCATATTCTTTACTGTGAACTTTGTGGTCGGGTTTCACGAGGATGACCGCGAACTCATGCGTACTGCGCGCTCGCGAATTGGCAGATCTTTCAATAGGGCGAAGCCGCTTAAATGACGGCATTGCTTCAGATGCGGCGACGCCTGGCTGACCTTCGTGGGCGGGGAGTTTACGCTGGCTGGCCTAATGAAAATCGCGCCATCTTTATTCATTTGCCCAAAACAGCAGGGACGTCTGTGTCGAAGGCATTAGATTTGCCATCGTCGCGGCATATTCCGGCTGAAGAGTATCGAAAATCTAACCCGGACAAATTTGAGAAATTCTTCAAGTTCGCCTTCGTACGAAATCCATACGATCGTCTGTTGTCGAGCTACGCCTTCTTGAGAGATGGCGGCATGAACGATGACGACGCGCAATTTGCCCGCCGATATGTTCAAATCTATCCAAGCTTTGAACATTTTCTGATCGAAGGGTTGGCGAACTGTGTTGAGATACAGGCTTGGGTGCACTTCCGCCCGCAGGTAACGTTTGTGTGCGACAAGCCAGGCCGCAACCTGATGGATTTCACCGGTCGCTACGAACGCTTGGCCGAAGATTATGCGAACGTCGCTGCGCATCTCGGCAGGCCCGGCGAATTGCCATTCACCAATAATTCTCGTCGGGGAGACTACCGTGAGGTGTATACTCCAACGATGATAGATGTCGTGAGTCGATTGTACGCATCTGATCTCAAAATATTTGGATACGGCTTCGAGTAGGAAATGCGGTTGCGTGTTGTTTCTAGCTACTGGCCACGTCCAGAGAGAGCACACAATGCCTTTTTCGAGGTTGACCAGGTTCGCGCCTTTGCGGAACTAGGCCATGATGTCGATGTTATGGTTCAGACCGTGCCGTGGAAGAGAGGAGCCGCCTTCCTCAAAGCTGAAGATTTGGAGCTCGACCCAGAAAGGGTGCATATTGAGCAAGTGGTAATGCCGCGCTTACCTGAAGCTCTTTCCAGGCGAGAGGCGCTTGCGCGCCTGAATGTGCGTGCCACTGGCCTGCGAATGCAAAATTTGTTGAAAAAAAGACCGGCTGTTGATGCAATAATCGTGAACGGCGAGCGTAATATCGGACTATCAGCTGGAATATGGAATCGCGATGAGAAGCACCGCGTCGCGATGATTGTCCATGGCGCAGACCCGGTGCTTGAGTGTCTGCCACAAGGTTGCCTGCATGTGAACAATGGTTCGGCGGTCGGCGCGGGTCTCGCCCGTGTCATTTTAGTGGGCAATCGCCTTCGTTCATATGCAGCGCACGTCGGTTACGCCCCAGAGCGGGTCGCTGTGATCGCCAACGGATTTCGTCATCCCGCGCCACCAAAAGTCCCGATCGAAGCCCGAAACGGACCTGTTCGGCTGATCGCGGTCGCCAGGCTCGTGCCGGTAAAAGGCATTGATGACGCACTGGTTGCCCTCTCGTATATCCTTGCAGAAAAGCCCGAGCTCGACTGGGCGTTTGACATTCTGGGTGATGGTCCCGAGCGTGAGGCTCTTGAAGCGCTAACAACTCGGCTGGGACTGACGGAACGCGTACACTTTCATGGCGCGGTACCACACTCGAACGTGTTGAGAGCCTTAGAAGGCAGCGATATTTTCCTTCTCCCAAGTTGGAATGAGGCCTTTGGTTTGGCATATCTGGAAGCCATGGCGATGGGAAATGCTGTTGTAGGTTGCCTTGAAAACGGCGCTGCAGATATTCTGACGAATGGTGTTGACGGCTGTTTGGTGCCACCTCGCGATGTGTCAGCCTTGTCTGCTCTGCTTACTAAACTGATGGTCGATCGCGAAATGAGACTAACTCTTGCGAGTGCGGCAATTAGGAACGTCAAGCGTTTCTCGTGGGAAAGCAATGCGCGCGCCATACTGAGGATGCTAGATGACTAGCTTCTGGTTGCTATTGCGGGATCGCTTCTGGCAAATCGCGCTGCTTGTCCTCATCCTGCGCGCGGTAGGCGGCCCGGCTGGCCTTTTGGCATACGGTGTTGTCGCAATCTACGGACTGGGAGGCCGGCGCCAGGCCGTCGAAGCCATCCTGCTGTGTTGGTATATCACACTCGCCAATTCAGCAATTTTTGGAGCTATCCCAAATGCCAGCCTTGCACGTTACGGCGTAATTTTCCTGATCGCCGGTGCGATGGTTCTAAGGTCGGCAGGACGACCGCTGAGTCATGGTGTCGTAGCAACTCTGGTTCTGGGTTTCTACATACTTCTCCACTCAGCACTGTTCAGCGTCGTGGGGACAATTTCATTTCTTAAGGGAGCAATTTGGACACTCGCGACGGTAACTGTTTTGTTGGCTTTCACATCGATGCAACAAAACGAGATGCGACGCGCAGAACAACACATCTATGGCTTTCTCGCGCTCGTGCTGGCTCTGAGTGTACCAGTATATTTTCTGCAGCCTGGTGGAAGTATGTTTGGCTACAGCTACCTGCGCGGCCTTCTCGGCCATTCTCAGGCGATTGGAGTTGTTGGGGCGATGGTCGGTGCATGGGCATTCGCCCGCCTTGTTGATCACTCAAGGCTAGCAATATTGGATGTGATGATATTCGCGTTATGTTTCTACGTGGTTATGCTTTCGGGCGCGCGCACCGCGTTACTCAGCATTCCTTTCTGCATGTTTGTGACCAGCTTTTTAGCCATTGCGAAGGGCAAGCGTCCTTTGAAGCGGCTTCTCAGTCATCTGCGTAATCCTCTCGTCGCCTTGGGCGTTGGGGTCATTGCAGTCGGCGGAATCTTATTTGCAGGCCCCTTGTTCACGTCTGTGATGGAGACCCTCCAAAAGAACTCCGAATCGGCGTCTATCGCTGAGGCCTATGGAGAATCACGAGGCGCATTGATCGATGAAATGCTGGACAATATCCGTGAAGATCCACTCACGGGAATAGGCTTTGGTATTGCCTCTGACCCAGAAAACATGGTCGTCGAAACGGTTTCCGGGATCCCCATCAGTGCTGTCGTTGAGAAGGGTGTGACCCACATTGCGGTCTGGGAAGAACTCGGCTTGCTTGGTCTTTTCCTGGTCATCTATTGGGCGACAGTTATATTTTCCAATGCTGCAAGGGCCGCGTTGGGGCAGTTTGCGCTCTTACTGAGTATTTTTGTTCTTAACCTCGGCGAGGCAACGCTTTTCTCTGCTGGCGGGATGGGGCTGCTGCAAATTTTGTTCATTGGCTTTGCCTCATATCGCATGCGCAAGCAAAGACAACGGCTCTCCCCCCGCTCGGCCTTCAGATCACAAACCGCGTATGTCTCGCGAAGATGATCGATAACTCGATTTGCGTCCACTTGTGGGAGTTCGCTCTCAGCCCGCATTTGGGAAACGTCCTCAAAGGGCTCGCTGATCGAGGGTATCAAACGCGTTACGTCGTTCATTCAGATACATACGCGCATCGCAAAGCCGAGGGATGGGTACCGCCCGAGTTTCCGGGGGTCGAAATCCTTCAACCCTCGTCAGTCAAAGAAATTCGTGACCTGATCTTTCAATCTTCGCCCGAGGACGTGCATATCTGCGTTGGTCTTCGCGGGAATGACTTTATGCGCAATGTTGTCGCTTCTCTTCGCAGAGCGGATCGGCGGTATATGGTCTTCATGGAGACAATCTCTGAACGCCAACGCTGGAGCCGGTTAAAGCGTCCATTGTACTATGCCTTGTTTCGTCACAACCAACGGTGCATTGAGGCCGTTCTGGCGGCAGGTTCCGATACGTCAAACTGGGTCGCCGCACGCGGCTTATCGCGATCTAGAATATTTGATTTCGCATATTTTCTGCCTTCGTCGAAAACTCAACTGGTACCCCGCCACGATGATGAACCCTACCGGTTGCTTTATGTGGGCTCATTGATACCGCGAAAGCGCGTGCGATTGATCATAGAGGCACTCTCAGGTTTGCCTGATTGCGTTACGCTGGATATCGTTGGCGATGGTCCCTTACGCCCTGAGTTGCAAACCTTGGCCGATCGAACGGCGCCAGGTCGTGTCGTCTTTCACGGCGTGCGGCCGATGCCCGAGATTAGCGACTTTATGGTTAAGGCAGATTGTCTTGTTCTCGCGAGTGATCATGATGGCTGGGGAGCTGTTATATCCGAGGCAATGTTGGTCGGCACACCAGTTGTCTGTTCTGACCGATGCGGAGCCAGTGTGGTGGTCCGTGCCAGCGGTCGAGGCAAGGTGTTTCCAACATTTGTGCCGGGAGCATGCGAGGATGCATTGCGTGAACAAGTCGCTTTGGGACCGATAACTTTTGCCGAACGGGCTTCGCTGGCAAAATGGGGGGGCTGTCTTACTGAACCAGCAGGTGCAGAGTATCTCGATGCGATCATTGCGCACGTCCGTCACGATGCCGTTCGCCCCATCCCGCCTTGGGCCAAATTGGCCGAAGAGGTCCTGAGCAATAGGAATTGACCCAATGAGCGCACTACAGATAAAGCGGACTCTGGGGAAGCTAAGTCGGAAAATTAGCAGGTCAGGCGCGAGACGAATTGTGCTGCTCTACCACGCAATCGGCGAAGGACCTGACGCCTGCCTGGAAGAACGTTTTGCCGAACAGATGGCTTGGCTTGCAACTCATGCAAAAGTAGTGTCGCTTGAAGATCTGTTGTCCGTGGAAGATAGTGAATATCTCCAGATCGCCATCACGTTCGACGACGGTTACGCTTCTGTCGCGCAGGTAGCCGCACCAATTATGGCGCGCCACGGTTTCTCTGGCACCGTTTATCTAACAGTCAGTTGCATAGAAGATAGTGAAGAGCTTCGTCGTGTTTCCGACCCAGCTTCGGGGCATTTGTCGGGTGAGCAGTTCATGACTTGGGCTGAGGTGCGAGCACTTGAAAGTGCGGGCTGGCTGATCGGCTCACATGGCCTTGATCATGTGGATATGACAACTCGGACGCCGTCCGAACTTAGGCGTCAATTGGAGAATGCACGGGAGCGTATAGAGGACAGATTGGGGTCTGAGTGCCGCGCATTCGCCTATCCTTGGGGGCGCAACGATGCAACATCTCGTACGGCAGTCATGACTGCAGGTTATGCGCACGGGGCAGGCACCCTTCACGGACCGCTTCGATATGGCTCATCTTTGATAGCTTTTCCCCGCATTGATATCAGGCGAGAATATAGGCTAGACGACTTTGTCTGCATGCTCCGGGGAGATTGGGACTTTCTTGGAACGGTCCAGAATCTAAAAGCACTGCGTCACGCAAGCGCCTTTAAACATGTTGGCTTGATTTAAGTATTAATTTTACGCAAGCAGTGCATTTTGTGATTTTGTGCATGGCAAATTCGTTGGCATTCTAAGTTCAAAAGATAAATTTCAAATTGTCATTGACAATGATATTATTTGTTCCGCATTTTGCGTTTTTTGATTGTTCGAAATTTTCACTCCTATTCGTGTTTTGTGTGAGTGTTCGAACGATTTGTTTCTGGAAAATTATTGTTCATGACTGAACGAGCGCCTTCTACGAGCCGGACGAAGGTCCTGCCACATATTATCCAGGTTAGTGCGGGCATCTCCAATGAGGCTGCCGGGACAACCTACTGCATCCGCCGCCTGAGCGAGAACCTCGCAAGCGCGGGCGCGTCGGTCCAGGTTGCGGCAATCGGTGAGGGTGCCGCTCCGCAAATGGGCAAGGCCGACGCGTACCTCTTTCCGGCCGAAAGGGCCCTGCCTGGTCTCGGAACCCTGCTGTTCTCCAGAGCGCTGCGCGCCCATCTCGATCAGGCCGCCGCCACGCCTGGCACGGTCATTCATTGCAATGGACTCTGGCGGATGCCCAACGTCTATCCCGGGGAGGCTGCGCGTAGGCACGGCGCCCCGCTTGTCGTCTCGCCCCATGGCATGCTCGCCGAGGATGCCCTCAAATTCTCGTCGGCGCAGAAACGCGTGTTCGGCCTACTGGCCCAGGACAGGGCATTGGCCACGGCCAGTTGCATCCACGCCACCAGCGAGAAGGAATTGGAGGATGTGCGCGCCTACGGGCTCAAGGCGCCGGTCGCGTTAATCCCTATTGGGATCGATATCCCGAAGCTGCCGCCGAAACGTTACGATACTCGTTCGCAACGCGAGGTTCTCTATCTCGGCCGCTTGCATCCAATAAAGGGTATCGACCGCCTGCTGGTCGCATGGTCGCGGCTCGAAGCCGGTCATCCAGACTGGCGGGTACGTATTGTAGGGCCATCGGAGGCGGGCTGTATCGATCAGTTGAAGGCGCTGGCGAGCAAGCTTGGCCTGGCGCGTGTCGAGTTCCAACCGGGGCTGTTTGGAGCGGAGAAGGACGCAGCCTACGGGGATGCAGATGTCTTTGTTCTGCCAAGCCTGAATGAAAATTTCGGCATGGTCGTGGCCGAGGCGCTGGCCTGTGAGACGCCGGTCATTTGTAGTAAAGGTGCGCCTTGGTCTGGCTTGGAGAGCCATGGGTGCGGTTGGTGGGTCGACCACGGCGCCGATGCGCTGGAGGCGGCCCTGCGGGCGGCGCTTGCCATGCCCCGAGAGGCGCTCGCCGCCATGGGCGCGCGCGGCCGCGCCTGGGTCGAGGAGGCGTTTTCGTGGCAGCCCATCGCCGACGACATGCTGGCCGTCTACCGTTGGTGCCTCGGAGCGGGCGAACGGCCTGCTTGTGTTGTTACCGATTGAAAGGATGCCTTGGCGGCCGATATGGCAAGCGCCTAATGGCGTGTTGCCGGCCTTGAGATGGAGTTGAATCGATCATGATGAAGGGATTGCGGAGAACAGCAGAGCGGCTCAGTCGTAACCGTGTCCTGCTCCGGCACGTCCATATCGGGATCAAAAGAGATCCGTTGGATATAGGTTATTCGAACTTTTGAAAGAGGCTGGAGACTAAAGAATCTGCACGCAGATTTACTGGAAAACACTGCCCTATATGTATCTCAAATGATGGAGCATTTGGAGCGCTTAGAAAACGAGCCAATGTGCTACTCTCTTAAATACGAGGATTTGGTTTCAAATCCCGAAAAAGTGGCGCGAGGGTTTCTTACATTTCTGAATGAGCCTTGGGACCCTAATGTCATATATCCATGGGAGCAGTCTCACAACTTTGGAACAGAAGACCCGCTGTCTCGATCCCTCAAAAAATTTCGGCCCAGTATTGGGAACTAGAAGCAGCTTTCAGATGCTTAAGTCGATGTGCTGAATCGACATTTACACAATTGGCGATTGAAAATGGGTTACACGATCGATCGAGAACATACTGTTGACCAATCATGAGTTCGCAACACTTTTCTCCTGACGTATCTGCGAATCGAAAAGCCATCAAATGGTCCAAAAAGGAGCTGTTTGGGCGCCTGATGTGGGATATTCTTCAATATCCACTATTTGCGTGGACCCCAAGACAGATTTGGATAATTAGGCGCTTAGTGTTGCGGGCATTCGGAGCTACGATTGGTAAAGGTGTTCACCTCTATCCAAGCGTCCGTATTGCTGTTCCGTGGAATCTAGCCGTTGGGGAGCGGGCGGCGATCGGGGACCATGCGATTCTTTATAGTCTTGGAAAAATCTGGATCGGTGATTACGCGACAGTCTCGCAGTATGCGCACATTTGTGCAGGTAGCCATGATTATAGCAATATAGAGATGCCGCTCGTTAAGTCTGAGATCCGAATTGGAGAAGGTAGCTGGGTTTGCGCAGATGCCTTTATCGGACCGGGTGCGTCAGTTGGTGCGGGCTCCATCGTAGGGGCACGCTCGGTTGTCACAAATGACGTTCCCGAAATGATGGTTATCGTAGGAAACCCTGCGCAGGTGTTGAAGCAGAGGCCGGCTAAGGGGGGCAGCGCGTCTTCCTAAGGTGCCGGTATACAAACATGGCGACGTTACACGCAATAATTCTCACTTTTAACGAAGAGAAGCATATCCAAAGGTGCATCCGGAGCATCGCGGAGTTGTGCGATTCTATCACTGTTGTCGATAGTGGCTCAACAGATCAAACAGTAAGTCTTGCCGAAGAACTTGGAGCAAATGTTCTGCACAATGAATGGGTTAACTATGCCACTCAGATGAATTTCGCGATTAAGTCGATCAGCGGAGTAGGTGGTTGGATCCTGCGAATCGATGCCGACGAAGTTTTGCATAGCAGCGAGACCGTGCAGTTAGCAGAATTATTGGAAACTACGAACGCCGAAGTAGACGGATTATTGGTAAGGCGCCGCATACATTTTATGGGTAAACGTATTCGATTTGGTGCCATAGAGCCTAGTTTTCAGCTGCGAATCTGGCGGGATGGTCGAGGAGAGTGTGAGCAGCGGTGGATGGATGAGCACATTCGCGTCGAAGGAAAGATTGAGAAGAGTTCGGTTATATTGTCGGATATCAATTTGAACTCAATTGACTGGTGGATACAGAAACATAATTCATACGCATCGCGTGAGGCGATAGATATCCTCAACAAAGATTTTGAGTTCCTTTCTCAGACAAGTCATAAAAAAATCGCTACTAACCTCCAAGCGAAATTAAGGCGGTTCTTCAAGGAACGAATCTATCGAATGGTATCGCGTGGAATACGGCCATGGATATACTTCGTATACAGGTACGTATTTAGGCTGGGATTTCTCGACGGAAAGCCTGGGCTGTATTATCACACTCTCCAGGGGCTCTGGTATCGAATGCTAGTCGATGCCAAGGTCGATGAAATAACTTCTTACGCCGAAGAGCATCAGCTAAATATTGTGGAAGCCATTGAAGTGTGTACAGGCTTCGATCCACTAGCGATGACGCAAGGGGCGGCTCCTTCCACATAACGAGACACAACTTCGATGTTTTTCCATCCACCGGCGCACATTATCGTTAGAGTGTCGTATCCAGCTCGCAACAGATCTTGAGCGGCGCCGACTCGCATAGAATGCCCAGATAAATCCCTAGCTTCCGCGTTCAATCCTGCTCTTTTTGCGGAAGCTTTCAATATTCTTCGAATTGAAGAAGTCTCCAATTGTTGCTGACTCACTTTGCCCGTGTGAAGCCCCCTGAAAAGAAATCCCCTTCGAAGCTGACTTGCAATCAGCCAATTATGAAGTCGGGTAGAGGTTTGTTCTGATATCTTTGCAAACCGCCCGTCCCCGAATGGATCGCTCTTGGAGCGCGGGATGTAGATCCTAGCTTCTTTTAAGCATACATCGTCCACGCGTATCCACGACAATTCAGAGCTCCTGCATAGCGTGTCGTAACCCACGCTAAGCAAGGCGGCGTCGCGTTTGCCTGATAGTGTTGATGGTTTTGAGCCCCTCGCCCGATAATGCCTTGAATAAGGCAACACGAAGTGGCGATGGATTGCTTTGGTGATTTCATTGCTGGAAAGTCTTGCAGAATCCAGCAAAATGTGTATATAATTGCAAAATATACACATCAAAATTTGAGGCCAAGCCATGCGCACGAATATTGAAATTGACGACGATCTTATGAGAGAGGCTATCGCCATTTCTGGCGCGAAGACAAAGAAAGAAGTTGTCTCCGAAGCCTTGCACCTATTGGTCAAAACGCGTGGGCAGGCCCACGTCAAAAAGCTCCGCGGGAAACTGAAATGGCAGGGCTCGCTGGATGACATGCGCAGTGACACATGATCCTAGTGGACAGTTCAGTTTGGATCGATTTCTTCAACGGTGCAGAGACCCCGCAAGTCAATCTGCTGGACGCGAATCTTGGAGAGCACCCCATCCTGATCGGGGACCTCATTTTGACCGAGGTGCTCCAAGGGTTTAGATCCGACAAAGACTTTGAGACCGCGAAACAGGCGCTGGACCAATTTGAATGCAGAGCAATGGTCGGACACGGCATCGCTCTTAAGAGTGCGGAAAATTATCGACATTTGCGCAAGGCGGATATCACCGTTCGCAAAACGATTGATGTTCTCATTGCAACTTTCTGTATTGAAAATTCTTTGTCGCTCCTACACTCAGATCGAGACTTTGAACCGATGGAAAACGTACTCGGGTTGGCGGTCGTCTGAACGCTCAGCCGCGATCAAAGCACCACTCCACCCTTCGCCCGATAATGCTGCGTGTCGTGCAATACACCTCTCGCTATATTTCCAACTGTCCTGCATCTCTAAAATGCGCACAGGTTGTCAGCAAAACTTGCACACATTCAAACTTGTCGGCTAGCTAGCCGGTAGGTCCTATTTTTAACAGCGGACAATAATATTGCCCTCCCCTAGCAACATCATTTTTGTCAATCGGTATTTCTATCCTGACAAAAGCGCAACATCACAGATGTTAAGCGATTTGGTCTTTGAGCTTGCTGCGATTGGGATAAGCGTCACGGTCATTACCGGCCGTTATTCATACGAGGATCCTTCGGTTACCTTTTCAGCTAAGAAATCCATAGATGGTGTTGCTATTATTCGTGTCAACACAACTAATTTTGGCCGAGCTAACCTTTTTGGCCGTAGCCTTGACTATCTCACATTCTATATATCCGCGTTTTTCTGTGCCGTGAAACACACATCTTCTCGTACTTTACTCGTAGCAAAAACTGACCCTCCCCTACTCTCGGTTCCTATGTATGTAGCATCCAGAATAAAAGGGGGGAGGTTCGTAACATGGCTTCAGGATTTATTTCCAGAAGTCGCCGCTGAACTTGGCGTACCAATCGGGAGTGGATTGGTCGGAAGAACTATCAAACTCATCAGAAATTGGTCACTACGCAATGCTGATAAAAATATTGCCATTGGTAGACGCATGAAAAGCCTGTTGATTGAAAATGCTGTTGAGGCCAATCGTATAGTTGAGATCCATAATTGGGCAGACGAAACTCAGATCGTACCCATAAACAAGAACCAGAATGAATTGTCACAACAATGGGGCTTTATTACCGATACTTTCGTTGTCGGGTACTCCGGAAATTTAGGCCGCGCGCACGATATCGAAACACTCCTTGGGGCGGCAAAGATTTTGAATGATCATGACAGGGTAAAGTTTCTCTTTATCGGCGGTGGTAAGCTTCGTTCGGAGCTTGATGAAAAAGCATCGGCCTTTAACCTTAACAATATCGTTTGTAAACCTTATCAACCACGCAATCTGCTCCCCAAATCTCTCGCAGTCCCTGATATTCACTGGATTTCACTACAACCTGATCTGGAGGGCACAATTGTCCCAAGCAAATTCTACGGTGCCGCTGCTGCCGGTCGACCAATTTTTTTTATTGGCGATGTTAAGGGAGAAATTGCGAGATTAATTTCTGAATTCGACTGCGGAGAAACTTTTGCTCTTGGTGAGAGTCAACGCCTGGCTGACACAATTATTGAATATGCGGGCAACGAGCAGCGTCTGAAACAATCCAGCAAAAATGCACGCAATATGATCGAGGACAAATTCTCAAGGCAAGCTGCTTTTACCAAATGGCAGCAAGCAATTGATGACGTCATGCATCGCATAGAAGAAAGCTAATGGCGATAATATCGAGTAACACAGAGATAAAGATTGTTATCATTCAGCTGACATGAGACCCATGTTGCCTACGCTTATTGTTGAGTCCTGTTGCTATTGAACCTGCCGCCAACTTTCCCTCACCAGCTGGTAGAGTTTTCCGGCTTTTCACGGAGGTCGGCTATTTTCACCTGTTGACAGACTCACCTTTCAAATGAGGGACCAAACGGGGCTCAGATCATCATGCATGAGTTCTTTGATGGCACGTACTAATTCATCACGCCCTCCATAATTGAAAGCGATTTGCAGTGTAAATCCTGTATTATCCTTTGTTTCTTCTTCTACTCTTTAAAAGAAAATTTTGAGCGAACGTGGCAATGAGTTTCGATCACCAATTATTTTCACCAGGATATTTTCCGATACCAATGTCGGTAAGTCATGTTCAATATAATCCTGGATAAGCACAAACAAGTTATCAACGTCCTCTAGAGACCGCCTTAAATATTCTGCTGAGAAGCTATAGAGGGTTAGATGACTAGGGCCCATTTTTCTTACCATTTGAACGGTGCGCCGGGCGGCTTCAAGTCCCGCAAGATGGCCTTCAATGCGAGCTAGACCTCGCGCTTGCCCCCAAAGCTCTATCCCACCCATAATTATCGCTACATGCCTTAGTGCTGGCTTTATCGGTTTTGTAAGTGCGGCCTCCACACCGACCTCATTCTCCGTCTCATTCGGTTCTCTTGGTTGACTGGTCAGAGTATGGGTTTCTTGTTTTTCCGAACAGCAGACCTCAGTAATGACTTACGCTAAGTGTCCTGCCCTTCGTCACTACGTTCCATTATTTTTTCGCGCCTTCAGAAATTCCGAAACTTTCTTCACATCCTGGCTTCTGTCCAACTTCATAATCAAAACGCTATCGCTTGTCGCCACCACAGCCATATCCTCAACGCCAATTGTTGCAACAAATGGACCATCAGAGCGAATGTCCAGCCCATAAATTAAGTACCATTTTGATGTAGAGTTTCAGGTATTGGTGTGCGCATGTTGAGAGCTTGATGTGGCCGGATGGTATTGTACTGTTTGAGCCATTTATTGATGACGGTTCTAGCTTGCTCTATCGTAGTGAACCATTCAGCATTGAGGACTTCTCTTCGTAAGGTGCCATTGAAGCGTTCGTTATAGCCGTTTTCCCAAGGTGAGCCTGGATAGATACGGATCGGTTTGATACCAACCTTGGTCAACCATTTCTGGAAGTTCTCCGCTGCGAACTCTGGGCCGTTATCTGACCTTATAAACTCTAGCTTTCCATGACATAAGAACAATGGGTACAGAGCCTCTAATACTTCCGCATTCCCCATCTTTGGTTTTACAGCGACACAGAGAGCTTCTCTGGTGTATTCATCAAGGACGGTCAACATTTTGTAGCTACTCCCATTGCTGAGGCGATCATGAACAAAGTCGATGCTCCAGATATGGTTCTCATACTTTGGCCGTAACCGGATGACAGAGCTGTCTTTGTGATACAGGCGTTTCTTTTTCTTATGGCGTTTGGGTTGCTGTAAGCCTTCTTCCCGCCAAAGCTTTTCTATTTTCTTGTAATTGACCTTCCAGCCTTCAATCTGCAGTAACTTGGTTATCTTGCGATAACCGTACCGACCATATTGTTTGGCTAATCGAATAAGAGCCAGGCGAAGCCTGTCCTCATTATCTTTGGGTCGGTTAAGATAACGCTGAGAGGAACGGGGCATACCAACCGTTTTGCAGGTCCGCCGCTCAGACGTATTCAGTCTTTGACGTGCCTTCACAATGGCCTGACGTAGGTCGGTGACCGTCAGACCTTGGGCTTTAAAACATCAAGTGTTTCTTTGAGAATAAGCTTGTCTAGTTCAAGCTCGGCAACAATTTTCTTCAGACGCTGGTTCTCTTTCTCGAGACCTTTAAGTTCAGATAACTGGGACTTGCCCATGCCGCCATACCTTTTACGCCACTTATAGTATGTTGCATCACTCACGCCTGCTGATCGACAGGCTGTCGCGACATCATTCCCGCCCGCCAAACTCAGCTCAATCTGACGCAGCAGGTTCAATATATCCTCATCGCTAAAGCGTTTCCTCGCCATGTAAATAACCTCCACCATTTATAGAATAATACCAAAAATGTGGACCAGTTATAATGGGGCAGGACACCCTGCTTTTCGGCAAAGGCCAGGCGGCTAAAGCCGCTATTTTAGTATCTTAGGCTTGCTGAACGTAAGGATGAACATTGAGCTGATCCGCTTTCTCACGGATCGTGCGACTGTCGTAGATCGCTTGCATCCGTAACAACGTGTCAGCGCTGAGATTAAAAGCCAGTTCCAAACGCAGGGCCATTTCGGGCGACAGGCTGGCTTTCTGGTTGACCAGGTCGGAGAGTGTTGCTGTACGAACATCAAGATGCTTCGCTGCGGCCGTAATAGTCAGCCCAAACTCGTCAATGATTTCCGTTTGAACAAACTCGCCTGGATGCACAGGCGGCATGCCTATTTTCAAAGGTGTGTGTTTTGCCATCAGTGATAATCCTCCAATTCTAAAAAGTGGATTTGTCGTTCAATCATCTGGAATGTAAGGCGCCAGTTTCCACTGACAGAAATAGACCAGTCCCCTGCTCTATCGCCCTTGAGTTGGTGGATTCTCCACCCAGGCGGACCTAAGACGCCGTCCATATCTTCCGCAGCTTCCAATGCTGCTATAATTGTCCTTATGCGCGGTATGAGTTCTTGTCTCAAACCTTTCTCTTTACCTTCCAGAATGTAGTCTTTCAGCCCTTTATGGCCGATTGAAACAATTTCCATTCTAAACTATACGGTACGACCGTATGAATTGCAAGCATTATCAAACCCCCTGTGTCTACCCCCAACTTTGGGGTAGCGATTATTCCGTCATGTGGTGACAGGGGCGGTTTGAAGATACCTGCCAGAGGCAGATTTTCCACATGTTCACTCTTGTTGCTTTCTTTACTTAGTCAAAAAGCACCGCCGGATTCGATGAAAGAGCCAAAAAAATCACCAAAAGGGCATTTTTTTCATCGCCGGGCCAGTTTCCGGACGCCCAGAAATTTTCTTCTGTCTGTTTTGAGGGAACCCCCGGCTTTTTTGGGCATAAGAGCAGCGAAGCTGCTCGCTGCCCTAATTTCTTCGCCGGCTGTTTTCAGTGTAACCCCAGAGCCATGAACAGGCGGCATCGCGCGCAGGGGTTTTCAAATTGGGTGCTTGCACTCCCTGCCGTGGCAGGTTGATTTGAAAAGCATGAGCACGGTGCAATCATCGTGAATGCTTTGTGGGTGAAGCTGAATACAGCAAGAAATAAAAAATATCCGGCCAACGGCCGGATTCCATTCCTTTGCAGCTAAGGTTTTTAGTTTCCGTAAGATATGTTATCACACTACACAGACTTTATACTTTGATTTCCACATCAGACTTCCTCCATCGAGTTCGTTCATACACCGCTTAATTTTGAGACCGTCATTTCACCATTGCGATCCCAATCGTATTGATAGTGATCCCCTTGCATGACGAAACCCCACTGGCGCGGCCACGTTTTATGTGGCCATGATACTGCTTTCAATGGAAGGCCGATCTGGTTGGCGCTTCCATATTGCGGAGCCCAAATCGCTCATTGCAAAGCCTCCTTTGCCATCGTGAATCAAAGTTCGCCTCTCATTACAAACGGCAAAAAAGGGCTTTTTCATCAGTTTGCGGACGTTTGATAAAGTATGATTTTAGAAATAAAAACAACAAATTAGGGATTTTCAAGTTTTCAGCAATTTGCTACGATTTGAATTCCGGTGCAGCAAATACGGGGTTTGAAACCATAAAATTGACCAAGAGAATTATTGAAAACACCACCCCAGATAAATCGAAATACATTGTACTGAGAGATGATCAGGTAAGCGGATTCGGCATCAGGATCAGCTCAACAGGAAGGCGAGTTTTTTTCTTTCGGTACCGTTTAGGTGGTCGAAACGGGATCGACAAGCGGATAAATATCGGAAAGTTCGGAGATCTGACCGTTGACGAAGCCAGAAAGATTGCCCGCCAATATGCCGGTGAAGTCGCAGGTGGTCGCGATCCGCTGGGTGACAGGAACGAAGCGCAGAAAAAAGCCAAGGAAGAACGGGACCGCGCACGGGCGCTCAAAATTTCCAAGGTCGCGGAAGTCTACATCGAAAAGCATCTGAAGCCGAATAATCGCACCTGGAAAAACACTGTCCGGATTCTCAACAAGGAAATCCTGCCGCATATAGGAAGCCAGACGCTGGACAAATTCAATCGCCAGGACATGACCAAGCTGGTTGATCATTATCAGGACCGCAAAGCGACGGCGCTTCTGGTATTCCGTACCATGTCGGCCATGATCAACTGGTCGATTACGAGAGGCTTGATTGAATATTCCCCGATCATAGGCATGAAAGCGCCGAAACCGGTGCCGCCAAGAGATAGAGTGCTTAGTGACCATGAAGTGTCCGTTCTGTGGGAAGCCCTAAGTACAGTCGGTATGGGATTTGAGGCGATGTTCAAAACCCTGCTTTCAACAGCACAGCGCCGAAGCGAGGTTGCTGGCATGACATGGGATGAACTCGATCTTGATCAGGCCGTCTGGACGATCCCTGCCGAGCGGTCAAAGAACAAGAAGCCGCATGATGTCGATCTTTGTCCGTATATTGTCGAACTGTTGCAATCACAGCCAAGGACCGGACCGCTTGTGTTTGGTGGCGACAAGCCAAACCCGCCTTCCGGTATCAGCAAGGCAAAACGGCGCGTCGATGAAGAAATGCTGCTCATCTCACAGATGCGCAAACGCGACCCGAACGCGACCATTGCGGAATGGCGACTGCATGATTTGAGGCGAACAGCGGCAACCGGCATGGCCCGCCTTGGACACCCTGTGGAAGTTGTCGAAAAGGTCTTGAATCACGTTTCCAATGCGCGTGGCAGTCTTGTGGCGGTCTACCAGCGCTACAGCTACCGGGATGAGCGACGGCTGGCTCTGTCTTCATGGGCGGATTATGTGCTGCATCTGGTACAGGATGCGCCGAACTATCTGCCGGAGGTGGAACAGCCGATCCAAAAAGCCGTCGGCTATCGTTAATTGCATTTTTACTGGCAAATTGCTATTTTGCCGGTAAATGACCATATCTGAACTGCCACTTGTGACCCAGACGTCTTATGCGGAGCTGATTGACCAGCTGCGTACAGCCCGAATCTCGGAGTTTCCAGCCGGGTCCACATTCCGCAAACGCAAAATTTCCGGGAAAGACTACTGGTATGTGCAGGAGCCCACAGGCCCCAATGGTCGTCCTCCAGAACGTTATCTGGGGGCAGCGACAGCAGAGCTGGACGCCAAGGTCGAGGCCGGGAAGCAGCAAAAAGACCTTGCCAATGTTCGGCGCGATATTGTGCGCTCCCTGACAGGCGTTGGCCTACCTAAACCTGATCCATTGACGGGCGCTATTCTTGAAGCACTGGCAAGTTCCGGGGTGTTCCGACTACGCGCCGTTCTTGTTGGGACCGTTGCGTTCCAGACTTATGCGGGCCTGTTAGGTATCAAACTGCCTGCCACGATCATCCGAACTGGTGACCTGGACCTAGCACAGGATTACGGCGTTTCTGTAGCGCTGGACGATGCCCTCGAAGTTCCATTGCTGGAAGTGCTGCAGTCAGTTGATAAAAGCTTTCAGCCCGTCCCCTCGCTGACCGACCCTTTTGAAACTGCAGCCTATGTTGGACCCGGCGGTTACCGCGTAGATGTACTCACCACGAACCGGGGTGCCGACCGGGACAAAGCCAGCGAACTTCCAACGCTGAAGTCAGATGCAACGCCGTTGCGACATCTTGATTACGTCTTGCGTGATCCGGTTGATGCTGCAGCGCTTACGCGCCATGGAACGCTGATTTCCGTCCCACAACCCGCCAGATATGCCGTGCATAAACTAATAGTAGCGACCATGCGGCACGAAAGTGGAGACAGTGCTGCGAAGGCTCGGAAAGATATTCAGCAGGCGGGAATTCTAATAGATGCCTTGGTCAAAACTCGCCGGTCAGATGAATTGCGGGACGCATACGAAGAGGCGCAATCGCGAGGTCCCCACTGGCAAGAAAAATTGCAAACCGGTGCTCAGCGACTCGAAGAGCGCCAGAATGAAATTCTTGAAAAATGCAGTCACTCACAAAAATAAGCAACGCAGACTTCCATTTTACATAACAACAAAATGCTTGATTTGATCTCACTTCAGTCAGAAGAATTAGTGATAGAGATAGAATTTGGGGAAAATTAATGAGTAATATCCGGTTGGAAAAGTTCCAAGGGTTCACAATTGTTACTTGTGATCGCCCTGTTGTGCCTGAATTTCAAACAGCGAGTAAGTTTACCCCAATAGGTAGCTTCATTGTTCTCGCCATACTCATCTTTTTGCTTTCTGCATTTTTCAATATTCAATACGCTCTGATTTTTGATGAAATTATTATATTCGATCAAAGAATGATTACGATTTTCAAGTCCACATTATCCCATCCAATCTTTGAGGCAATTTCATTGGAGTTATCAGCAGATATTGTTGCTGCAATATTAGTAGGATTATTTGGAAGTCTTTTTTTCGGGAAAAGCAGAAATGCTCAAACTTTCACCATATCAATGAGCGGAAACGAAATCACGCTTACTCCCCAAAAAGGGAAAGATGTCTACAGATTTTCTGCTGATAAAAATCTGATTACATTTTAGCTGATCATTCTAATGGAGTTAACTCGATGGGTTGCGATCTTATCGCTGATCGTGGCGGCAAAATTTGCATGAGTTTCTAATTTGACAGCAAGTCAGTGATCGACGACTTTTTTATAGTGTCAGCGAGCGGTGACATAATGGAGGTATTCTCCATAGGAAATACAAAAGCCTTTGGGCGAGCAATCCGGGATCGCCACCGAAATTTGGGTTTGAATCAGGCTATGCTGACTGACAAAGTCAGGACAAGCTGTCGATGGGTCGTCGCGATTGAAAGTGGTGCACCTAGCACTGCCAATCGCTCGAGTTCGGAAAACTCTTGCAGTTTTCGGCATTCGTTTCGCAACAGATGATAATCCTGAAATGAATTACGGCGAAACAACATATGTTGCAGACATCGACGAACCTTTGCGGAAGGCAACCAAGGATCATCTTTCATGAGTGAGGACCTTCTTGTCATTTCAAACGGTCAGGTCATTGGGCAAGTCAATCTTGGCCCAAAGAAAAAGCTCTCATTTACTTACGCAGATGAATGGCGCGACAATCCCAATGCGTTTCCGCTGTCCTTGTCCATGCCCCTTGCGACTGCCCAGCATGACCACAATGTGGTTGAACCATTCTTATGGGGATTATTGCCCGATAACGACGCGGTTTTGAGAAAGTGGGCTGCAATATTTCAGGTATCGGCTCGCAATGCGTTCGCTCTTTTATCTCATGTTGGAGAAGATTGTGCCGGAGCAATTCAGTTTATAGGCACAGACTGGCCAGAGAAAGAATTCCAAGACAACTCTATCGATTGGCTGAACGAGAACGACATTGGAGACCGACTAAGGGACCTCAAAGCAGATCACAGTGCGGGACGACGCACGGATGATAAAGGCCAGTTTACATTGGCCGGAGCACAACCGAAGACGGCACTCATTTATCAGGAAGGAAAGTGGGGCATTCCTTCAGCCAATACGCCAACGACACATTTTTTGAAACCCCCAACAGGCGACTTCGACGGGTTCGCTGAAAACGAACTTTTCTGCATGAAATTGGCGCGGCGTTTGGACCTGCCAACTGCGAGTGCAGACATAGTGCATTTTGGCAATGAAATCGCACATGTAACTGAGCGTTATGACCGGACGTATCAAGGAGGTTATTTGATCCGGGTCCATCAGGAGGACACTTGTCAGGCCCTCGCTATTTCGCCTTTCGTCAAATACCAGAATGAAGGCGGCCCAGCAGTTGCCGACATTGTCTCTCTCTTGCAGGACCATTCCAGTGAACCGGATCAGGACACAGATACATTCCTGAAAACATTCGCACTCAACTGGTTGATTGCAGGAACGGATGCCCATGCGAAAAACTATTCCCTGCCTTTGGGCGCTGCAGGCCGGGTAAGACTGGCGCCGCTTTATGACCTTTCCAGCACGCTTCCCTATGACGCCTTGCCCATGCAGAAATTGAAACTCGCCATGAAACTTGGAGGAGAATACCGATTGCGGGCGATCACCCGGCGACACTGGCATAAACTCGAAATTGAACTGGATCTGGAGGACGGATATCTGGTCGACCTGGCGCGCGGTGTTGCAGCGTCAATGCCCGATCATGCATCCGATGTGCAGCAGAGACTTGAACGGGAAAAAGTGAGGCATGCAATCACGGATCTTCTCCTAGAAAGATTGATCGAAAGAAGCAGAAAGTGCGAAGAAGCACTCACCTGACCGCTCGCTCATATAATTACTGAGATAACTAGATTTAAGGTTCACACCCTATGCACCTTTGGTGCTGACAGGCAGCGCCTGTCCGGATCTCAACAATACGACAATGGTAGGAAATATACCATTTTGAGGCGTATACGCCTCAGTAATATCGTGCATACGCGAATGCGGTCAGAGAGCTTCATGCGCTCGAATTGCAAGCAATTTTTGCTGAATGCATGCGTATACCGAACATGCATGTTTGTGCATGTATGTTGACGTTCTATCGATCACTCTCGAATTCTTTTCGTTTTGCACGTTGTCGCAATCGCGGAGCTATCCCCGACATGGCGGAATGCCGGTTCATTTGATTTGCCAGTCTTCGGACAAGCGCGCCGAGGGCAATCAATTTTGCAGGGAATAGCGGCGGTTTTGATCGCGTAATTTGCTGGTGATGAAGCGAATTATTTGAGCGTATTACGCTTCCGTGAGATGGGTTTTTCAGGCTTACTTGCGGCATTTTTTGTGCCTTTAATGATGCCTTCAGGTCAAATCCAAGGGCCTTTTCTTCTGCTTTCCATTGCTGGAACAGGCCTTTTGTCTCAGTGATTTCCTTGCGTGAGCGGGTCCGAAGAGCGACCTAATCCATGCCTTTGGGGGGGGAATAACCATGGGTTTCAGCAGCCTTTTCAATAGCGATCCGGCGTTTGGAGAAGTCCCGCTCGATATGTTTGGGGACTGCTTTTACCCGGAAATTTGTGCCATCGCGTTCAGTGGCCATGCCCTGTTTTTCCAGCTCTGCGGGCAAGAGCGTTGCGATAATGCAAGCCTGCCTGCTTCTATGCCTTGTACAAATCCCGGCTTATGATCGCGCCCCAGGTGCCGTCCTTTCGTGGTGCGAGGTTGAAAACAAATTAATAGGTCCTGAGCCTAGGAATAAATCATCTGAGACCGGCCTATATGCGATCTATTTTTAATTGCTAGCAACGGTCATTCGCCAAAGCGGCGCCGCCGGGCCGCAAATTCATCAATCGCCTTGGAAAAGAGGTGTTGATCAAAGTCAGGCCAATACTCATCCAAAAAAACATACTCCGCATAAGCAGATTGCCAGAGTAAAAAGTTGCTGGTGCGCATTTCACCGCTGGTACGGATGATTAAGTCAGGTGCAGGACCGTCGCCCGTATCTAGTGCTAAACCAAAAGTTTCCTCAGTAATGTTTTCGGGATCGATTTTCCCTTCTTTTACGCCGTAAGCAAACTTTTTTACAGCACGCAGAATTTCGTCGCGACCACCATAATTGAATGCAATCTGAAGTATGTAGCCATTATTGTCTCGCGTTTCAGTTTCTGCAAGATGGACTAGACGTTTTACTTTGGGTGGTAAATGAACTGTGTCACCCAGAATCCGTATGCGGATGTTTTTTTGCTTTAATTCGCCCAAGTCACTTTCGATAAATTCCGCCATAAGTGACATTAAACTGCGGACTTCATAAGGCGGTCGCTTCCAGTTCTCAGTAGAGAAACTATACAATGTCAAATGAGTCAGGCCTATTTTTTTAGAGAATTCGATGGCACGCCTCGCAGAGGCAATCCCGGCACGATGTCCTGCTTCTCTCTTTAAGCCACGTTTTTCTGCCCAACGCCCATTGCCATCCATAATAATAGCAACATGTCGTAAGCATCGTTTATCAGGATTGTCGGCAACGAGATCGCGCGCTTGGGAGTCAAATTCATCAAAAGACCGCTGATACTTTAAAGCGCTATCTCGCTGCTTAAGTAATGTGGCTTTCGCCTCAGATTCGCGTTTTGGTATCACTTTAGTTTTACACATGACGTTGCAACGCTTAATCTAAAAAGTTTAATAATGTCTCAGTTGAGATGTTTTTCTGATGAGATATGCGCTTCTCAGATGAGCGATTCAGCACGCTAATTTTTACAATAATCCAATGGTTATCGCAGTCCATTTAAGTTAGGCCAGCAGCTCTCGTGCGTGTCAAGGGTCTTGAAATCGGGTTAATTGACAAGTGGCGTGGAACTGGACACATTGACACAGAACCTTGGTTGCACGATTTGAGAAGAGGTTACCAAATCAAACGGCGCCATCGAAGACTCCCTTTCGGGAAGCTCTGAATCACACTTTGCGCAAACAGATCAATCGGCTAAATTGGCTGCAGCCCCTGATAGAATTTGCTTGTTGAGGCTTTCCCTTCATCGAAAATCCCGTGTTTTAAACAACCGTCCAGCCTGCTGCCTCGGATGTATCGCAGCTGCCTGTTGAGACCGTGGCCCGATGCCGTTGCCGGGCCGCCTCCCCGCCAAATGCCGGTGGTCCTCGCCCGCCTTCTCCCGGCTATCAATCTGGGGCCGTTTCGCCTCATCCTGGGAGCCCCAGGTCATATCGATCATCTCATTTTGAGCGATGCCGAGGTCATCAAAGAGGTGTGACCAGTCTTCAATATCAAAAGCGATCACGTGGATGACAAGCCCTTCTTTCTGGACTTTGCCCTTGATCTTCAACAGCCGCCCTTGCATCACGGTTGACCTAAATTTCTCAAACATTTTGGGCCAGACAATCACATTGGCAGCGCCTGTTTCATCTTTCAGGGTCAGGAAGATCACGCCGCTGGCAGTCCCTGGCCTCTGACGCGTGATGACCGCTCCCAGCAGGGTGACAAACCCGTCCTGCGGCGCATCCCGTAATTGCTGGTTCAACGTCACCTGCCCTGGCACAGATTGACGCACAAGCCGCACCGGATGATCCTTCAAAGAGAGCCGGCTACTGACGAAATCTTCAAACACATCTTCACGATGCGACAAGACCGGCAGCCCTGTTTCTTCGTCAGTCTCTTCACCCGCATCACCACAATCTAATAATGGCAGTGGCCCTGCCGGTGAAATCTGGACCTGTCGTGATTTGATTCCGGCCTTGATAGGCGCATATCTACATTTGAGGAGCAGTCCACGGCGATATTACTTTTTGTGTTTTGCTTATTATGTCTTTTGTATGCCGATATTACCTACCTGCGAGCCTCATCTGCAAGCGTTTTGATCGAAGCCAGCTTGCCTTCGAGGTGATCGAAGGCAAATGGATTTAAGAACTGACGCCTCCAGAACAGATTTCGGTCCACTTCCGAGAATGCGGCTTCATCGCAGATTTCATTCCAGTGCTCGGCGATGGTTTCGATTTGATTTTCGACGATCTCCACCGCCTGAGTTTCAGACAACAGGAAATTATGGGCCGAACTCAGACAAACGCTAATCCGGCTCAAGTTTACATCGTCATGAATGAGCATGGCCTGACCGGCTTCCTGGCCGGCGCGTCCCTGCGGACAGATATCGTAGGCGGGTGTTAGGCTTAAGCTTTCGCCATCCCAAAACGCCGCGTGATTGCGCGCATGATCATCGGTGTTGCCGCAAAGGATGTTGAACACGAGTCGCCCGAACAACTCGCGCAGCATTGCCTGCGGATCGGCGAAGCGGTGGCGGATGATTTCCGTCAAGTCCTGATAGCTGGCGTAGCGCGCCATCATTTCATCGAGTTCGAGCATGGTAAGCGCTGAAACCATGGCTCGTCGCTGCCAGTCGTTATCGCTTGGTATGCGGTCAAAGCGCTCTACGAGGAGCACATCCTTTCCGGCAGCAGACTTGAGCGCAACGGGAGCAACATCGAGACCAGCTTTTGAGGCCAGCCGCATGGCGATGAATTCGCCTTTGACAACGTTATAGGTGTCGTTTGAGGCGGAGAATTTCGCGATAAATTTCTTATCGTATTCTTCGATGAGCGCTTTGGGGCGCGCACCACCGATGGAGCTGCCATGCTGAATGGCCTGCGCGAGCTCAGGGGTGAGCGGCACGCCTTTTTCAATGAGCTCTGCTGCGCTCAATAATTCTTCGAGGCTGGCGTTCTTTGGATCGCGCGGAATGTACTTTGTGGGCGAACGCTGAAAATCGAGTGCGCCAATCCGGTCTGATCCAGACTCCAGAAGGAAGGCGATTTCTGACATCCAATGATTGTCGAGGGCAGCGCCCTTAACACCGAATTTGCGGTTGAGAATAACGCGCCGCCCCCAGGCATCGGGCGCCGCATCGCGAAGGGTACTCGGCATGGTAAGGCCGTCTGGCAGAGGCAATGCACCAGACTGCAATGGCAGTTCTGGCAAGTAGAGGGGAATTGCCTCCTCGCGCGACAGATAAGACTTTCCGTAGTTAAAAACCAGTGCATGCGGGCTCGCTCCCTCCGCATACAGACGACCCGCAACAACGGGGTGGGTTTTGCCCGGCAGCCATATCCATATATAGGCTTCCTCAAAGGTATCAGAAGTCATCTTTGACCGCTTTTTTTCGTTTGTGTGTGTGTTTTGGCAAAAGCGCGAGCTTGTCCTGTATTTGCGCAAGCCGCTCGCTCAGCCGTCCGGGCTCAGAGTCAAAGAGGGATACGCCGACAATGGCGGCACACTCGAACACCGTGCCAATTTCGACTTTCGGATGGCCTTTCTCGATGCGCTGGAGTGTACTGCGGGAAATACCGGCCCGCTCCGCCAATTCCTGTGCAGTGAGATTGCGTTCTTTTCGGGAGGCGCGGATCAGTTTGCCAAGCAACGTGAGCGCTTCGCGGGTCTGGCGGGAATAGGTGCGTTGGTCGATGCGGGCCATGATCACATTTTGGTTTATTGGCGAGCCATACCCCAATAATATGGTTCGTCTATAACTCTTTATGTGTTAGCAGAGTCAATTTGTCAAGAAATGATTTATCAATGATCCATATTGCATATATATGGCTTACATATAATTCAGAATAGTAGTCCAAAAGGCTGGTCTGATCATCCTCCGGGTCTGCGATGCCATAGACAAGCCGGGACATTTCGAGGGTACTGGCGCCCTTAAAGATCGGTTCGGTCTGCACATGCTACTCAGTTTGGTCGTTTCTCCAGATCGATACTGAGACTTAACGTCCCAATTTCTGCCCCCGCAGGAGAGCCGTCGACCTCAATGCTTGCTGATCTCATCCACGGGGAAGCTGACACCTCATATGTCTGTTTTGCGCAAAAGCAGACCTTAAGAGGCGACTTTCAGAATGATCGTTTCTGGCGAATTCTGTTGAAAAAGCCTTCGGTTTGAAGGGGTCTGTTGCGTTGCTGGACGATCAGCGTAAGCTTTATTTTCTATCTCGCATAAAGATCCAGTTTCTTATGCCGTTTCTGGAAAAAGCTCTTTGATAAAACGGATTTCGCCTATGGGTCCTGGCGACTTCCTCACGACATGGCCTTTCTTGATCATTCGCAGGGCTTCAATCCCAGCCAATACTGCCTTTGCTGAGGAGAGTGATTTAAAACCCCGCATAGGATTCAGCCTCTGCTTCAGGGCTGCATGATCACTTTCGATGCGGTTATTCTGCCATTTTCGATCAATATGCGTGATGGCCTCATCGGGGAGCATCCGCGCATTCATTTCTTTCATCACCCGAGCATAAGTGGGTGCCTTATCCGTCACAATACTGAGGGGCTGATAGAGCCGTGACTTGTCTCGGGCTTGCCGCATAAACACCTTTGCTGCAGCTGTATTTCGTCTGGCGGTGACCCTAAAATCAATAAGTTGGCCTCGTTGATCGACAGCGCGCCAGACATAACACCATCGCCCACCGACCCGCAGATAAGTCTCGTCAACATGCCAGCCTAAACCGCGCCAGCTGCGATGTTTCTGGCTGCGTTTGGCAATCTCAGGGCCGAACTTGCGGACCCAGCGATACACTGTCGATGCATCAACGATGATCCTCCGTTCAGCCAGTAGGTCTCGGACATCACGATAGGAAAGACCGTATCGGCAATACCAGCGAACGGCACAGAGGATCACATCCTGTGAAAATCGATGCCCGCGAAAAGGGTTTCTGGCCATGCCAAGCTCCCTTGAAAAATCCCTCCATCCTCACGCCGGATGATAAGCAACGCAACAGACCCACCTAAAGCGTATTCATCCGGCCCTCGCCCTGGTCGCGGCCGCAGAAGAAAAACCAGGTATTCAAGACCAAAACGCTAAGGGGCGCTGCCCCTCGCGCGCATCAAGTAAAATGCGGGTGCTTGCAGCCGTCCTATTTTACTTGACCCTTGCTACCCCTGTCCTTCGCCAGGAAGTCAGAAGGGCTAACGCCCTTATTTTTTTATTCATCAGAAAATCGATCTTCACGAGCATGGTGAACTCTGTAGACGACAATCTCCATTTTCTTGTCATCAACGCGATAACGCACAAGAAATCCTTCCTTTCCAAAAGGGGCATAAGCTTCCCTTAAATCAAAGTCATGGGATCCTCTAAACTGCGGATATCGATATGGGCCGGGATAATTACCGAGTTGATCAATCGTGCTTTCGATTGAATCAATCGCCTTTTCGGCTAGCTCAGCGCCGATTATGCGGTAAAATTCGTTTATACGCGAAAGGTCTTCATAGACCTCTAAAAGAACTGTTATGGAATAATTTGAGGTTTCGGGCATGGAGCCTGTGGATCAGTTTTTCGTTGTTCAACCCAACCTTTGAATTGATCCAAGGTTGTACCAAGACGGGTATCGTCAAAACGCCCAAGGCGTTCTTGCGCAATCTGAAGTTCGCGGACTTCCTCTTCCGTCAGGTCTATTGTGTGTGTTTCACTCATAATTTCAATTGTATCATATGTGAGGTTAATAAATCCAGCCCTGCCCTATTGTCCTGAAAACCTACCGCCTTTGTCGATCAATCAACGCCAGGACTTGGCTGGTTGCTCCATATCGAATGGTTTGGTCTGGCTCCAATAGAGCCGCCTGGAAGCGTTCGCAATGAAGTTTAGTCTTATCGCTACGCGTCGATAGAAACTTAATTGCTGGGGCAATCTCAGCGGCTTTTATTTCACGTTCTAAGCATTCAGCCTGGGCACGTCTTAAAATCTCGACGCTTGCGGCAAGCGCCTCTTTCAAATTAAATTCATCGAATAGCGGGTTTCTGAAGGCCATAGACGCTGAATTTTGCTGTAGCTGGCGAAATATGTCCTCTGTCATTTTTTCTTTCCAGGGATGACGCGGCGTTTGTTCATTCTATGTTCCATAGCAACACACCTTCTTGCTCGTGGCAATAGTCACCTGTCCATATGGACAAAAGTCGTTTTTTTTGTCTGTCTGTTTTGAGGGAACCCCATACGGCTCTTTGGGCATAAGATCAGCGCAGCTGATCGTTGCCCTAATTTCTTCGCCGTCTGTTTTCAGTGTGACCCCAAAGCCATTTTTAGGGGACAGCCGCGCGCAAGGGGTTTTCAAATTGGGCGCTTGCGCCCCCTGCCCTGGCAGGTTGATTTGAAAAGCGCGAGCACGGCTGTAACCGTTAAAAAAATGGTTTGTGGGTGAAGCTGACAAACTGCAAGAAAACTAAAGTATCGGCCTTACGGCCGATTCCTTCTGATTCATCCGCAGGGGTCTGTTGCGTTGCTGGACGATCAGCGTAAGCTTTATTTTCTATCTCGCATAAAGATCCAGTTTCTTATGCCGTTTCTGGAAAAAGCTCTTTGATAAAACGGATTTCGCCTATGGGTCCTGGCGACTTCCTCACGACATGGCCTTTCTTGATCATTCGCAGGGCTTCAATCCCAGCCAATACTGCCTTTGCTGAGGAGAGTGATTTAAAACCCCGCATAGGATTCAGCCTCTGCTTCAGGGCTGCATGATCACTTTCGATGCGGTTATTCTGCCATTTTCGATCAATATGCGTGATGGCCTCATCGGGGAGCATCCGCGCATTCATTTCTTTCATCACCCGAGCATAAGTGGGTGCCTTATCCGTCACAATACTGAGGGGCTGATAGAGCCGTGACTTGTCTCGGGCTTGCCGCATAAACGCCTTTGCTGCAGCCGTATTTCGTCTGGCGGTGACCCTAAAATCAATAAGTTGGCCTCGTTGATCGACAGCGCGCCAGACATAACACCATCGCCCACCGACCCGCAGATAAGTCTCGTCAACATGTCAGCCTAAACCGCGCCAGCTGCGATGTTTCTGGCTGCGTTTGGCAATCTCAGGGCCGAACTTGCGGACCCAGCGATACACTGTCGATGCATCAACGATGATCCTCCGTTCAGCCAGTAGGTCTCGGACATCACGATAGGAAAGACCGTATCGGCAATACCAGCGAACGGCACAGAGGATCACATCCTGTGAAAATCGATGCCCGCGAAAAGGGTTTCTGGCCATGCCAAGCTCCTTTGAAAAATCCCTCCATCCTCACGCCGGATGATAAGCAACGCAACAGACCCGTATTTTTTGCGTCCGTTAGCCTCGCTCTTAATGAGGATAGCCGTGCTATTGCGTGCTTAGAATCTTGCGACAAATCCGCTCAGAGTGCTTTGTAGCGTTCCTCATCGTCAACAGACATGGTACACAAGATTTTCAATGTTTCTTTGTTTGATTTTGCTGATCCATTATCGCCATACATGATCATTGAACCACTCTGCGAAAAGCTCCAGCGCCTGATCGGCTGCAAGTGCGTTAATGCCCACAGGACTTGCCACCCCAAGAAGTGAAATCGGTTCACCCGGAAGAGTGCCAGGGGTAATATCGCTCTGACTTAGCGGAACAAATGACGGCTCACCTCCAATGCAAATGGAGAACACTGATTTAAATCGTCATCCGCGAAGTTACCGTTCACCACGAGCCGCCTTAAGGTATCCCGTTGCCAAGATGGACGACCTTGTGACCACGCCAATATTTCCTTAAATGCTCCCGATTCAGAAACCGGTGCATTTTCCATTGCTTGAGCGTTTTCACAACTTTGATTTTCCATATTTAACGACCTAATTTTTAGAAATGTATCCCGTTGCGTTACACAATACAATATGTTATATTTGTATTATGGAGATCAGAAATATTCGCCATAAGGGCCTGCGCAACTATGTGGAGAAGAACAATCCTAAGGGGTTGCCGCAAGATTACCTCGCGAAGATTACCGACATCATGGCCTTCCTAATTGATATGGAAGACGTGGATGAAGTGATGGATCTGCAAAAATACAAACCGCATCTACTGAGCGGTGATCGCGCTGGCACATATAGCTTACACGTTACGGCCAACTGGCGGATCACGTTTCAATACGATGCTGATGAGAATGAATTGTATGACGTGGATTACGAAGACTACCACTGAGCGCGAAAGGAGTAAGAGTTATGGCGATTAAAATAGGCATGAAGCCTCCACACCCAGGTGGATTTATCAAGCGTTCGGTGCTTCCCGATGGCTTGTCAGTAACGGATGCTGCCGAGGTGCTTGGCGTAGGTCGTCCAGCCTTGTCTAATTTATTGAATGAGAAGGCTTCGCTTTCACCGGAAATGGCTTTGCGGGTGGAAAAAGCGTTTGGTGTAAAGATGGATACATTACTACGTTTGCAGGTGCGATACGATGCGTATCATATGCGTCAGCGAGAAGATGATATTAGTGTGATGAAATTTCAGCCTGCGAAAGCATAATGAATGAATTTTCAGCAATTCGTCATGAAACAAAGGTTTGAAGCCCGCGAATTTGTTGAGCGTGGCGTGGGAAGTGAAGTATACGATCTATTATCTCAAGTGGTCAGCCAAGAACACATTGTGCTGACAATAGCCAGCCTTCAGGATTTTAGAAAATTTACAATCGCGATAATGCTTGCCTCGCATGTGTCAGATCATGACATGGATCAATCCGGAGATTATGCGGATTTTTTATCTGAACTCGGTGAGGAAGAATGGATTTTTGCGCTAAGCTTATGTCCATATCGAAAGATTGATGCCAATCTTAAAAATATTGATTTATCCGTAAAATCTCTCGGACAAACTTATATCGGAATTGTTGCCACTCAGGGGCTCTGACGTGAGCCCCTATTGGTCCCTCATTTGAATGGAGAGTCCGTCAACAGGAGAGTAGCCGAGTTACGGTGACGGCTCCAGCTTGCGATTGCACCAGGGTCGGGCTGCTCCGATCACCCACTCGACGAATACCAATCAGCGTGTTACATAACCTCGGACAGAAACGCGTCTTGTCCGAGATTATGAAACACGCTTCATCACCCTCTGCAACGCAGCAGGAAAGGCTCCTTGCCTATCTGCGCAAGCACGACATCGCCCGCGCGGTCGAGCTGCGGGAGATTGGCGTCAGCGCAACCGCGATCTCAAGGGCGGTGGAAGCTGGCGACGTCGCCCGGATTGGTCGCGGCCTCTATCAGGCAGCCGATGCGGAAGCAGATCTCAACACCAATCTTGCGGAAGTCACCAAGCGGGCGCCGCGGTCGGTCATCTGCCTTCTCTCCGCACTGGCCTTTCATGGTCTGACAGACCAACTGCCCCGCAAGGTCTGGTTTGCGATTGGCGCCAAGGACTGGGAGCCGTCGATCGCCTATCCGCCGGTGCGCGTCGTCAGGTTCCGCGAGCCCTACTTTTCCGATGGCGCGGAAGCACATCAGATCGGCGGAACACAGGTGCGCATCTATTCCGTGCCAAAGTCGATTGCGGATGCTTTCCGAAATCCGAAACTGGTTGATCGGTCGGTGGCGATCGAGGCGCTCAAGGCGGCCCTCCATCAACGCAAGGCCACGCCAGCTGTCCTCATGCAGGCCGCTGCGGACTATGGCGCTGCCAAGATCATGCGCCCCTATCTGGAGGTACTGACCTCGAATGGCTAAGTCACCAACGAACATCGCGGCTTCGGTGCGCCAGCGCCTCCTGAACCTTGCCCGGTCAGAGGGCCGCGACTTCTAGACACTGCTTGTCGCGTTCGGTCTGGAGTGGCTCATCTGCCGCCTGTCCAAATCTCCGTACCGTGACACTTTTGTCCTGAAGGGCGGAATGCTGGTCACCCTCTGGACCACCGATCCCGGCCGCTTCACACGCGACATTGATTTCCTCGCGTTCGGCCAAACCGGCGATGCAGCGCTGACCGCAATCTTCTCCGAAATCCTGGCACTCGACGCCGGAGACGGTCTTGAGTTCAGCATTGACACCATCACCACGACCGACATCCGCGAAAATCAGGTCTATGGCGGCAAACGCCTGCGAACTGTGGCCTATCTCGGCAAGACAGAAATTCCGATCACCATTGATCTTGGCTTCGGTGACGCCCTGCCCGACCCAAACTATGAGATCGAGTACGGATCGATCCTCGATTTCGAGCCCGCGCGCATCCGCGCCTATTCACCGGCAACGGTGATCGCCGAGAAATTCCAGGCGGTCGTCGCGCTCGGCCTCATCAACGGCCGCATGAAAGATTTCTATGACCTCTGGGCAATTCCAAGCGCGACCAAGATCGAGCCGGGCGACCTGTGCGTAGCCATCGCGGCGACGTTCGAACGCCGAAATACACCTATCCCGACTGAGGCGCCACAAGGTCTCTCCATGGCGTTCGCAGAGGATCCGGCAAAGGCCAGGCAATGGCTGACCTACGCCGACGGCACCGAACTCAAAGGCGTCCCGCTGAGCACGGTCGTGGCCGATATCTGGACCTATCTGAGAGCAGCCCTCGACATAAATTGAGGTCGACGGCTCAGTGTCGGCGTAAAAAGTTTCCTCAATGTCATCTTCGTGGCCCGCTAAAGCACCTTGTCCGTCACCAGCCTGCTGCCTTGGATGTATCGCAGGCCTGTTGAGACCGTGGCCCGATGCCGTTACCAGGCCGCCTCCCCGCCATGATCATCAAACCGGAAAATACTCCGGCCA
The DNA here is from genome assembly GCF_030758415.1 of Parvularcula sp. IMCC14364. Classification (NCBI taxonomy): domain Bacteria; kingdom Pseudomonadati; phylum Pseudomonadota; class Alphaproteobacteria; order Parvularculales; family Parvularculaceae; genus Parvularcula; species Parvularcula sp. IMCC14364. Next base: position 1,357,841 of record NZ_CP132334.1, on the reverse strand, counting down.
GGTGGTCCAACATTGGGGAGCGCTTCAATTGAGCCATTTTACTAATATTAGATGGCTGCATTCAAAGGGGTCGGGTCACTCCATCGAGTTCCCTCAAACACCACTCAGTTTTGAAACTGTCATTTCACCATTGCGATCCCAATCGTATTGATAGTGATCCCCTTGCATGACGGGCAATGGAATGGCTTGCGGCCGAAATATCACAATGTTCTCTCCGCCATCATGACGTACACTATCATAGACCAGACCATCCTTGCCATCTTCATGGTGGGGCCATCTGATATCATTAGCAAAGGCTTGTGAGCCAGTGTAATCAGTCGAATGATAGAGTTCGGATGCCTCATCCCTCAATCCTCTGATATCAACCAATCTCAGATCTATCGTTGCAACCAACTCCCGCAGTTGTATCCGGTTCGGAAACCCGCCCACAGAGGCGCGCAACCGCCGTTCATTGTGATAACTGGTCTCGGCAATGGCGGTCTTGATATTGCGCGCTGCATACCAGGCCCCAAGGCCTTCACCATTGTACCTGCCCCCCTCTTGTGAGGTGTAGAGGAATGACGCTACCACATAGGCGGCACCATCGCCGCGCCCTTCGACGGGCAACGAGCCTTGCGGAAGGGCACTTAGTCTTCCCAGGATCTCATTTGCCCGTGGGTTGGTGGCAAGCTCAAGCTCGAGCGCGATGCGCTTTTCTTCCTCAGTATCATACAGTCCATCAAAGATATCGATGGGCGGATAGCGCGAATTGATCAGGCGCAGTGTGCGCCCTCGAATACGCTTCAGCGCAAAGTCGATCACCGAATGCCTCTCCACGCATCAAGATATTGGCGCGTCGCATGCATACCAATGATGCCGCCTTCTGACATTTTGTCAGCCGGTGAGAGACCATGGAAAGGTTGATCGGTATTAGCTCCCAGGAGCCAGCGTAATCCCGCTGCCTCATCTGCAAAGATCGTTTTCAGCCCCTTCTCAACACCAAGGCACAGCGAAATGCGCTCTAATTGATCGCGGTCCAGTTCGACGGGCTGTCCATCGGCTAATCTCTTTTTCCAACGCTGGAAGGTTGGTCTTGGTACATCACCCAGCAATCGCATTTGCTGTGTTCCATTGAGGCCCCAGCTCTCAGTAAGACGTAAAAAGAGTTTCAGGGCGACAGAAGATACAGTTCTCCGGCGCTTCGGATCACTTAAGATATCCGGTAACTGGGCGACAGGCTCAAATGCGTTTTGTATTATTTGGCTCATGACGATCTACCTCTTACGCAACAATATATCATATGATACATAATAATTCAAGTGATATACAATTGATGCTGAGGTCATGCGAATATTCTACAAGAAATTCGCCCTCCGTTGCAGAATTCTTGCGTCAACGGTTCTAACCCGCTTTACCTCTCCCAGATCATTGTGACAGCGCCTCCAGATAACCCAAGTCGGGTTTTCCCGGATCCTGGCGAGGGCCCCGTTTTACGTGCCGCTTAAGCACGCGCCAGATTCTCTCACCTCCAGGTTGCTCGGCCATGATCCGCTGGCGCTCCGGTAGTTTGCGTTTGCATGTCGGCCTCCATAGCTCCCAGTCAACCAATTTCCCCGGCAGGCGGGGTGGGCGGCGGAAAAGACCGGTAAGCGCCGAGCCCCTGAGGGGGCGGGTCAATCCGACCTGGTAGGACCACTCAACTAATTCAAACGGATCAAAAGCCAGGGCGGTTGTACACGGCACCGGCTCGGGGCTATCCGGTCCGTCCGCCCACCCCGACTGCCTCAGGGAAATCATCAAACATGCCGGCACGCCCCCGTGCCGTCGCGCTCTATGGCCGCGTCAGCGGGCAGCGGCGACCCCTCTGCCTTTTCCTTGAATAATGGGAGGCAGTGGGAAGCGCCGCTGCGGCCCCGCCCTGCGAGCCCCCGCATGCCCTGACCATTTCACGCGCGTGAAATGGTCAGGGACCGGCGCACGAGCCGGCAGGTTTGGCAGCGCCAAACCGAACAGTGCGTCAGCGCGGGGCCAGATCAGTGCCACCGTCCGGTGGCTCTATTTTCCCGGCATCAGGGATCGACGCCGAATGGCCAAGACCGGCATGGCCGGGCTTGGTTCACGAGAGCCCGGCCCGGCTTCAGCCGAGAGATTGCAAGTAGGAAATTTTTCATCTTTATAGTGAATAAGTATTTTTCCCTTCATCGAAAATCCCGTGTTTTAAACAACCGTCCAGCCTGCTGCCTCGGATGTATCGCAGCTGCCTGTTGAGACCGTGGCCCGATGCCTTTGCCGGGCCGCCTCCCGGCCAAATGCCGGTGGTCCTCGCCCGCCTTCTCCCGGCTATCAATCTGGGGCCGTTTCGCCTCATCCTGGGAGCCCCAGGTCATATCGATCATCTCATTTTCAGCGATGCCGAGGTCATCAAAGAGGTGTGACCAGTCTTCAATATCAAAAGCGATCACGTGGATGACAAGCCCTTCTTTCTGGACTTTGCCTTTGATCTTCAACAACCGCCCTTGCATCACGGTTGACCTAAATTTCTCAAACATTTTGGGCCAGACAATCACATTGGCAGCGCCTGTTTCATCTTTCAGGGTCAGGAAGATCACGCCGCTGGCAGTCCCTGGCCTCTGACGCGTGATGACCGCTCCCAGCAGGGTGACAAACCCGTCCTGCGGCGCATCCCGTAATTGCTGGTTCAACGTCACCTGCCCTGGCACAGATTGACGCACAAGCCGCACCGGATGATCCTTCAAAGAGAGCCGGCTACTGACGAAATCTTCAAACACATCTTCACGATGCGACAGGACCGGCAGCCCTGTTTCTTCGTCAATCTCTTCACCCGCGTCACCACACTCTAATAATGGCAGTGGCCCTGCCGGTGAAATCGCCTTGGTATGCCAGAGCGCTTCTCTGCGATTGATCCCCAAAGACGCAAAGGCATCGGCCATGGCAAGTTTCTTCAAGGCGCGCTGCCCCAGGCCTGCCCGTCGCCATAGCCCTTTAATATCGGCATAACCACCACCTCGCTGCGAGACCAGCCGATTCGCGTCTTCTTTCTGCAATCCCTTGATGATCTGGAAGCCGAGGCGCACGGCAAAACCGCCCTTGCCATCTGGCTCTGGCACGCTCTCCCAACGAGAGTGATTGACATCCACAGGCCGTACTTCCACGCCATGCTCGCGCGCATCCTCCACCAGTTGCGCCGGCGCATAAAACCCCATGGGCTGGGAGTTCAGGATCGCGCAAAGATAGAGTTCAGGGTGGTGATGGCGCAGCCAGGCTGACGCATAGACCAGCAGTGCAAAACTTGCCGCATGGCTTTCGGGAAAGCCATATCCTGAAAACCCTTCCAGCTGTTTGAAACAGCGCTCGGCGAAGTCCTTTTCATAGCCGCGCGCAAGACAGCCTGTCATAAACCGCTCCTGAAAGTCCGAGACGGATCCGACCCGCCGGAACGCGCCAAGTGCCCGGCGCAATCCATCCGCCTCATGACCATCAAAGCCTGCCGCAACCATGGCGATCTGCATCGCCTGTTCCTGAAACAGCGGCACCCCAAGGGTACGCTTCAGGACTTCTTCCAGCTCTGCTGACGGATAGACCACCGGCTCTTCCCCGCGCCGGCGTTTCAGATAGGGATGCACCATATCACCTTGTATCGGGCCTGGCCGGATAATCGCCACTTCGATGACAAGATCATAGAAACATCTGGGGCGCATGCGCGGCAGGAACGCCATTTGCGCCCGGCTTTCCACCTGAAAGAGCCCCACCGTGTCCCCCTGACAAAGCTGATCATAAACCGACACGTCCTCCTGTGGCAGGGTTGCCAGTGAATAGCGTGTCCCTTTCCAACCTTCGATCAGGTCAAAGGCCCGTCTGATCACGCAGAGCATTCCCAACCCCAGCACATCAATCTTCAGCATGCCAAGCACATCAATATCGTCCTTGTCCCATTCAATGACTGTCCGGTCTTCCATGGCGGCATTTTCCACCGGCACCAGTTCATCGAGGCGGCCCTTGGTGATGATGAAGCCACCCACATGCTGCGACAGATGCCGGGGAAAGCCGATGATCTGGCGGATCAGCCCAATCGTTTGCCGCACCCGGAGATCATCAAGGCTCAATCCGGCGGCAGAGATTTTGGCAGTGTCAGGTCCCGAAGATGACCAGCCCCAAATCTGTCCCGACAGGGCCGTGATCGCATCTTCAGAGAGCCCCATGGCCTTGCCCACCTCGCGGATCGCCGAGCGCGTCCTGAAATGCGCGACCGTCGCACAAATGCCTGCCCGGTGACGGCCATATTTCTCATAGATATGCTGGATCACCTCCTCGCGGCGCTGATGGTCGAAATCCACATCAATGTCCGGCGGTTCATCGCGTGCTTCGGAAACAAAGCGTTCAAACACCATGGTAATGATCTCTGGACTGATCGAGGTAATCCCGAGGGCATAGCAGATCACAGAGTTTGCCGCTGATCCCCGTCCCTGGCACAGGATCTTCCGCGACCGGGCAAAAGCCACCACATCATTCACGGTCAGAAAATAACGGGCATAATCAAGCTTCTCGATCAGGGCCATTTCCCGGTCGACCATATGGCGGACCCGCAAGGGCACGCCATCCGGATAACGCTGTTCAAGCCCTTCTTCGGTCAGCTCCCGCAAGCGTTCCAGGGGTGGTTTGCCGTCGGTGATTTCGTCCGGGTACTCATATTTCAGCTCATTGAGCGAGAAGGTACATGCATTCGCGATTTCAACAGAATTCAGCACTGCCTGAGGGTAGTGCTTGAACAGCCGATGCATCTCGAAGGGTGATTTCAATCGCCGCTCGCCATTCAAGAGCGCGCGCGTCCCCAACTCATCGACGGTACAGTGCTCCCGGATACAGGTCAGAATGTCTGCTAGCGCCCGGCGGCTCCCATGATGCATCAACACATTCCCGGTCGCGACCAGGGGCAATGCCAGTTCCTCAGCCAGGGCCGTGCGCGCTTCAAACCTGCCTGCATCCTGCCCATCATAGGCTGGTGACAAGGCAAGATAGAGAGTATCACAACAGCGCCGAACCACCTCCAGCGCGTGTCTGTCAGCCGTCAGTGCCAGAACAATCGAGCCGCCGAGCCAGTCTTCCAGGTCCTTCAAATATAGCTCGCACGACCCTTTGACCGTGCGGCGCTTGCCGATGGTCAGGAGACGGCATAAGCGCCCATAGGCAGCACGATCTGTTGGCAGCGCAATAAAGATCGTGCCATCAGCAAGTACTAGCCGCACCCCGACAATGAGCTGCACACCGACTTCATCAGCCGCCGCATGGGCGCGGACAATCCCGGCGAAAGTATTGACATCGGCAATCGCGATTGCGCCAAGCCCCTGCTCTGCGGCCCGTGAGACCAGCTCTTCTGGATGCGAGGCGCCGGTCAGAAAGGTAAAATTGGAGGTGACATCAAGCTCGGCATAACTCATGGGAACACCCCGGCAACCGTCCAGCTGGCAGGCTTCTCGCCGGGCCGTGTGGCAAGCCAGAGCTTTGCCCCGTCCCCTGTTTCCACCTGCCAGTAATCGCGCAACACCTCGCCGTCAGGCCCTTGCCACCAGGCCGACCCGATGCGTTCAGGACCTGCCGCCGAAACCGTCTCATACGGCTTCTTGCGCCAGGTGAACTTCCTTGGCGGTCGGCCCGGCTCTTCGATAGCGACAGGTTCATGGTCTATACTGAGCAAGGGGCGTTCAGCAGAACCTGACGGCCATGCATCAAGTGCTTTCCACTGGACAGCTTCGACAAACCGAAAACTCTTGCGGGGCAAATGCGATGATACGGGTGCCCAGCGTAAAACCCGGTCAAAACCAAGCTGGTTGCCTAATGTCGCTACCAGAGCTTCCAGACCATCCGGGCTTTCTGCCTCAGCAAAGCATTTCTGTACTGGCTTGAACGGTTCCGTTACCGTGGCAACAAGGCGTAACAGATCTATACCAGAGCCTGCATCAAGCTTTGGCAGTTTCAAATCAAACTGCCGCATAATCAGCCCTGCCTCGCGTGTGGGCCTGGCAAGACCTATTTCAAGTACTTCAGTGGCGTGATCAGCCCGTTCTGCGGTGAGCTGCAAGGCCCGTACCCCAAATTCATGCTCATGCAAACGCCTGCAAATCTGTTCTGTCAGACGACGGACTGCTTCACTCACATCCTCAAGCAACCCGGTGGGATCAGGTAGCGTGATGCGGGCAGAGAACACTGGCTGGGTTGCGGCAGGCAGGACGGGATCAGCGCTGATTCCGAGCAATTGCTCAAACTGCGCCAGAAACGCAAAGCCAAAGCGTTTGGCAAGGTCGGCAGATTTTAGAGGGTAGAGATCGCCAATCCGGTGAAGTCCGAGTCGCTTCAGTTCAAACATCACGCTCCCGCCTGCCCCTAGCGCTTCAACCGGCATCGCAGCGAGCCCGTCACGCCCTCTCCCCGGTTCAATGATCCGTGTCTCTCCACCAAACCGGGCAAGTGCTTTGGCGGCCCCCTTGGTCTCGGCAAGTCCGCCATAAGCCTCAACGCCCAAATCCCCCAGCATCAGGCAAATCTCTTCAATCATGGCAGCTTCCCCGCCAAACAGATGCGCACAGCCAGAGGCATTGATTAAAAGACCATCAGTACCATCAGTGGCAATCCAGGGAGAAAACCGCTCACTCCATCGCTGAAGTGCCCGCAGAAACAACTGGTCCCGTTCACAGTCACAGGGCTCTGTGACAAGATCAGGCACGCTCGCCCGCGCCGCTGCCAGGGTCATGCCGACCTCAAGCCCCAGTGCTTCTGCCTGCCGGTTTACACTCAGGAGACGGACCGTATTGCCATCTTCTTGCGTGACCGCAAAGGCGCAAGCTTCAACGGGCCAGCCGGCCCGGCCATACCGGTTCACCGGCAGGCGTGGCAGCCAGACGGCCAGCACCCGTGTTATGTTCTGTTGCCCCATACCCATAGAGATACCAGCTTCCTTCAACGCCCGACTTGTTCTTGTAGAGCGAGACATGCAGCCCCCGTGCGTCCCCCTGACGACAGGGCTGGCAATGCCAGCGCGTTTCTGCGGGGCTCGTAAAGGCCACCTCCCGCACCAGAATGATCCCCAAGGCGCCGCCTGTTTCCGCTGCCAATTGCAACCGTCTGAGGGACTTGCCGTCCGGCGTTGCAAAGAGCGAGAGAAGCACCACACGCACAGCCCCTGCCCGCAAAGCGGTCTCGGCTGCCCATAAGACATCTGTCTTCAAGGGACAGGCCACATGCACAAGCGACTGAGGATCAACAAAGCGCTCCAGCCCGTGAGGCTGCAGAGCGGCCAGCCAGTCCGGCGACCCGATACAAAGCGCTTCTCGGCCTTTCATGGCCCCAAAGGCCATCAGCAAGGCAAAAGCCAGCGCCCCGTCCCCACTGACTTCATGGACACGCCCCCCCTTGAGCTTGGGAATATATGTTCTGCTTTTGTTCACATCCCGAACTCTGCATTTTCGGGGTTCTGAGTCAAGGGGGCTTCCAGTAGCATAAAGAATAACAAGAATAGCGGGGACACATCATGTGCGGCTGTATGGCACGACGCAAAGAGATCAGATGGGAGGAATATCACGACCACCTCACCATCACGCCAACCCAGCACACGCTCGATTTTGGCCCCTATTACAATATCAAGCCGCAACAGAAAAAGCCCATCGTCGTCATCGAGAAGGATGGCCAATACATCGCCAGCCATATGTATTGGGGCATCATGTCCAAGTTCGGCAAGCTGATGATCAATGCGAGAGACGACCGTCTCTGGACCAGCGCCAAAGGCAACTACCCCTCCATGTGGCGCAAGATGGCCACCTCCACCCGCTGTCTCATCTTCGCCGACGGCTTCTATGAACCCGAGGGATCAAAAGAGGACAATACCAAACGTCCCTGGCATTTTTTTCAATTGCCGGACGAAGCCACCTTCGCTTTTGGGGGTCTTTGGACAGAAAATACAGATCCAGAAACTGGCGAAGTCACCGAAGGGTTCGTCATCATCACCACGGATGCCACTGACGCCATGCGGCCGATCCATAATCGCCACCCGCTGATGCTGAAACCCGAACAATGGGGACAATGGCTCAATCACAAAAATAACAATTCCGAAGCATTTCTGGATGAATTCATGAGACCCTGGGATGGACACCCGCTTGATCATTGGCGCGTATCTGATCGGGCAAAAAATTGGCGAAATGACGACCAGCAATGTATCGCGAAATACAAAACACAAAAAACTGGCTCGCTGTTTTAAAAGTTGAACACAACCTTGATGTGAGCCCAATCCCAGTGACGTGCACCCAAATCAGCACAATCTATAAATTAAACTCCACCACTGGAAAATCTCCTAGCCATCACTGACAGCAAACTCCAAAAAAGTTACAGTAACGCATGGATGTGAAGTGTGAAAAAAACTTTTCACACCGGACTAGGTGAGCTAACCCTCGAGCCTGCCGCATATTGCTTTTGTTGACGAACTGAAAACGATCACCGATCTAGAATAAAACCTGAATTGTAAATTGCGTAAATTGGGAAAAACGTTGCCTCCATCATCAAATCAAATGTTCCGTGCAAAAACAGAAAATCTACGGGGAATTTTAGACCCTGACCAACTCATTTTACGTGTCTTCATCTCGCTACAGTACAAATATATCTATGTTTCCGTACCTAAGGCGGCTTGCTCTACGACTAAAAATTACTTAGCTAGTTGTGAGTTGGGCTCGCAGGTAACCTACTTGAATTTTGAAGATGTTCACGATAGAATCCTTTCTCCACTGTTATCACCAACTCAAATCATGCACTTATTCCCAGAAATACTAAGCGATAAATCATTCTACAAATTCACCTTTGTAAGAAACCCTTACCACAGAATACTTAGTGCTTACAAAGATAAAATTATAAATCACAAAAGTTACAGATACCAAGTCATTAAACACATTCAAAATGACCCATTAACAGACAGACCAATCAGCTTCGAAGAATTCGTAAGAACAATTTATAACTGTGCCGATCACGAAATGAATACACATTGGATGCCGCAGCATCATCTGATTATGGATCATGCTATTCAGTACGATCATATCGGCAAAGTTGAGACTTATCAAAATGATATTTTGGAAATATCAAAATCAATTGGCTTGAAATTCAAATTTCTTCACCAAGAAACAAGAAATGAATCAAATTCGGAAAGGTACTTAAAAGAGTGTTACACAGATGACTTATGTCGCATGGTAAAAATTAAGTATCGGGAAGATTTTTTGAGGCTTTCCTACAGCAAAGTACCTACCTGGTGAGTCGGTCCTGACCTTCTTATTTTTATTACCATTATGATTAGATCAGATGAATACACAGATACCTGCTACATTTTCCGGAAAACTAGGCTCAGGATCTGTAATTTGCATTGATCTGGCGGTTATCCGTGGAGGGTCTCACTGATCTGTCCGCACTCATTCACGGTAACGGTATGCTGTGACGGTGCTCTATCGGGTCTCACAAGTTCGAACGTTGTAGTGACTCAAATCGAACTCTATCGATCGTTCACCAGACAGCCTTCGCATATCATCCGGCCCTGAGTTCCTTCTCGGGATGGCCGCCAGCTGGTCTGCTTCACTGAAGATCGGCGATCAAGCGTCACCACTGGCAACATTTTTATACCTCTCTTTTAAGCTTCGAACAATGTCCCATCGCGCAGCATGGCGTGCATGATCACCGCGAGACGCCTGGCAAGCGCCACACGAGCTTTTTTCAAGCCTCGCCGCCTTGCGATTTTGATGACCCATGTCTTGAGGGGAAAGGACTGTCGGACCCGGGGCAGGATCGAGTTGGCGGCTTCTTGCAAGAGCTTGCGCACCTGACTATCGCCCTGTTTGGTAATACGCCCCACCCAATCCACGTCGCCCGATTGATGTCGCCTTGGCACGAGACCAAAGTAAGCCCCGGCGGCGCGCGATCGTTTGTACCGGTCGGCGTTATCAATGGCAGCAGCGACCGCTGCAGCGGTTTGCACCCCGACCCCGGGTATGCCCATGAGGATCTGGCAGGCCGTTGAACTGGCCGCAATCTCCTTCACCAAACGGTCCAGCCAGGCGACCTGATCGACGAGGATTTCCCGCACCCCCCCCCCTTAACTGCCTCGCCGAGCCCGGGGATATCGCCGCTTGTCCTGGCATTGGCAGCCACGCGTTCGTAAGACCCGTCATACCCCAGCTTAACCAGATCAGCGTGCATTTGCTTGACCGTGCGCCGCTCTTTGCGCGACTTGCGGGTCTGAGCCAATAGCCAGGCAGACAATCGATCCGCATAGGGATCCAGTTTACTTGGGCGTTTTGGCGTCTTGAACTTCGGTTCCACCGCGCCTTCGCGCAAATACTTCTTGATGGTGTTCCGAGACAGACCCGTCCGCCGGGCAATCTCTCGAATTGGCATTTTATCACGCAATGCCCAGCGTCGAATAACACTCAAAAATCCCACGTCGATCACTCCAAATCTCCATAACCAAAAACGTCGGGGCCATGTGTTCACATGGATCAATTCTCAGTGACAATTTATGGGCATACCGGGTCAGTTCTCAGTGACAATCAACACCTCAGGCACACTATCGATGGTTTCGGTGTGAACTTGCTTGCCGCTCTCATCGACCACGCACACTTCGGTGCTTGCCATCGACAGGTCCAGTCCCGCATAAAGTTTCATGGCTGCTTCCTTTCTTCTGAGTTTTCACACACCAGAAGTTTCGCCCTGTTCGCAGGTCTTGAGGAAGCAGCCGCAAATTACACGATGACTCATTGAAGCCACCATATGACGATGGCAGCAAGAGTGATTGCAGCCATGAAGACATTGGCGCGTCGGTCGTAGCGTGTCGCGATGCGTCGCCAGAATTTCAGCTTACCGAACATGTTTTCGACCTTATGGCGCTGTTTGTACCGGGCTTTGCAGTAAGGGGCCGGGGATGTCAGTCGTTTCCGTGGCGGGATGCATGCCGTCAGCCCCTTGGCCTTCAGGGCCGCGCGATATTCATCGGAATCATAGCCCTTGTCGGCGATCATGATCGCCCCGGTTCCGTCCGGCAGTACGGGATAGAGGATCTTCGCGCCGATATGGCCTGAGGGCTGGCTAGCCGTCAGGCACATCGCCAGCGGGCGGCCTGCGCCGTCGCAAACCGCATGCAGTTTGGTGTTCAGGCCGCCTTTCGTACGCCCGATATGGCGGGAAAGTGCCCCCCCTTTTAGGAGGCTACACGCGGTTCGGTGAGCCTTCAGGTGTGTCGCGTCGATCATCAACATGTCCGGCGGGCCGTCCTCCGCTTCCAGGTGACTGAAAATCCGGTCGAAAACGCCCATTTCTGTCCAGCGGCGGAAGCGGTTATACAGCGTCTTGTGTGGGCCGTATTCGCGCGGAGCGTCCTTCCATTGAAGGCCATGCTTGATCACATAAACAATGCCGGAAATAACCCGCCGATGATCAACACGCGGCACGCCGTGCGAGCGGGGAAAGAACGGTTCGATCTTCGACATCTGGGCAGGCGAAAGCAGAAACACGTCCGACATGGCAAATCTCCTTTGCCATCGTCAATCAAAGTTCGCCTCTCATTGCAAATTAATAGGTCCTGAGCCTAGATCGTAATTTGTTTGACACAAACAAGTCCCGCTGCAAAGACGGTTCATATTAATAGCATGAGTGTTAAACGACTATGTCTAAAGTAATGGTTCTTGGTGGTGACGGTTTTTGTGGCTGGCCAACCAGTCTCTATCTATCGCGCCGTGGTCATGATGTGTGCATCGTCGACAATCTGTCACGCCGCAAGATCGACATTGAACTGGAAGTTGATTCCCTCACCCCGATCCGCCCGATCCACCAGCGCCTGGACGTCTGGAAAGAACTGACAGGTAACGAGATCAGTTTTTACAACTTCACAGTGGGCGAAAATTATCACCGTTTGTTGACCCTCATCAAGGAATTCCAGCCAGACGCGATCATCCACTTCGCCGAGCAGCGCGCTGCGCCCTACTCCATGAAATCAGCGCAGCACAAGCGCTACACGGTCATGAACAATCTGGGTGCAACCAATGATGTGCTGGCGGCGATCGTTGAAGCGGGCATCGACACTCATGTCATCCACCTCGGCACCATGGGCGTCTATGGCTATGGCACAGCCGGCATGAAAATTCCGGAAGGCTATCTGAAGGTCAAAGTCGAGACCGATCAGGGCCTGGTCGATAACGAGATCCTTTACCCTGCCAATCCGGGGTCAATTTATCACATGACCAAGACCCAGGACCAGTTGCTGTTCCATTTCTACAACAAGAATGACGACATCCGCATCACTGATCTCCATCAGGGGATTGTCTGGGGCACCCAGACGGAAGAAACCGCGATGCATGATGATCTGATCAACCGCTTCGATTATGACGGCGATTACGGCACCGTGCTGAACCGCTTCCTGATGCAGGCGGCTGTGGAATATCCGCTCACGGTACACGGCACCGGCGGCCAGACACGCGCCTTCATTCATATTCAGGACACCTGTCGCTGTATTGAACTGGCCCTGGAGAACCCGCCCCAGAAAGGCGAGCGGGTGAACATCCTCAATCAGATGACGGAAACACACCGGGTGCGTGATCTCGCCAAGATGATTGCAGAAATGACGGGTGCAGAAATTTCCTATATCGACAATCCGCGTAAAGAGGCTGACGAAAATGATCTGCATGTGGCAAATGATCGCTTTCTGGGTCTCGGTCTTTCACCGATCACACTTGATGAAGGCCTGATGGAAGAGATCAAGACCATTGCCGGTGAATATGCCGGGCGCTGCGATAAGACCAAAATTCCGTGTGTCTCTCTCTGGAACCAGAAGTAACCTCCCGCGAGGACACGCATGGTCGTCCGCACATTATCGGAGATTGAACGCGAGGAAGCTGTCGTTCGCCTGAACCGCGACTACAGCCGCGCGTCAGCCTTTGATGTGCTGTCGCACAGTATCAAGACGGAATTTCCCGGCAAAGTATGTGTCGTTTCTTCCTTCGGCACTGAGTCGGCGCTTCTGCTGCATATTGTCGCACAGGTTGATCCGAACGTGCCGGTGTTTTTCCTTGATACACGCAAACACTTTCCGGAAACGGATGAATATGTTGGAACGCTGACAGGGGCACTCGGCCTCAAGGATGTGCGGCGCATCTCACCAAACGAAGCGCACCTGATCGCGGATGACCCGGATGGCACCTTGCATGAGCGTGATACCGATCGCTGCTGCTATATTCGCAAAACCCTGCCCATGGTCCGGGTGCTGCAACCCTATACGGCCTGGATTTCCGGACGGAAGAGATTTCAGGGCGGCGAGCGTGCTGAACTGCAACTATTCGAAGCAGAAGACAAATGGATCAAGATAAACCCGCTGCACCGCACCAGTCAGGACGACATCAGGAAACATTTCGATGCCCTCAAACTGCCGCATCATCCATTGCGCTTTAACGGCTACCCCTCTATCGGCTGCGCGCCCTGCACTTCTCCCGTCGATGAAACAGATACAGACCCGCGTGCCGGACGCTGGGCAGGACAGGACAAAAGCGAGTGCGGCATCCACATCATAGATGGCAAAGTGATCAAAAGATAAATGAGCTCCGCCCATATAATAGAAAAAATGAATATACCATTTTGACATGCTGTCGCTGGGCCCGTGTCACTATGATTACAACAACATCAGGCCTCAATCCCCTCACGGCGGAAAACCACCGGCAACCGCCCGGCGTGCGCTTGAGCTACCTGACGGCTCCACGCACACCGCGCTCGCTAAACCGATAGAATTGAAGTATTCAGCAGTAGGACTCTCTAAATAAACGTGGGAGCCAAGGGGCCGAGGTCATTCATCATAAATCCTGCCTGCAATTTTATCCATTAAGCTGCTCAGTATCGATTCTTTGAAATTGCCCCAACGTTGCTAGCGCGGCTTCATATCCCGGCTTTAATCGCAGCGCCTCCTCTGCAAATGTTATACCTTCCCGATGCATTGATAACTTCTTCAATACGTTGGCGGTAAAAAGATAGTACTCTGGATTATTTGGCTGTAGGTTTGTCAATGATTTTGAAATTCTATAAGCCTCTTCTGCATTATCCTCCCTATATAAAACTTCTGCATAGGTTCTGATTACTGAATGATTGTTAGGATCGATCTCATAAGCTGCCAGCGCAAGCGATTTCGCCTCTGCATGGATCTTCCTTGCCAAAGCATATTTTGACATAATTACATACTTTTCTTCAATTAATTCTATTTCTTTGCAAACATTCATAAATTGACCGATCTTAAACGTCTTTTTTGAATAATTATTCTTAAAATAATCAACAATGGCATTACTATGGAAATTTCGTTCAGGATAATTTTGTTTTATTAGAAGCATAACATCCCGAAAAGCTACTAAATCCCCTACCACGATAGCTTCTTGAATTCGCTTCTGCAACTCAAGAACGGAAGAAGAATCTGTGCCACTTACAGCGCTCTCCAAGAAAATATCCAAGCTCGCCTCAGATATCCCAAAAGAGTTTGGCGTAGGAAGTTCCAACAGATCAGTACTTTTCGAACTATTATACAAATCAGTATAATAACATATTCTCCTAATATATCTTTTGTATTTTGTGGGTATACCTTCCTCGAGTGATTCAATTTCAAGATCTAGAGATTGACCCTTTCCTGTAGCGAAATGGGCAAATGGTGACATCATCCTATGAAAGTAGTTTTTATACCTTCCAATTACCCCAGAACTATAATATCTGCTTCCATTAAAACTGGACACAACATACTCAATAAACCTCATATTGTGGATAGCTGATTTAGCTCGGAATCTGATTTGTGACGGGTTCTGAACACGATCTCCGGAGTTTTCTCTTATTAAGTATCTATAAAAAGCAACCGGAACATGAACAAGCTTCGTAGATATTGCCATGAGAAGGGTGTTTTGCACAACATCTTCCGCTTTATAAGTTATGTCTGGCATGTACGGCAAGGTAGCAAGCCAGAGCTCCCTTCGATATAACTTGTTCCACATGGAGTTTGAAACTCCATCCAGTTCTAAAAACTTCCTGAAAGTATCCCCGCCCATGGAAGTGAACCTTTTCTTCACTAGTAGGCCGCGAATTCTCCGATCATATACCTCGGAATAACCACATTGCACAATATCCGCATCGGATCTCCTTGCAGCTTGCAACATTTCTTCCAGCATGTTTGGCAAAATTTCATCATCACTATCACAGTGTGCGATATACCTACCCTTTGCCGCGCGAACGCCAGTAAGCCTAGCCTGCAATAAGCCCTTATTTTTATCGTGGCAAATAATCTGTACTCGAGGATCCAGTTGGGCATAATCCTTGACTATCTGAATTGAATTGTCAGGCGAAGCGTCAATCACAACAATTATCTCAATATTCTTTAAGGACTGACTGCAAATGGAAGACAAGCATTGCGCAATGTATTCCTCTGTACCGTACACGGGCACCACAATACTCACATCTACACTTGAGCACTCAATTCTCTTGGAAGCGTAAGCTGTGTTCAATAAGTCATACATTTCCCCTGGGTATTCACAAAAATAACTTCGGAGCGGCAGAAAGCCGTTTATTCTACAAATTCTGACAATTGATTTCCATAAATACAACTTATCTCGCCCCGATGCATTACGCCAGGTAGAAATCAACCGGCGGACATAGTCATAATAGACAGACTTTTCGAAAGCCCCAACTTCAGGCCAAAAACGAACTAATAAATCCTTGGAGCGCAGGTATTTTTTGAGTCGTGCAATATGCCTAGCGGCTGAAAATGCACGCGCTGAGATTGATTCGATAGTCGGAGACCTGCTATCTGAACCAGCCGTTATGCGATATTTGTAAAACTGATCATCAATCGCGATATAACTCTTAGCCAACTGTAATAGGTGCTGATTCTGAGAAAGGTCTTCCACACGATAACTGACCTTAGGGAAATACTTCGACGCCCTCTCCCATAATGACCTCTTGTACAATTTATTGCATACTGAAAAATTGATTTTCCTATCCAGGAAACTCAAGAATATCGCACTCGCAGAAAGCTCAGGTGCGGGAGGAGTTGAGGGATCGTGTAATTCTTCATTACCATCTAGAATGCGCGACATTCCGAACTGCAAGATATCAGGTTTTTTTTTCGTACAAATTTCCTTACATGCATCCAAGGCGTTATTTGACAACCAGTCATCAGCATCTAAGTGACCAATGTACTGCCCTTTAACAAAAGCAGCACCGCTTTGGCGAGCTCTTAGCAAGCCAAGATTAAACCTATTTTTTACATAAACTACCCTATCATCTGAGATCAAGTGCATCAGTATCTTGTCAGCCGTGTCGTCTTGCCCACAATCATCAACCACGATAATTTCAATGTTTTCGAATGTTTGGTTTCGTAATGAGTAAATACAATCATCTATATATTCGGAAACATTATATGCAGGTATAATTATTGAAAAATATACACCACTACTTGTATTTTTTTTCACATCATTATCTATGTGTATTCTCTCGTCAATTTTATTAAAATCAAGCCGAGCATCCAACTCAATATTGTTCTCACGGCATAATTTTCTAAACAGCCTCTCATTTGTTGCCATCCGTTGGCCGCGGCTTGATATATATTGATGCAGAATATTCATAACCTGAGCCCTTCAGAGGAAAAAGTTGATGACAAGATAACTGGGAGTGATATTAGATGCACGCAATATATCATCCTTGCAAAAAATCTGGACGAGCCTGCCATGGATTCCGTTGCAGTCATTATTACCGCCCATAACATGGGAAATTTGCTCAGAGACACTATCATTAGTGCACTAGGGTCTGTACCCAATTTAACTGATTGATTTGTTTGTGCAAAGCGTGATTCAGGGATTTCCGAAAGGGAGTCTTAAATGGCGCGGTTTGATTTGTCGGATGAAGAATGGGCGGTGATTGAACCGTTGTTGCCAAAGGTTAGCCGCGGCCCGAAGCGCAAAGATGATCGTACGATCCTGAACGGCATCTTTTACATTTTGCGCACAGGCGCGCCATGGCGGGACTTGCCGGAACGATATGGACCGTACACGACTGCTTACAATCGGTATAACAGGTGGGGCGAGCGCGGCGTCTGGAAGGGCATATTCGATGCGCTCGCTGAAGAATGTGAGGACAGTCTGATCTTCATAGACGCCTCGATTGTCAAAGCTCACCGCGCAGCGAGTGGCTCAAAAAGGGGGAACTGGCGGAAGATATTGGACGCTCACGGGGCGGTCGCACAAGCAAAGTTCACGTGGCCGTAGATGAAAATGGCAGGCCATTGCGCATTGAGGTCACTGGCGGCCATGTTCATGACAGCCAGGTGATGAATGTCTTCCTCGACTGGGAGATGCCGCCTCTGGCGATGGTCCTGGACAAAGCCTATGGCAGTGCGAAGATCAGGCGCGATATCGCCGATGAAGGTGCGTTGGCGGTTATTCCCGCCAAGTCCAATGCGCGCAATCCGGTCCCGCATGACACCAGCCTTTACGCCATGCGTAATATTGTCGAGCGGTTCTTCTGCAAAATGAAAGACATGAGACGGCTGGCTACACGGTTCGAGAAATCTCGAAGGAACTTCATCAACATGATATATCTCTTCGCAGCAAAATGCTGGATCAATTGAGTCCACACCCTAGATCAAAGCGCAATCGAAACAGACCCTATTGTTGTTGTTGTCGACGGCTGCCCACTAAGGCAAACGACCACGCAGATATGTCAGCGCTATTCTCGGGCTTACCCAGGAAGATTTCATTACATTTATCAAAAACAAGCCGGCGTATCTGAGGCCCGAAATTCTGGCATAAGTTGGTTATTGGAGACTAGGCCGGAGGTTCGCTATGCTTATATGCTAGATGGCGATGATATATTACCTTCCAATCATATAAGTAGCTCACTTGAAGAACTACTCTCTGCGCAAGAAAATGATGGTTGCGTATCGCACACCTACTCAGATCATCAGTTATTGGGAGCGACCGGAAAAGGAATAGTAACCCCCGCCACAGATATCAAAATTCGCTGGGCATTACAGAACCTTTCACCGCCAAACGCATTATACGATTTGCGTAAAATCAAGGACAGAGGCCTTCAATGGGATCCCAAAATGAGATCCGGCATGGAAGACTGGGACTTCTGGTGCTCTCTAAAAGATGCTGGTCTCCGCGGAGTAAAAAACGAACAAAGCTATGTCCTCTATAGAAAGATGGCCGGTAACAGAAGTTCTTTAAATCGTAAGAATGATGATCTGAACAAAGAGATTATCAGGAAAAAATACAAGAATGTTTCGGGCCTTAATGCCTACTTAACCGAGGAGAGTATCCGGTTTCCAACATGGGCCCTTTACACTGGTTCAAAATCCTTGTGGCATTTCACCTCTGACTTAGTGCAGCGAACGGGAACTTCGGCAGAGAAGTTAAATGAGGCAATTCAATATCAGATATCTCAAGAAAATTTTCCGGCAATATTGGACACTCCTTATGCGCCTAACCTGATTGGCTTCATTGAAGAGGCAACGATCAGATGGCTGCAAGAAATGAAATTACATCACTCGGTAATGTATGACCTCGAAAGAATTATCGAGGATCACGGTTTTTGCACATTAGATATAGCCGAAAGTGCTGGGAGTGAACAATGTACCTTCGTGGCAAGAAAGTCTATTTTAGATAAGGAGGGCATTCCATCGAGGTTAAAGACGAATGGAATTTTCCTTTCTCGAGATTGGTTGGATATTTCGAACAAGGATGAGTTCGGCGCCAGCATAGCAGAAAAAATTCTTCGCAAGTTAGGCGATGTCTCGCCATTCAAATCCCTGACTTTGACGGGAACCTTCACACCCCCAGGTTCTAGTTTGCAAAATTCAGTTAATCTGACCCGAGAGGTACCTTTAAATCTTTACGCAGACGTTTCAACACCTGCACCCTCTAGATTGATGACAGGTGGCTCCGTCCAAGGCGGACATAGATTTGCCAGTCATCAGAATATTTGCAAAGAATTGTTTGGCGCATGGCCAATCTTAAGGGCTCGAAACCAAGAAGAGAAAAAGTCGGCAGCGCTAGTTGTTCCAGGAAAACTGTCCCAATCTGATTGGGTGAAAATAAAAACCATTTGCACTGATAAAATCATGAACCAATATAAGGTGCATATGATTTGCTTGGGCGATATTAATTTCTCTCAACCTTCTCAGCCCTCGGGATTAGAGACCATAAATTTTCTACATCTCGGAACTTCTGATCGGATTCCGCCTGATGCATCTGGATACATTGGCACACCGAGATATGAATGGGCTAGCGAAAGAGACTTGAATAACCTTTGGGGCCATATATTACCATTTGATATGGTAATTAATTTTGTCGGCCCGATTATTTCAGGTGTTTGTGAGAAAGCAGCCTCATTTGGTACGGAATTTTGGTTGTATTATTCAGCTGAGAGCAAGTTAAGCGGCGTCGATGAGCTTTACCTTTCTGAGCAAAGAGAATGCCTGGCAGATCCGATGACAGTGCTGGCTTATGATGGTTTTTACAGCAGAATCCTTACACCAAGCAACGAAGACCAAATTTTATTATCTGCATTCGGAATTTCCGAATCTAAGGTAACAACAATGTCGCAAATAGGCTCTAACAGGGCGTAGAATTAGACATATTTCAATACGAAAGGAATACTCAAGGTGAATAAAATATTAATAACCGGCGGATGTGGTTTTATTGGAGCGAATTTAATAGCACGAATGAATGAAGTTGGTGGTTATTCCATCGTTGTGATTGATGATGAGTCCTTGGGAAAATATGAATGGATTAAAGACTTAGACGTTAAATTCATGAAGGGTTCGCTGCTTGAAAAAGATATACTCCGGTCGGCATTAGAGGGGGTAGATTCTGTGGTTCATCTGGCGGCCGATACGCGTGTTATCCCATCAATTGAAAATCCTGTTCATAATTTCGATACAAATGTTATTGGTACATTTAATCTCTTAACTGCCATGAAAGAATGCGGTGTAGAACAAATTGTCTCAGCCTCAACAGGAGGAGCAATTTTGGGTGACGTCGAACCTCCAGTTCATGAAGAAATGGTTCCAAAACCAATTTCGCCTTATGGTGCATCTAAATTAGCGTGCGAAGCGTATTGCTCTGCTTTTGCGGGCTCTTATGGATTTCTAGCTTCTTCTTTAAGATTTTCGAATGTGTACGGAATTAGATCATTTCACAAGGGTTCTGTTGTTGCTCAATTTTTCAGAAACATTCTCAACAAAATTCCTTTGACAGTTTATGGAAATGGAACCCAAACCCGTGATTATGTTTTCGCCTCTGATTTAGCTGACGGTATTATTGGTTCTTTAAACTCAAATGTAGCTGGGGTTTACCAATTAGGAACTGGCATTCCCACTTCCTTGAACGAACTAATATCAGCCATCTCTACAGTCGTTGGAGAGGAACAAATGGTGCCTGTGGAATATGTCGACTTTCGCGACGGCGAAATAAGAAATACGTATTGCGACATCTCCCGAGCTCGTGAGAGGCTAGATTACAATCCACTAACAACTCTTGATGCAGGTTTGAGGGTGACATGGAATTGGTTCGTAGAAAATCGGAGTCTATTTGAGAAAACAGGCTGAAGTCTTCTTTTTATGCTATATACCAATTTTTAACTCAAGAATACACGTTGAGTTTCTCTGTCCAGCCTCACACATAATGCACCTTCCCCATTAAACGCAGCCACGGTTCTCAGAAAATGGTTGGTTTGAAGTGGGAGTGTCACGGCGAAAGGGTAATTTTCCACGTCAAGGCAATGACGTGCTTACTAATTTCTTCGCAAATTAGCTGAAGTTGTTTTATTCCAGCCACTTACTTCAGCGTGAGCGCCCGGTGAACCCGACCTTACGCGATGTGATCTTGGGTCGCTAAGTGTCCACTTATTTTAATGGACACTTATGAAGGCACCTTATGGGCACACGCCGGAACCGTCGTTCCTGGTCTGATGACGAGAAGCGGGAGATTTGCCGACAGACGATGGTGCCGGGCGTTTCGATTGCCCAAGTGGCTCGCCGCTATGCGATGAATGCCAATCAGGTCCATACTTGGCTCAAGGATGAGCGGTTTGCCCCTGAAGGCCTTGAGGATGGTTTTCACGAGGAAGAAGACGGCGATTTCCTGGAAGTTGATCTGTCTGCCTACGCCTCGCCAGCCCCGGCCGGGTCGCCACAGCAGGTCCCGAGTATCCGCGGCCCCATATCTGCGACACGCGTTGATCTGACTTTGTCGGATGGTCGGCGTATCCTGATCGAGGGGCCAATGGCGCTTTCCGCCATCGTCGGCCTGGTCGAAGGTCTTGGCACTTGATCCCGGTTCCTTCAAACACACGCGTGTGGCTGGCGGCTGGCGTGACGGATATGCGGCGAGGCTTCAACACGCTCGCTGCGCAGGCCGAGAAGGTCCTGGCGGAAGACCCTTACTCCGGGCATTTGTTCGTGTTCCGGGGGCGTCGCGGCGACCTGATCAAAATCATCTGGTGGGATGTGCAGGGAGCCTGTTTGTTCTCAAAGCGCCTTGAGAAAGGCAGGTTTGTCTGGCCCGCCGCGAAGGACGGTAAGATCAGCATTACGCCCGCCCAGCTTTCCATGCTTCTTGAAGGGATTGATTGGCGGATGCCGCAAAAGACCTGGCGTCCTTTGAAGGTCGGATAAATTACGCCTGCTGTTTGTTTCTAGGATTCCTTGGGCATGCGAAACACCGTACAAGAACAATATGCAGAAGGACTTTGACCCAACGCTAGATGATCCCGCTGAACTGAAAGCGGCGAACAAGCTCCTCGCCGATGAGGTCAAGGCTCTGACGCTCAAGGTGGAGCAACTTCAGCATCAGCTTCACGGCCACAATCGGCATCGCTTTGGATCAAAATCAGAAAGCGCCGATCAGCTCAACCTGACGTTCGAGGAAGACGAGCAGATCGCGAAAGCGGCTGAGAGGCCAATCTCCGAAGCAACCGATACAGCCGATAAAGCGGCTCGCCAGCACAGCCGTAAACCTTTGCCTGATCATCTGGACCGGCATGAACAAGTAATCTCGCCTGGCGCTGAATGTGGCGCTTGTGGCGGCACTCTGAAGACCGTTAGCGAGGATGTGACCGAAGAGCTGGAATACGTTCCAGGCCGTTTCATCGTGAACAAGATTGTCCGGCCCCGCATGGCCTGCTCTGTCTGTGAGACCTTTGCCCAATCCCCGCTGCCATCACGGCCTATTGAACGAGGGCGACCAGGACCAGGCTTGCTGGCCTATGTGCTGGTGTCGAAGTATGCGGATCACTTGCCATTGTATCGGCAATCTCAAATCTACGCTCGTGAAGGCATCGACCTGGATCGCTCCACCATGTCCGATTGGGTGGGACGATCAACAGCGCTCCTCGAACCCTTGGCGGATCGCATTGGCCATATCGTTCGTGGCGGCAAAACGCTGTTTGCGGATGATACGCCGGTGAAGATGCAGGCACCGGGGCTCAAACGCACCAAAACGGCCAGGGTGTGGACCTATGTGCGCGACGAACGGCCGTGGGCCGGGCCTGCACCGCCATGCGCGTGGTACCAGTTCACGATTGACCGCAAGGGTGCGCATCCCGTTGATCATCTCGCCGGATACAAGGGCGTCGTGCATGCGGATGGATTCGCCGGCTTCAATGGCCTGTTCGGCAATGACAAAGCCGAAGAGCAAGCCTGTCTTGCCCATGTCCGGCGCAAATTCGCCGATGTGTTCACGGCGCAGGGCTCGTCCATTGCCGAAGAAGCCATTCGCCGGATCGCTGAGCTTTACGCCGTTGAGAAAGAAGCGCGCGGAAAGTGTCCCGCTGAACGCGAGGCCCTGCGGCAGGATAAGGCCAAGCCTATCTTCGATGACCTGGAGGAATGGCTCGGGGCGCAACTCCCAAAAATCTCCGGCAAATCACCCCTCGCCAAGGCGATCCGCTATGCCCTGGGCCGATTACCGAAAGCCCGGCCTTATCTCGGCAACGGTCATCTGGAAGCGGACAATAATGCTGCTGAACGGGCCGTGAAGCCTGTAGCCTTAGGGCGGAAAAATTGGATTTTTGCGGGCTCAGAAGGCGGCGGCAAAGCGATGGCGATCGCCTTCACTCTCATTGAAACCGCCAAGCTGAATAAGGTCGATCCGCAAGGCTGGCTCACTTGGGTTCTTGGCCAAATCGCGGACCATAAGATCACCCGCCTCGACGAACTTCTCCCATGGCGTTACGCTGCACAAGCAGCGTAACTGATCCCGCTTAAGGGCGTTAGGCCGCGTTCAACGCACGGATACACTTAAGCAGAACACTGACTATTTCTGACTGCACACATAGTGCACACAAATGCCCTTAACTAATTGTTGTTATTGCATTTTCAGTCCAGTCGATCATAGGCGCCACGCAGAAGCGATGCGACAACGCTTTATCTGTTTCCTGCAATGGTACCTTCATGGATGGCCTGACCATATCTTCCGGCCTGCGGGAATAGCAGAATATGCCCCTATTGCCAAAGCTGTTTCGGAGACATGCTCAATCGTCCTTTTCCTCGCGGGCACATTCAAGATCAACAGTCGCTGAAAGGTCCCCTGTCCGGTTAAGGCTGATTTTCACCGAATGCCTTGCAGCCGGATCGCGCCCTGATCTTTCGCGGGTATCAAGATCGACACTTTCGCGCATCAAGCCGTCTATCATCTGATCAAAAGTACTTTTCAGCTCTGTGGAGTCATCATGACGCTCCTCGTAGCCGGAGGAGAGATTCACACGATCCCCCGGCCCATACATGTTGAGTTTAACATTGCGGGCCATGAAACGTGTATCGCCTGTGTCCTTGCTTGTCGGGTCCGTTTCAATCGTCACAAAACCATGACGGCCGATAGCTGTAAGTTCCTGTCCGGATTTAACCGCAACTACGGCGCTTTCTTCACAAACACCGATACCATAGCGCTCGTTTTCCTCCGCACACGCAACAACCAGACGCCCCAACCTTTTAGCCGTGAGAATGTTCTGATCGGCGATACCGGAATCAAACAGTCCAACTCCCTCCTGGATCACCAGTCCCTGATGACCCAGGTCAGAGGCAACTCCATACCGCAAGGCTTCATAGGTGCTGCCGCCCGCAATCATGACACCTGACAGGGCAGAGACAGCACCGCTTGACGCGATCAGCGTTGCACCATGGGCATAGGCACTGGCAATCGCGCGCAGCACTTGACTTTCTTCACCTCGATGCAAGAGGGTTTCAACCAGGCGGATCTGATTCCCGCCACACATGAAAATACATTTCATGGAGGCAATCCTGTCGAGCAATTCCGGATTGCGCGCGGCATATTCCACATTGTCGATGGTTATGCCAAGATCAACGGCCTCGACCCCATGCTGCCGGAAAAAATCAACATGCTCCCTAGCCGTCCGGCGGGCCTCTGACGAGGCGGCAGCAAAAATACCCACTGGGCCTTCGCCGATGAGGTCAATTATTTCGCGCTGCTCCTTATGATCGAGATAGACCGGAGACGACCCTAACAGGACCAGTTGGGAGCGCTCATTCAGGTCCATACCGAAGCTGCGTGCACTGCGTAATTCACGGTCTGACTGGGTTGCAGGATCAAAACTCTGCTTCATGATAGAAGCCCGGAAATTGACCGCCGTCATGCGCAAGCCATCATCCGGTGTGGAAATAAGGCAGCGCGAGCTTCTCTTGACCCGGTCCAGAACCACGCGCGCACCAGTACCTGATTTCATATCAACCGCGGTGAGACTGTCCGTTGCGTAATTGGCCTGATCCCCAAGGACGAGGCGCGCCAGTAAATCGTAGACAGCATAGGCCCCAAAGGCGTTGCGTTTGGATCTGACCGGTGCGCGGTAAGCAATTTCCCGGTTACGCACCTTGCGCTTACTCTCCGCCGGGGTCATGGTATAACTTTTCAAGTCAATCAGGTCGCCGTCATCGAGATAGCTGATGCGGATATTCTCATATTGGTTAGTTTGCTGATTGATATTCGCGCGCCGCGTTTCAACATAAATGATGCCATACTCGCCGCAAACTCGAGCCTTATTGCCCTCGACCAGCAGGGCAGTATTTTCATCAATGCCGAAGCCACGCTTCTGGTTGGCGTGGGCCATCGCCACCACCAGGCGCGCCAAACGACCACGTTTGATGAAGTGCTGGTCGACCAGGCCGTGGGGAAAGAACCCCATCCCTTTGCCAACAAGCAAGCCTGGTTCATCCGGATCTTCCGTAATGCCGTGCACGACTGATTCAAAAGAAGTGCCGCCAAGAATCATGACTTTCGACATCATGGCCGCACCGGCGCTTGAGCCGGCCAGCAAGCCGCCAGCCTTGAACACTTGCCTGATGGTTTTTAGAAGAGGCGTATCCTTCCCGTTCTGGATCAGGGCACCCACAATCTTGGCCTGATCGCCACCAGTAAAGTAGATGCTACCGGCTGCCTTGACACGTTCAAGTATCTCCGGATCAAAAGCTGAACCGGAAGCATTATCGGCATGGACGGGTATGACATCCGCCGTAAAGCCATGGGCCAGAAATGCTGCTTTCGTCTCCTCCCCGACCTCAATCGGCTCGGAAGACGCTGTTGGAAAAATAGCTATCTTCCCACCGGCAAGGCGTCTCATTTCTCTGTACACGGCGCGGTTGTTATCTTCCAGCCTGCCTCCGATAATAGCCATACGCCGTGCAGGCGAGCCCTGCGCCAGTGATGTTAGCGCTGCGCTGCTAGTCATGGATGTGTGTTTCCCTAATCCTTGAGCGCCAACCAGACGCCCCGGTCGTCTTTGACGATGCGATATCCCTCAGGCACGTTAATGTCTATATCCGGCTCTGATTCTGGCTCGATTCGTTCATCAGGTTTATCTATCGGGGAGTAATAGATGATCTGCTTCCAGGTCCTGGTAATAGCAGCACAAAAGAGCAGCAGAAGATCGTTGCGCCGCGCCTGTTCAAGAGCGCGATCAACAGCCTCAACTTCATCCGGGATAACTTCAATCGCGGCCGGGTCTACCCCTGCGGCAATCAGAGCATCGCGCATCATCTCGGGAATTTCCCGCGGCGCTCTGCCACGCAGGTCATCGTCCGTGTGGCAAATATACTTGTCGAACTTTCCGGCAACTGCGTTCGCATTGGCGGTGACATCTTCGTCACGACGATCACCCGGGCACGTGACGCAGACAATACGTTTGCCACGCGGCTCCAGCCGTTCGACGAGATCAGCCATCGCAGCAATAGCCGCTTCATTGTGTCCGTAGTCCAGAATAACGCGGAAGCCATGTTCGTCAAAAACGTTCATCCGACCTGGAGACTGGTAGAACGTGTTATTGAACGTGCGCAATCCAGCGCGGATCTGATCAAGGGTTAGACCGAGCGAGTAAGACATTGCTGCCGCAAACATGGCATTTTCAACATTGTGGATGGCTTTGCCTTCAACCGTCGCGGGGATGAGATGCGTCCAGATCAACGGGATCTGGTTGTCCCGGTCATAGAGCACAATCTGCTCACCATTGGTACCGCGCTCCAGAACCACTGCGCGGTGGCCCTGCTTGATATGCTCTCGAACCAGTCCGTTATTCGGGTTCCGGGAGACATAGCAGATATGTCTGGCCTTGGTGTACTGAGCCATTTGCAATGTATGAATATTATCGGCATTCAGAACAGCCGTATCGCGCGCCACTTCAACGACGAGGCGTTTAACCCTGGCAAGGTCATCAAGCGTTTCAACGCCGCCCATGCCAAGGTGGTCAGAACTTACATTCAACACCGCACCCACATCGCAATATTGATAGCCCAGGCCAGCACGGACAATACCGCCACGCGCTGTTTCCATGACAGCAATATCAACATCAGGATCCCTCAGCACCATGCTGGCCGCCATCGGCCCAGTCATGTCGCCTTTTACAGTGACGTTGCCGTCAATCGAAACAGCATCGGTACTGGTCTGTCCGACGACATGGCCTGACATTTTCAGGATATGTCCCAGCATCCGGGACGTTGTTGTCTTGCCATTCGTGCCTGTCAGCGCCGCGATGGGGATACGGCTGGGAGTACCGGGCGGAAAGAGCATATCCATGACGGCACCGCCAACATCTCTGGGCGTCCCTTCAGATGGAGAAATATGCATCCGAATGCCTGGCCCCGCATTGATCTCACATATTGCACCGCCGGTTTCTCGGTAACTCTTGGTAATGTCTGTGGTCAGAAAGTCGACACCGCCAATATCAAGCCCGACCGCCTTGATAGCGCGCTCCGCCATGAACTTGTTGTCCGGGTGAATCGTATCGGTGACATCGACCGCAGTGCCCCCGGTAGAAAGGTTGGCTGTTCTGCGCAGATATGCAACCTGCCCTTCTTCCAGCACCGCTTTCGTATCCAGCTGCTGTTCACGGAGCATTTTCTGAGCACCCTGATCAAGCTCCAGACGTGTCAGCATATTTTCGTGCCCAACGCCACGGCGGGGATCCTGATTTTCCCGTTCAACGAGTTCATCAATGGTTGAACGGCCATCGCCTTTCACATGAGCGGGCACTCTTTTGGCTGCTGCCACCAGCACACCGTTCACAACAAGGAGGCGATGATCTGCGCCCTCGATCATTTTCTCGACGATCACGCCAGAGCCATGCTCAACTGCCTTGTCAAAGGCATCCAACACGTCTGCTTCACGGTCCAGATTGATGGAAACACCGCGCCCGTGATTACCATCCACCGGCTTTACGACAACCGGATACCCGATGCGTTCAGCCGCCGCGACAGCTTCGATACTGTTACGCACATATTTCTGCTCTGGTACCGGCAGGCCAAGGTCATATAATAACTGTGTACAGAATTCCTTGTCCTTGGCGATATCCACAGCGATAGAGGCCGTCTGGCTGCTCAGGGCCGCTTCAATACGCTTCTGATAGCGCCCTTGCCCCAACTGGATAAGGCTGTCCTGGTTGAGGCGTATCCATGGAATGTCCCGTTCCTCAGCTGCCTGCACAATCGCCATGGCAGAAGGTCCAAGGCTGCGACGTGACGCAAAATGGAAGAAGTCATCGATTTCGTCTGCCAGGTTGAATTTCCCGCTGGGTGACGGATCAATAAGTTCGAGAACAATCAGCCGCGCCAGATCCCCTGCTTCAAGGCCAATACGCCGCGAGACATATCCGAACAGGACTTCCCTGACGCCCTCCTCACCAGACGGTTCCGAGCGGGCGATATTGACGGGTGCAGCAGCCAGCTTCTGGAGCGTTACAGCAACCCGCGCAACCAGCTCGCCCAGATCACAGTCCGGCGCATCGCGCAATCGATCCAGAAACAACTCACCCGTATCAGTTTCTTCCTGAGCTAGTCCAGGCAGTGCCTTCACCAGCGGATCGAGCAAACTGTCACCGAAATCTGCTGCCCGGCGCCCGGCATACTTGCCGAAATCAATCGTGAACCGCATCAGCGGTTTCTGGGAAAATATATTCGGCCCTACATAAACGGACGAGGAAAGCAGTTTCATGATGAGCTCCTGGCAATCAGACGGGTCATGCGGACAACAGTCTGATCTGCGCAATATGTTGTCATTTTATTTGCGGCCTTTGTGATATGATTTCAACATTTATGACCCCCGTCAATTGCTGCAATGCGAAAGAAGTAGTTATAAGCCCGGAAACAGACGAGACTGAAGCCTGTGCCGGCAAAAGCAGCGCTGCAGCATTACGTGGATAGAGACAGCATGACTGAAAGCATCATTGAAGAAAGCCCCGTTGAAAAAACCGCATCGGCCTATCGACGTGAAACGATCGAACTGGGCGAAGACCGTGCGGGCAAAAGACAGCGACTTGATGTGCTTCGCTTCGGCTCACCGGGTGCCCGCCCCAAGGCTTATTTACAGACAGCCCTGCATGCCGATGAACTGCCGGGCATGTTGATCATGCGCAAACTGATCGAGCGTCTCTCCGAATTCGCGACGCAAGGAAAGATCAAAGGTGAAATTGTGCTGGTGCCGGTGGCAAATCCGATCGGTCACGCGCAGATCGTCGGACAATATATGCAGGGGCGTGTTGAAGATGGCACAGACAGGAACTTCAACCGGGGTTTTCCGAACCTTGCTGAACTCGTGCGCGATCGGGTGAACGGCAAGCTGGGCGAAGATGCTGATGAAAATGTTGCTGTCATTCGCCGGGAAATGCGCGAAGCACTCACAGACACTACTTGCACCGATGCGTTCGAAAAACTCCAACTTACACTTATGGAAAATGCAAGTGATGCTGATATTGCGCTCGATCTTCATGCAGATAATCATGCGCTATTGTACCTTTATACGAATAAAAGGTCATGGCCGGATGCAACGGACCTCGCTGCCGAATTAGATGCGCGCGCCGTATTACTTTCCGGTTATTCTGGCGATGGATCATTCGATGAGTCCTGCGGCGGACCCTGGCTTCTGCTATCAGAAATGTTCCCGGATCACCCTGTTCCCCAAGCCTGCCTTTCCTCCACTCTTGAATTAAGATCCAACAACGACGTATCAGGAACATTCGCCAGACGGGACAGTGAGGCATTGATACGCTTCCTTCAGCATCGTGGTTGCCTCGCGGGAGAGCCGGGTGCCCTGCCAAGACTGCTTGGAAACGCGATCCCCGTAGAAAATATGCACCGGCTTACGGCCTCTATTGAAGGTGTCGTTGATTACAAACTGAAACCCGGGGACAGCGTGAGAACGGGCGACCTGATCGCAGAGATCATTCCTGTGACTGGCGAAATAGAACTGATATTATCGCCGCTCGACGGTCTTATCATCGCACTGCATGACCAGACCTGGGCCTGGCCGGACAAGATGATCGGCAAACTCGTCGGGGCCACCTGAATGGAACTGCTATAGGCAATTTCATTCAGGCAACTGGAACAGATCTTCAACGCGCGTTCCAAGGACACTGGCTAACGTCAAGGCAAGGATGGTGGATGGGATAAACACGCCATTTTCAACTGTGTTAATTGTCTTGCGGCTGACACCAGCCTTCTCCGCCAGATCAGCCTGTGTCAGGCCCTGCTGTGTGCGAAACTCTTTCAATCTGTTATGAAGTCTGTCTGAAGACATTCAGGCACGCTCCAGAGCCGCAAAGCAGAACATTGGCGCGACCACGCCGACCACTAGGACGAGATGCGCCGCTTCAACACCTTTCACAGGCTCAAAAAGAGCCAGCGCAAAGACTGTCGCTGCGGTCAGCATCATGGCGATATAACCAACCGTATAAGCCCTGCCACGGTTGGCCCGGACAAGTTCGTCATTCAAGGCGGCGTTAACATCACGCTTGAGGGAAAACCTGCTCCATGGGCCAACCAGATAAACCAGAATAAGAATCCAGACGGCAAAGCCTGTCACTGAAACCAGCCCGGCCCAGCCGGCCGCTGCTTCAGCCAGTCGCTCGCTCTTGTCCATCATCGGCACCTGCCAGGCCAGAAAGCTGGCCGCTGACATCATCAGTAAGATTCGACGTATCCTGGATAATCTCTCAACCTTGTTTTCCATCAGTCATTCTCCTGTGTAACCTATGGGTAACATTTATACATCGACGAATGTAACGTCAAGGTGACATCGAAAAATCTTTTCCTGATGCCGGGATCACCGTAAGGCTGTGGATATGGCGAATACCCTGACCCTGATACGCATCGCACTGATCCTGCCGCTGGTAATATGCCTCATGCAGGACGCTCTTGTTTGGCGCTGGCTTGCTGTAGGATTATTTGTGCTGGCCGGTATCAGCGACTTCCTTGACGGCTTCATTGCCCGACGGACACAGACAACATCCGCGCTTGGGGCGGCGCTTGACCCGATAGCTGACAAGCTGCTGACCGCTGCGGTACTCCTGATGCTGATCGCAGATGGGACGCTCACAGGTTTTGACATGATCCTTGGCCTGATAATGATCCTCCGTGAAATCTGGATTTCCGGGTTGCGTGAGGCACTTGCTGGTCGGACACCGCTGGTCGTAACAGCGCTGGCGAAATGGAAAACGGCGGCGCAATTCCTCGCCCTTGGATTTTTGTTAATGCCGGTAACCAGTCTCAGCCGCGAAGCAGGAATATTCTTCCTCTGGGCGGCAGCAGCTTTGACGATCTGGACGGGTGCCCAATATACACACCTGGCCATTGGTCAACTATCAGGGAAATCAGGCCGGTGAACACTCCTCACCCGCCCCGTCTCATATATGCCTTGAGCCTATTCTCACATCTATCGGTCACTGCTAGTGTCTGACCATGGATGAAGCGGCACCCCATATTCTTGTTGTTGACGACGATGATCGTATTCGCAGCCTGCTGAAGCGGTTTCTGAAAGAACAAGGCTACCCCACCACAGCAGCAGCGAGTGCCGAAGAGGCGCGTGGCATGCTGGAGGGGTTAAGTTTCGATCTTATGATCGTTGATGTCATGATGCCGGGCGAGAATGGTTTTGAGCTGACGCAATCCCTGCGGGCCAGTTCCAATGTGCCGATCATCCTGCTGACAGCGCGCGGCGAACCGGAGGACCGTATCGAAGGCCTTGAGCGCGGCGCTGACGATTATCTCGCCAAACCATTCGAGCCACGTGAATTGCTGTTGCGTGTCCGTAACCTCCTGAAGCGCGGCGAGCGCGATGCCGGTCGCCGCACGGAGTTTACTTTTGGCCGATGCCGGTTCAACCCGGAGAAAGGCGAGCTGCGCCGCGATGATGAAGTGGTGAAACTAACATCCGGGGAACTTTCCTTGCTGCGCGTGCTGGTGCAGAAACCTGGTGCGCCGATTTCACGCGCTGCCCTGGCTGAAAAAACATCAGCGGCACTGGACCGCTCGATTGATGTGCAGGTCACACGCTTGCGCAAGAAAATCGAACAGGACCCGCGCACACCACTTCTTTTACAGACGGTGCGCGGCGTCGGCTACGCCCTGATGGTGGACTGAGCGATGCTGCGCCAGATCATGCCCAAAGGGCTTTTTGCCCGTACCTTCCTGATCGTTGTGTTTCCGATTTTCCTCACGCAGGTCATCATCACGGTCATCTTTTTCAGTCGGCACTGGGAAGAGGTGAGCGGCAATCTCTCGGCAAACTCTGCCGGGAATATCGCGCTGGTCACACAGTTATGGCGGCAGGCAGGCAATGATGCGGCACGTGACCAGATTGGCTCCCTCGCACGAGAAGAGCTGGATATGGCAATCCGCTTTGAGCCGAATGCGCAAATTCCCCCGAATGACAAACGCGGTTTTTTTGCCGTCAACAGTTCGACCCTTGATGCGCGCCTGTCCGAAGCACTGGACAGACCCTACTGGTTCAACGTGGCCGGGTTCAGGCATTATGTTGAAGTGCGGGTACAGCTCGATGACGGGTATCTGGTTTTTCTGGTATTGCGTGAACGCATGTACACAGACAATGCCTGGGTATTCATTCTCTGGCTTTTTGTCACAACGCTGCTGCTCGGATATATTTCCATCGTATTCATGCGCAATCAGGTCCGCTCCATTACACGGCTGGCTGATGCAGCTGAAGCGTTTGGGCGGGGCCGGGACATGCCCGAATACAAGCCTTCCGGCGCACGGGAAGTCCGCGCCGCCGGAGCCGCATTTCTCGCCATGCGCCAACGGATCAAGCGCTATATCAACCAGCGAACGAGTATGCTGGCTGGTGTAAGCCATGATTTGCGCACCCCCCTCACCCGGATGAAACTTGCCCTCGCCATGATGCCGGAAAGCGAAGACACCGCGGAGATGAAAGCAGACGTGACCGAGATGGAGCAGATGCTCGAAGAATACCTTGCCTTTTCGCGGGACCAGTCTCGCGAAGAACCGGTATTATTCGATCTGCGCACGCTTGCAGAAGAAATCGTCAGCGATACCGAGCGGACTGGCCACGCGCTGGAACTGGATATGCCCCCAATACTTGAAATAGATGCGCGCCGACAGGCCCTGAAGCGGGCCATTGCCAATCTGGTTTCAAATGGTTTCAAACATGCAGGCAAAGTCGTATTATCGGCGATAAAGCGAGACGATATCATCCATATCATTGTCGATGATGACGGGCCGGGCATCACGCCTGATCAATATGATGAGGCGTTCAAACCGTTTTCCCGACTGGATGAAGCCCGCAGCCAGAATATTGCCGGTGTTGGGCTGGGACTGACTGTCGTGCGTGATGTAGTGCGGGCACATGGCGGCGAAGTCGTGCTGGACAGGTCGCCTCTGGGCGGCTTGCGTGCAAGCATGCGCCTGCCAGTATAAAAATACCAGAATGAGCCAGAGAATAGAGGGGGTAAAAATGCTCAATAAACTGAATTCCATGATGTTTGTCTTCTGCCTGAGCCTTGCCGCATGTGCTGAGGGTGAAAACGCGCCCGCTATACCTCAAGAGAGCTTTGAACAGCCGCCAGCAGGCGTGGCGACGGCCGCCACACGCGCCGCAAATGCGTCTTTTGCCGCTAGCCTGCCACTCGAGGATCAAGCCGACTTTGAGGACGCAAGTCGCGGCTTTCTGGCAAAAATAGAAGATGACGCCATCCTGTCAGACAATGGCGCCGTCGTCTGGAATATCAGACAGTTCGACTTTCTGACAGGCGCCGCGCCAGCAACCGTCAATCCTTCACTCTGGCGGCAGGCAAAACTGGCGTCCCAGCATGGGCTTTTTCAGGTCACAGAGGGTATCTGGCAGGTGCGTGGCTATGATCTTGCCGTCATGACGATTATTGAAGGCAGGACCGGCTGGATTATTGTTGACCCTCTGACGACCGTGGAAACCGCCGCCGCCGCTTTAGGCCTTGCCAACAGCACATTGGGCACGCGCCCCGTCAGTGCGGTCATCTATACGCATTCCCACGTGGATCATTTCGGCGGTGCACGCGGCGTCATCAATGAAGAAGATATTGCCGCGCGTGGTGTACCGGTGATTGCCCCTGCCGGTTTTGCCGATCATGCCATTACGGAGAATGTGCTCGCCGGGAACCACATGTCGCGCCGGGCTATCCTCATGTTTGGCTCCAGCATTGCCCGCGGTGAAACCGCGCATGTCAGTTCCGGGTTGGGACCGGGCTTGCCGCGTGGCAGCATAAGCCTTGTGCTGCCAACAGAAGAAGTGCGATCTGGCACACGGATCATTGATGGCGTAACTTTTGAGTTCATAGATGCCGCTGGTACCGAAGCTCCTGCGGAATTCATGTTCTACCTGCCAGAGAAACGCGCACTTTGCACCGCAGAAGTTGCGAGCGGAACTTTCCATAACGTACTCACCCCACGCGGCGCGAAAGTGCGTGATGCTCTTGCCTGGTCTCGCGTGATTGACAGTGTACTGGCAGAATATGGCGACCGGTCAGATGTTGTTTTTGCCTCCCACCACTGGCCAACCTGGGGCGCGGAAAATGTCCGAGCCCATCTGACAGGCCAGCGTGATATTTATCGCTATGTTCACGACCAGACGCTGCGTCAGGCGAATACTGGCGCCACCATGACCGAAGCTGCTGAAACGCTCAAAGATCCCTCTTTTGCATATAATGACTTCAGTACACGTGGGTATTATGGTACGCTCAATCATAACGCGAAAGCCGTTTATCAGCATTATTTCGGTTGGTGGAGCGGCAACCCTTCAGATTATCACGCACTGCCCTCAGAAGTGACGGCATCGCGTTATGTCGAAGCAATGGGCGGCAGCAGCTCCGTTCTTGAGCTTGGTAAAAGTGCGTTTGAGCAAGGCGATTACCGCTGGGCCGCTGAGCTTCTCAATCATCTGGTCTTTGCAGACCCTGCCGATGCAGCGGCACGCGATTGGCTTGCAGCTACCTTCGAACAGCTCGGCTTTCAGACAGAAAGCGGCGCGTGGCGCAGTTATTATCTGGTTGCAGCAAGTGAACTACGTAATGGTCTGCCCGAGGGGCTTAATCCGCAGCTCTCCAATCCCGAATTCGTCCGTGCCGTGCCGACTATGGACCTGTTCAACGCCATGGCAGCGCGGTTCAACCCGGCGAAAATGAACCGACAGCCTTATGTCATAAATTTCGTCTTTAGTGATACTGACGAGCAGATTGCCGTTCATGTCAGTCCGGATGTGATCGTCCCACGCAGCGGCGCTGCCGCCGAGCCAAAAGCAAGCGTGCAAATGAGCCGCGAGACTTTTGACAGTATTCTGCTGGGCACCGGGAATGTTCCGGCTCTTACACTCTCCGGCAAGATTTACATTTCGGGTGATGCGCTATCTGTGCGCGCCTTCCTCAACTCTCTGGATCAACCGGCCTTCTGGTTTCCGATTGTCACACCGTAGTCTCTAGCTTCGCTTTTTCAATGACGGGATCATCCGTGTCAGGACTGCATCACGATTGACAAAATGATGTTTCAGCGCTGCTGCGACATGTAGCACAATAAGGACGACGGCTGCGATTGCCATATAGTTGTGAACATCCTTGAAAAACGCTTCCAATGCCTCAGTTTGAGGTATGCCCGGAAAATGTGGCCACGGAATAATCTTGAAGATCATGGTATCAATGTTCATAGGTGATGCCGAGACCATGAGCCAACCAGCCATCGGAATACCAATCATCAAGACATAAAAGAGAATATGCGTCGTTTTTGACACCAAGCGCTCCCATGGCTCCATGCCGGATGGCAATGGCGGCGGTGTGTGTGTCAGGCGCCAGCCAAGGCGCGCGAGAGACAACAGGAGCACGATAATACCGAAAGACTTGTGCAACTGATAAATCTCAAAGCGGAAGGAAATCGGCTGAAGCTGCCCCATTATCTCCCCACCGATCAACTGGGCGATAATCAGAACAGCGATAACCCAATGCAGCGTGATGGCAACATTAGTATATTGCGTTGACTGTGTTGACATGACCCCTGCTCCACTTTCTCGTCATTCTCAGAACTCTGCAGAGTGCACGATTGCGCCCTCTACTGCACGATACATCTCCTGATGATTGTCGTAAAACCCGCTGATTTTCAACGTCAGCGTGACAGGCCGCTCCTCTAGATTCAGGAAGAACCACCCATGATAGCCCGGGAAGCCTGCGTTAAAGACACCACTTTGTGCCGCCAGTTCTCCCTCGCCATATGAGCGCTCAAAACCCTCAGGATACTCATCTGCATCAGCCGATGCGGGATGTCCGTGAAAGTCGAAATAGACACCACCGTTTGGTGTCTCACCTTCGACTTCCCATGAATAGACAAAACCACCGCCCGCCGACAGAAAAGCCTTATGCTCAACTTCACCGAACTCTTCAATCTCTATGCGAATGGTCTCTGTTTTGAATTGCCCGGTATAAACACCGATGCCGGCCCCCTCGCCAGGCCCGCCGTGATCATCATGGTGACCTGCAAGCTTTGTCAGCCCGGTCACGCGCCCGAAGCCTGTTGGATCAACTCCGTACTCTGCCGGCAGAACAGCGAGGATCAGCAACACAAAAGCACCAAGTGACGCAAGGCCAAGATATTTCGGCAGGTTTTTTGTCTGGTTTTCAGGGTCTTGTTTTTTCGTCATTATCAGCTCCTAAAATAACAAGCCAGCCAGCTGCATCATGGTCAGCAGCACGCCTGCTGCAAAGAGCAAGATATTGGCCCAGCGGGAAATGCCGTCATAATTCTCTCGCCCACGCAGATAGATGAAAAGCAAGAACAGAAAGGTCAGTGCCAGGACCTGCCCAATTTCCACGCCGATATTAAAGCTTAGCATATTTGGCACAAGACCATTGGGCGACAACTCAAGATCCTGCAGCTTTGTAGACAGTCCGAAACCGTGCACCAGGCCAAAACCAAAGACAGCAATTTTCGGGTCCAGGGCAATGCCTGTATATTTCTTCAGAACACCAAGGTTCTCCAAAGCCTTGTAGCAGACCGAGAGGCCGATAATCGCATCCACAATATACGCATTGATATGAATGCCTGCCAGAACACCAAACAGCAACGTGATGGAGTGGCCAATCGCGAAGAGACTGACAAATTTAATAACGTCCTGCGGACGCTGAAGAAAGAATATCACGCCCGCAAGGTAAAGCAGATGATCGTACCCCGTGACCATATGCTTGGCGCCGAGATACATGAACGGAAAAGGGTGAAAGCCGTCTGCACTTGTGATGAATGCCTGGTCGTGCCCTTCGACACCATGCGCAAAAGCAACGCCCTGCAAAACCAAGATAAGCAGAAGGCTGACACCTGCAAAAATCAGAGACCTGGATTCAGGAGAAACTGTATAGCTCACACGTCTGCTTTCTGTGGATGCTGCG
The DNA here is from genome assembly GCF_030758415.1 of Parvularcula sp. IMCC14364. Lineage (NCBI taxonomy): Bacteria > Pseudomonadati > Pseudomonadota > Alphaproteobacteria > Parvularculales > Parvularculaceae > Parvularcula > Parvularcula sp. IMCC14364. The sequence goes on along the minus strand of NZ_CP132334.1, from coordinate 1,320,608 downwards.
ACCTAGTCGAAAGAATTGGAATATCATGCACTGCCTGATATTGGCGATACTGCCACAGGCCGCTTACCTGCGCCACGTTCAAATATCGTTCTGGATGAAGGGTTTTGATGGTGGGCGTACGTAGGATCGAACTACGGACCTCTTCCATGTCAAGGAAGCGCTCTACCACTGAGCTATACGCCCGCTTGCCGAAGATGGCAGACAGACGGGCTAGATAGCGAGACAGAAAAGGCTTTGCAAGTGCCAATGCACTGATCAGGCAGCAATCATGCGATCAACTTCACTGACCAGGTCTTTCAGGTGAAATGGCTTGGACAGAACCTTTGCGTCCTGCGGTGCCTGATTCGCCGGATTCAAAGCCACTGCAGCAAAACCGGTAATGAACATGATTTTCATCTCTGGGTCGATTTCAGATGCCCGGCGGGCAAGTTCGATTCCATCCATGACCGGCATAACAATATCCGTCAGGAGCAGATCAAATTCGCGTAATTGAAGTTCAGTCAGGGCTTCGTCTCCCTGAGAAGCATCCACAACTACATGCCCTGCTTTTTCAAGCGCCTTCCGGAGAAAGCCACGCATGCTGTCATCATCTTCCGCCAACAGAATTGCCGCCATGTCCCAAACCTCTCTTCATTCCTTACCGGAGCATACCAATACTATTTTCTATAACTACCCCAACCAGCCTTAACGTCGCCTTAACTGAAAACACTTCCTTAGTGATGACGCTAAAAAATCACGCCACAAGGCACTTGCAGTAGCCGTGACGCGGTTTTCAGCTATAATTTGAGCAAGTGAAAGCGCAAAGCATAGTGCAGGAATTGAGCAGCAGCATGAGCGATACTGGTGAAGAAGAACGCCTGTCAGTCCGACCGGTCGAACTGATCGCGCCGACTGTCCAGACTTCGCCTTTTATTTTTGCCTCGCCACATTCCGGGCGGCGCTATCCTGCTTCTTTCGTCAATCGCAGCAGCCTTGATCTGATGAGCTTGCGCCGGTCCGAAGACAGCTATGTGGACCTTCTTGTAGACATGGTGCCGAGCCTGGGGGCACCCCTTATCAAGGCGTTGTTCCCGAGAGCCTATGTGGATGTGAACCGGAGCGAAAAAGAGCTTGATCCGCTGGTTCTGTCGGGCCGTCTGCCCGAAGACAGCGACACGCGCTCCAGCCGGGTTCTTGCAGGTTTTGGCGTTATTCCACGACTGGCAGCCAACGGGCAGGAAATATATCCAACCCGCCTGCCTGTGCGTGACGCCCTGCAGCGACTGGAGCTGTTCTATAAGCCTTATCATCAGATGCTACAGGAGACGATTGATCGAACGGTGCAGCAATTTGGCTGCGCTATCATCATTGACTGTCACTCGATGCCTTCACAGGAATCCTGGCGCCGTCCCGGCAAAAGACTGCCGGAAATGGATTTTGTTTTGGGGGATCGCTACGGGGCCTCCTGTGCACCCGGGCTACTCAGTTTGACCCAGAACCTGATGATGGAGGCCGGGTACCGGGTGAGCCGGAACGCACCCTATGCTGGCGGTTATGTGACACAGAATTATGGCCAGCCCCAGACCGGGGTTCATGCCTTGCAGATCGAGATCAATCGCAGATTGTACCTTGATGAAACCCGCATCACCCGCACAGCCGGTTTTGAACCACTACGCTCCATGCTGCGGCAGATCCTGACCGAATTGATGCAGATTGATCCTGCTGCCTTGCAGATTTCCCAGGCTGCAGAATAGTTTTCTACTTACAGACTGATAGCCGCTAAAAGAGACATCATCGCTCTGTCGACTGCCCTCTCGATAATACATCCTTCACAGCATCCACCATCTTCTCACGGGGTACGCTGAATTGTGCCGGTTGGTCTTCGCGCCATTGTCTATTGTCAGTAATTTCTGCAGCCAGTTTTTCGCCCAGCACCAGGTCCTTGAGCGTCACCTCTCCTTTGGCGCGCTCATCCTCACCTTGAATGATGGCCATAGGACTGCTGCGCCTGTCAGCATATTTCATCTGCTTGCCGAAATTGCCACTACCGACAAAAACTTCTGCGCGCAGACCAGCAGCGCGTAACTCTGCCGCCATCTTCTGATATGCTGGCATTTGGTCCTTATCCATGGCCATCACGACAATCGGGCCGTTGCCGGTGTCCGTTACGTGGCCACGCGCCTGCAACGCTGACAAAAGCCGCGATACGCCCACGGAACACCCCACAGCCGGTACTTCCTGACCGCGGAAGCGCTTGACCAGATCATCATAGCGTCCCCCACCGCCAACAGACCCAAAGCGCACCGGACGACCTTTCTCGTCTTCCACCTCGAATGTCAGATCAGCTTCAAATACCGGCCCCGTGTAATATTCCAAACCACGCACAATCGATAAATCAATCTGTACCCTGCTTTCATCGCAGGACAGTGCTGTCAGCACCTCAGCTATCTTTTCCAGATTTTCGACGCCCTGCATTCCGTCAGAGCTTTCGCCAATCAAATCGCGCAAGGCAGCACAAGTTGCCGCGTTACTGTCCTTCGTGGCAGCCATGAAGGCCATAACCACATCTGCCTGTGCAGCCGACAGACCGGCGCCTTGTGTGTAATCGCCGCTTTCATCTTCACGCCCATCGCCCAGAAGAAGGCGCACACCTTCCTCACCCAGACGATCCAGTTTATCCATTGCCCGCAAGACCCCAAGACGTTTGGCAGCCATGTCCTCCCCTGCAAGCCCCGCAACTTCCAGAAGGCCATTCATAGCCTTGCGATCAGAAACGCGGATCACGTAGTCACCACGCGGCACCCCGGCAGCCTCCACAGCATCCGCAAACATCATGCATATTTCAGCATCCGCAAACGGAGCCGGCGCGCCGACAATATCAGCATCACATTGCGTGAATTCGCGATACCGACCCGGTCCCGGCTTTTCATTACGCCAGACCCGCCCGACCTGATAGCGGCGGAAGGGCTTTGGCAGAGCGTCATAATGCTCCGCGACAAACCTTGCCAATGGCGCCGTCAAGTCATAGCGCAGGCTCATCCATTGCTCATCGTCATCCTGCAGGGAAAAAACCCCCTGACCCGGACGATCCACATCAGGCAGGAACTTGCCCAGCGCATCAGTGAATTCGAACGCCGGTGTTTCCAGCGGATCGAACCCATATGCCGCATAGACTGCCTGGATGCGCGTCAGCATGGCCTGCTCTGCCAGAATTTCCTGACCAAGCCTGTCTGCGAAGCCACGCGGCTTACGCGCTTTCGGTTTGAACGTTTTCTGTTTCTTGCTCATGAAGCCCAGCTAATGTTGTGACAAGCGGCGTTGGTAGCCAATGCTGCAACGCGGATCAATGCCGGACTGCGCCACTGCCCATGACGATGGCAGAGCCACCCCACGGTAATGTGACCATCCATGCACAAATGTGAAAAGACTTTTGCCGGGATGGTTATGTTCAATCTGCCCCCGATGTTGTAGCTAAGAGACACCAAGAGTTTCATGTTTTCGGAAAGGAACAACCATGCGCAAACACCTTCTTGCCCTGGGCAGCGCCGCCCTAATGCTGACTGCGGCAGCTCAGGCACAAAGCGAAATGACACCACCTGCAGATATGCCTGCAGGTGAGTACGTTCTCGACAAATCACATGCGAGCCTGACCTGGAAAGTCTCCCATTTCGGATTGTCAAACTATACGGCACGTTTCACCCGGTTTGATGCCACACTGGACTTTGATCCCGCAAACCCTGCCAACAGTGCGCTGAAAGTGACCGTTGACCCCACATCAGTGGAAACAGACTATCCTAACGCGGACGCAAAAGATTTTGACAAAGAACTTGCCGAAAGCGAACGCTGGTTCAATGCAGGAGAGTTTCCGGAAATTTCCTTTGCTTCTACTGGTATCGAGATGAAAGGCGAGACAACTGGCATCGTTACTGGCGACCTGACATTTATGGGCGTTACCAAGCCGGTATCACTGGACATTTCGTTCAACGGTGCATTTGAAGAGCGGCCCTTCTCTGGTCTCGCAACTCTCGGATTTTCCGCAACTGGCAGCGTAACCCGCTCTGAGTGGGGTATGTCCGGCCTTGTCCCGAATATTGGAGATGACGTAGACCTGCTGATCGAAGTCGAGTTCTATCAACCTGAGGGTTGATCTGTCGGGAAGGGCCTGGCCCTTCCCTATTTCAGAACGGAACTCATATTCTCCGTAAATCGGGCTATTTTTGCCGGGGTAAAACCGCACATATTCACGCGGCCATCTCCTGCCATATAGATAGACGACTCAGTTTTGAAACGATTTATCTGCTCAGGCGTCAGGGGCAGACGCGAAAACATGCCATTTTGGGCGGTGATATACTGAAAACGATTATCACCAAACTCTGATGACAAGGCATCCGTTACTTGCGCCCGAAGACTGACAACGCGCTTGCGCAACTGCTCGAGTTCCTTGCGCCAGCTTGCATTGAGGTCCGGGTCGCTCAGCAAATACCAGGCAAGCGCAGCCCCATAGGAAGGGGGCATTGAATATGTACGCCGGGCAATCTCATTAAGATTGCTCTGTACACGCTCCGCCATATCAGCATTCTCTGTCATCACGAGGGCTGCACCAACACGCTCGCGATAAAGTCCCATATTCTTTGAAAAGGAATAGCAGAGGATCGCCTCCGGCACCGATTCTAGCAAGCTGCGCACATGGGCCATATCTTCATGAAAGCCCTGCCCCAACCCCTGGTAGGCGATGTCGATAAACGGAACGATACCTTTTTCCAGAGCCAGATCGGTCAGGAACTTCCAGTCTTCTGCTGAAAGGTCTTCTCCTGTCGGGTTATGGCAGTTGCCGTGGACAACAATGATGTCACCGCTCTGCGCCGCTGCAAGATCTGCATACATCTTTTCACGATCAAGGCTCGTTGCCTCATTATCGTAATAGGCATAGGTCACAGTCTCGAGGTCACAAGAGAGAAAAATCGGCTTGTGATTGGCCCAGGTCGGATCAGGCAATCTGATTTTGGCAGACGGATTAAGGCGCTGCACGAGTGTGCCGGCAGATTTAAGCGCCCCACTGCCCCCTGGTGTTGGCAGTACAGCAAAGCGCCCTGCCAGCTTTTCCTCAAGAACTTCCCCGAGTACGAGCTTGCGAACCTCATCGGCAAAACCTGGCCATCCTAATGGACCAAGGTAGGTCTTGCTGTCCTCATCTGTTTGCAAACGCCGCTGCGCAAGCTCCACCGCTTCGAAGATTGGTGTCTTGCCGTGCTCATCCTGATAGACGCCGACACCAAGATCAATCTTGTCCGGAGAGGGATCATTCCGAAACTCGGTTATGAGTTGCAACAGGCTATCTGGTGGCAGTTGTTTCGTCTCTGAGAAAAAGGTCATTCTTTGATTCCTGTTACTATTTTTTGACCGGCTTCATGATGTCGGTTCCCATCAACTTGTCCCAAAGACGGAAATGCAGGCCGTAATTACCGTTGAATTTTGTATGATGCATGTTGTGGTGGGTTGCAGAAATGATGTTGTCACCTATCCAACCCTTGACCCAGCTGCGGGGTAAAATTTCCCAGCCGGCATGGTTTGTCACACTGGTCACTGTCATCGCCATCAGCACGAACAGCGCCGCGCCCACATGGATGGGAATAAAAATTGCCATAACGGGCAAAAGCCATGACTCCAGCAATGCCTCTGTCGGATGGAACGAAAACGCCGCCCAGGGCGTTGGCTGCTTGGATTTGTGGTGCGTCCGGTGCATCAGGTTGTAGAGCTTTGGGTGGTGCATGGCCCGATGCGTCCAATAAAAGAAAGCGTCATTCGCAAACAGGAAAATCAGGATGCTGACCGGAATATAAAGCCAGCCAAGAAGGCCATTCACTTCCGTGTAGAGGGCCGTGCCACCATTTTCCCACATGACCATCACCCAGGCAGCCGGAGCCGCATAGATAAAGGCTGAGATGGTAGACATGATAATCTCATGCCGGATGGTTGCGCGTGTCGGATTATGCCGCGTGAGGCGGACTGCCTTCACTTTGTCGGCTGGCCGCATCCAGAGATAGTAATGAAAAAAACCGGCAATCATGAAATAACGCGCAACAATAATTACCACGAGAAACGCATACGTCGTCCAGAAGTTACCGTCACCGAACATGAAGCTGAGCCGTCCTTTTCATATTGCGCCAGATAGACTAAGGGCGCCACACAGCTTAAAGGAAGCAGCTGGCACATTCCATCCCGTATCAAGGAGCCATAGCCCTGCCCGGTGCAAATTCCAATATCTCTGATCTGCTGATTGCAGGTGGTGGATTGGCCAGCCTGCTGGTGGCATGGCGATGTCTGACAACTGGCAACGCAACCAGAGTCACCATTGTGGATGCAGCCGTGAAGGTCGGCGGGGATCACACGTGGTCATTTAATGAAACAGACCTCACCCCGGCTGCGCTTGAATGGTTCGGGCCAGCTATAGCCCATCACTGGCCAGGCTATGATGTGCACTTTCCGGCTTATTCCCGCCGTCTTGATATCGGATATTGCTCATCCAATTCTGACGCGCTCATGAAAGCCGTGCAGCCACTGATTGATAGCGGCAAACTGGTCGTCTTGACCGGCAGAAAAGTCGAGGCAGTAACACCGCGCACCCTCAAATTTGAAGATGGTGACACGCTGGAAGGCAACGCCATCATTGACGCCACAGGCTTCAGGCCCGATCCGACTGTGTTGCTCGGGTATCAGAAATTCGTTGGCCAGGTTGTGCGTACCAGCCAGCCTCATGGTCTGGATGTGCCGATCATCATGGATGCCACAGTGGAACAGGGGGATGCTTACCGTTTCGTCTATTGCCTGCCATATGCCCCCGATAAACTGTTGATAGAAGACACATATTACGAGGATGGGCCAGCCCTGGACGATGCGACCATCCATAACCGCATCAGGGAATATGCCGAAGGGAAAGGCTGGCAGATTGAGAACGTGCTGCACAGCGAAAGGGGCATTCTGCCCATTACCATGGCCAGTGACCTTGAAGCGCGGCTTGAAACGGAAGCAGGCAGCGCACCAAAAATCGGGCTGGCTGGTGGCCTTTATAACGCCGTGACGGGATATAGCCTGCCAGATGCGATAAGTATTGCCATGCGACTGGGTGCATTGCCATCCCTCACGCAGGAAGCCGTAACGAAAAGCGTTATTGCCTACAGGCTTGAGCACTGGCGGCGGGAAAAGTTTTTCCGGTTACTCAACAGAATGATGTTCAAGGCCGGAGAGCCGTCAAAGCGATATCAGGTTTTGCAACGCTTTTACCGACTGGACGAGCAGCTTGTGGCAGCATTCTATCGCGGCGATCTGACTCTTTTACAAAAAGCACGTATCCTTTCTGGCAAGCCGCCTGTACCTGTGGTCCCGGCGATCTATAATCTCTCTGAACAACAATTCATGAACCGACACAGGAGCTGATCTTGAGCCCTCTCGACGCAACACCCTCCCTCAACGGAAAAAGACCGGAAGCTGCGGTCATTGGCGCTGGCTTTGGCGGCATCGCCCTTGCTATTCGCCTTCAAACAGCCGGTTTTCAGGTAACGCTTTACGATAACAGAGATAAACCGGGGGGCCGTGCTTATGTCTATGAACAGGAAGGCTTCACCTTTGATGCTGGGCCTACCGTAATTACTGATCCAGATTGCCTGCATCAGCTTTTTGAAGCGGCGGGACGCAAGACCTCAGATTATGTTGAACTTGTCCCCGTAACGCCTGGATACAGACTTTGCTGGGAAGACGGCACACGCTTTGACTATGTCAGCGATCAGGCCGAATTGATGCGGCAGATAGAACTGATCAATCCCGATGATCTCGAAGGGTATCGTAAATTTCATGAGTACACGAAGGAAGTTTACCAGGAAGGGTATGTAAAGCTGGGTACTGTTCCCTTCCTGAACTTCAAGGATATGATGGCCGCAGCTCCACAACTGGTAAAGCTGCAAAGCTATCGCAGCGTTTATGATCGTCTTGGCGACTTTATAAAAGATGAAAAGCTGCGCCGCGCCTTCTCGTTTCATACGCTTCTGGTTGGCGGTAATCCTTTTGAGTCATCTTCAATTTATCACCTGGTCCATGCTCTGCAGCTTGAAGGTGGCATCTGGTTCGCCATGGGCGGTACGGGTGCGCTTATAAAGGCGCTGGTGAAACTGTTTGAAGATATTGGCGGCACCCTGAAACTTTCTACAGAAATTACCGAGATCAAAAGTGAAGGTGACAGGGTTACGGGCGTCATTGCTAACGGCATCAAGCATGATGTGGATCTGGTCGCGAGTAATGCAGATGTTGTGCATACATACGGAAAATTGCTCGGCAAGCATCCGCGCGGGCAATCATACGGGCAATCTCTGTCGAAAAAGCGCCATTCAATGTCATTATTCGTGACATACTTTGGGCTGAAGTCTCCCCCACCGAATATAGCGCACCATTCCGTACTATTCGGTCAACGCTACAGGGAATTGATCTCGGATATCTTCCACGGCAATGATCTGCCGGATGATTTTTCACTCTATCTTCATGCGCCTTCTGTGACTGACGAGAGTCTGGCACCGGACGGCGGCAGTTCATATTACGTCCTCTCGCCTGTGCCGCATTTGGGACGGGCCGATATCGACTGGGACGTGGAAGGACCGAAATATCGTGACAAAATTCTCGCTTACCTTGAGAAACACTATATCCCAAATCTGAGCCGTGACCTTGTGACAACACATCATATCACACCCTATACATTCCGTGATGTGATGAACTCACACAATGGGTCTGCTTTCTCCATAGAACCGATCCTCACGCAAAGCGCATGGTTCCGGCCGCATAATCGCGACGACAAGATCAGCAACATGTACATAGTCGGAGCTGGGACACATCCCGGTGCAGGCATTCCGGGTGTTGTGGGATCTGCGAAGGCGACCGCCGGTTTATGCGTTCAGGATTTTGCATCAATGCTGGCAGCACAGGCTGCAGAGTAATGACTGACGCTGTCGTCAGCCACGGACATGCTTCCATAAAGCAAGGGTCAAAAAGTTTTGCCCTTGCCTCACGTATCTTTGACGACACCATGCGAGCCGACGCCTCCATGCTTTACGCATGGTGCCGCTATTGCGATGATGTTGTGGATGGCCAGATTATGGGGCACGGCCAGATTTTTGATTATCGTGATGGTCAGAAGGAGCGGCTGCAGAGTCTGATTGACCAGACCAGCGCGGCGTTGGGCGGCAAGCCTACAGAGGACCCTGTTTTTACCGGACTTGCCCGTGTCTTCAGAACACACGAGATTCCGCACCGCCATGCTTTTGAACTACTCGATGGATTTCGTATGGATGCGGAGGAACGTGTTTATGAAACCCGGGAAGAAATTCTTGATTATTGTTATCATGTAGCTGGCGTGGTCGGCGTGATGATGGCTCACATCATGGGCGTCCGGGATGACGCGACCCTTGATCGCGCAAGTGATCTTGGCCTTGCCTTTCAGCTGACGAACATAGCGCGAGATGTCGTAGATGATGCCAGGGCTGACCGGATTTATGTTCCAGCCAGTTTACTGCATGATGCTGATGCGCCCACTGATGCGGCCAGGCTCGCGCGCCAGGAAAACTGGCCAGCTGCTCATGAAGCCGCATGTTCTTTGTTGGACATGGCGGAAACGTACTATGCATCGGCATATGTCGGAATTCGTGAACTGCCTTTCAGATGCGCATGGGCGATATGCGCAGCCCTAAAAGTTTACCGTGAAATTGGGCAAACGCTGAGATCAAGAGGACCGACAGCTTGGGATGAGCGCGTCAGCGCACCCGGCTACCGTAAGACATGGCTTGCGCTGAGCGCTGTAGGTCCCGCTATCAGTCGGCAGTCAGTCGATGAGACAAACAGGTCTGGCCTCTATCAGCGACCGGTAACCGACTAACTCTACACTGTTGCTGCTGCGTATATGACAATCAGTCCAATGACAGCGCCGATTGTGGAGAGATAGAGGATGTGGCGAACATGGTCGCCGGTATGGCCTTGCCTTAATTCTTCCGTTGTAAGAACTTTTTCTTTGCCGTCAGCCGTTTCTGATGAGGGTATGTGCAGATTGGTCTTTGTGTTGTCGCGCTCTGATTCAGATGAAAATTCTTCTGAACCATCATTATAAGCAGGTGTTGCCTGTTTCTTGCGTGCACTGATATTCGAACTCTGGCTGCTTTGAACGTCGGTTGGCATGAGTATACCTCGTCATGATTAGCTTGAACGTACCGTATTAATTCATGAGCGATCGCGTGGTTCCATAGCTTCAACATAACCATGATAAATTTATTACCAATAGTTAATGTGATTAAGCGCTCACAACGCTTGCAACTCCAATTTCGACAGGCTAAACATTGGTAAGCAATCGCTCACACACAAGGGCGCTGATACGAAACGGAGAATAAAATGACTAAAACAATGAAAAGAATTTTTGACCTCACACTGATTGCAACAGCCGTCATCATTTTGGGGTATATTGCAATGAACAGTCTTGATGCGAATGCGGCAGATGCTGAAAGCACCTCAGCAGGTATTGTTTTCAGCTTTCAGGCAGCAAAAAACGCAAACTGAAATACTGCAGGACTTTACCGGGAGCGGGACGCCCTCAATCGCGACTTCAGCTTTTTCGGATCTGGCGCATAAAGGAACCCGAAAGAGACGCAGTCCTCCCGGGACTGCAAAGCATGGTGCAGCTTGTGCGCAACAACCAGGCGGCGCAAATACCCCCCTTTCGGGAAGTAGCGAAATGGCCAGCGCTGATGAACCAGGCCATCATGCACAAATCCATACAGAATGCCGTAAATTGTGATCCCCAAGGCGATATACCAGAGCGGTTGCCAGTAGAGCGAACCGATCATGAACAGTCCCATGGCGAAGACGCCGAACACCACTGCGTAGAGATCATTCACCTCAAAAATACCGTCCGTTGGTTCATGATGGCTTTTGTGCCAGCCCCACCCCCAACCATGCATAATGTAGCGATGTGCAAGCCAGGCGAACCCTTCCATTGCCACAATGCTGACGAGAACAATCAGCGTATTAACGAGCAAAGTCATGTGTTTTCCCCCTGCCCTGAAAGACGCGCTGACCGTCTAGCCGGCAGGCGCCACCATGGCTCATGGGGATAGAGATGATGCTCATGATGATAGCCGAAATGATAACATGTCATCAAAGATAACCAGGCTGGATAGTCATTTGTGCGCGCCTTATGCTGATCAGCGAAATCCTTTTCTTCATGCCGGTGCGGCAGATAGGTGCCGAAATAAAAAAGCTGGAGTGAAGAAGCGATGGACGGCAGGCCATAAAACAACACTACATTGAAATAATCTGCCTCCAGCGCAAGCACATAAACAAGCACAACCGCAAAAACGAACAGGAAGGAAACCAGGCCAAAATAGCGCTTGAAGAATAGGAAATACCACGGCCAGAAACGTCTCGGGTCATTATTGTTGAAATCCGGGTCTTCTTCTGTGCCAGGAGCTGCATGATGCGCCATATGGGCTGTTTTCAGTTTCCGCCAGCCAAAACCGGCATAGGTGAACAAAAGAAAAGTACCAATCGCACTATTCAGACTCGGCTTTCCGGGGGCAAGTGATCCATGCATCGCATCATGTGCTGTGATGAAAAAACCGACAAACAGCCAGCATTGGAGCAGGATCATTAGCAGCGCCATTGGCGCACTCTGCCATGTCAGTGTGAAAAAAAACACGGACCAGACATGCAAAACGGCCAGCCCGGAAAGAATGCCCACGAAGAGCAAGAGGCCAATAACAGTTTGTCTGGTATCTGATATATGCCCGGCTATGACCTAACTCCTCATCATTTGGTACGACACGGCAGCGCTGGCTATGAAAGACAGCAGCCCTGTCACGATAAGTATCGCGCAGGCCGTCGAAATTCCAGTTATTGTATCACCACGGGCAAGAACACCATAAACCGCCTCAATGGCCCAGGCGTTGGGCGTGAAAAACCCAAGAGACTGCAGCCATTCTGGCATCATGAAGCGCGGCACCATTGACCCACCGACAGAAGAAAAAATGAGTACCAGAAATGTCTGCACCGTGTGGGCTTGTGTCGCTGTCGAGCACAGGCTCGTAACGAACAGTGCCAAACCAGCAGCGCAGGACGCCATGGCAACACTGACCAGAAACAAAGGCAACGCATTGGCTATGACAGGCACCTCAAACAGCAAGGCAGCAACCACAAAGATAAATAGCGCCTGTGCGGTTCCCTGAAGAGTGAGATACAGAAATTTGCCAAAAGTCAGCTTCAGGGTACCGGATGGTCCCAGCAATAACCGTTCTGTAATTGCATTGCGGCGCTCATCGAGGGAAATAGTTGCGCCCTGCATCAATGAGAACAGCAGAAACAGGATCGCCGTGGCCCCGGCATAATAGGCAATAGACGGATCTGCAGTCTTTCGGTTTGTTTCATCGAGGGCGGATATCTGGCGATAGAACCCGTCAGTGCTTTCCCGCTCCGTTGCCTGCATCAGAGCCGCAAGCGCTGTATCGAGACGAGTGTCCTGCTCTGGAGTGAAACCGCCTGCCAGTGTGGAAACTGTCAGCGCATTGCGACGTATGGCGAGGTCGGGTGCTTCTTCGGCGATGAATTGTTGAAGCTGACCGGCCAGCACCGTTGCGGCAATATCCCGCGACGGCTCGACCACTATCTCGATCGTTGCTTCTGCGACATCCGCAAGGTCAGATGAAAAGATAACACCCGTATCGGCAAACCCCTCCCGAACCTGCTGGCGCACATTTTCCCGGGTCCAGTCCTCTTCGGTAAATACATTGAACTTTCCAGAGATAGCGAACGCGCTTGCCACCTCTTTTGTACGCGCAGAGTCGTTTGTCACGGCCATCGCGACATCAAGATCAAGGTCGCCATTGGTTGCATTGGAGAAAATTGCGGCGAATATGGCAAAGATCATTGGCGGTAAAAGAAACGCCAACACCAGCGCGCCCCTGTCCCGTAGGAGCCTCAACGCCATAACCCGCATGATACCTGTAATCATGCGGCTAAACCGTCTGAAGACGCCTCTTTCTCCGTCGCTATATCATGCAGAAGACTTTCCAAACCGGGACGACGCACACTGACTTCCTGAAGAAGATTATTATTGCTTTCTACAAGGGCGCGTGTCTCACCTATCAAATCCGTCTGTTCTTCATGGCCAAGTCCGGACCAGACAAGATTACCATCGGCAGAGGTGAACCCCTGAGCGGCAAGCAGCGGCCGCAATGTCTCATCTGGATGATGCCGGAGTTTCAGGGTAATCTGCTGACGCCCTGCATAGACTTCAGACAATAACTCATCAGGGCTGGAAAAGTGACGTCTCCTGCCAGATGCCAATATAAGCACACGATCACATATCAATTCCGCCTGTTCCAGTTCATGCGTGACAAGAAGGACTGTCAGTCCCTGCCCTGCAAGTTTTCGAGCAAGGCCATGAATGGCATCGCGGGCAGAAACATCAACGCCGGCTGTCGGTTCATCGAGGATGAGCAGTTTCGGTCGATCAAGAATTGCAGCCGCCACGTTGATACGACGCTTCATGCCGCCGGAAAGACTGCTGACAAGTTTATGGGCATGCGTCGTCATATCAACATCAGCAAGCGCGCGCGCCACCGTCTCTCGTCTCGTCTTACGGTCAAGGCGATAAAGACGGGCAAAGACATCCAGATTTTCCTCTGCCGTCATGAATGGGTAAAGCCCGATTTCCTGTGGCACGAGTCCCACCACCCCCGTTTTGGCTGATCGCATCCTGATCGCGGCACCTGCCACCTTGATGGTGCCGGCAGTTGGGTTAATTTGCCCACAAATTGTTCTAACCAGCGTCGTCTTGCCTGCGCCATTCGGCCCGATCAAGCCAACAACCTCTCCGGCATTCGCCTTGAAAGACAGATTATCCAGTGCCAGAAAATCCCCATAGCGCACAGTGAGGCCGTCAACAACGAGGCTTTCGCCTCCGGCTTGCGGGGTCTTGCTCGCGGCGGTCATGCAAGCCTCCGATCAGGCGTCAAGAAAAGCGAATTGGAGATCGAGCAATGCGCCGATTCGTCCATCAATCCCCAAACCAGCCTGCGAGAGACCATCTTTTGACTGACTAATATAATCGCGAACCATTGCCTTGGCCTTGTCGTCATTCGTGATCGACAGGATAGTCGCCTTGTTGATATCCTGATTGATGTCCTTGTCTGAATCTTCCGCTGTCATCAAACGGTCCTTGATGTCGTCCATCAACTGGAAAGCAAGACCGATATTGTGCGAAAAGCGCTTCAGGTGCCCGGTCTTTTCTTCAGAAAAGTCACATACAATAGCCGCGGCAATTACGGCATAGTCAATCAAGGCACCTGTTTTGAGCGCATTCAAGCGCTCGACATTTTCAATGGATGTTCCCTTGTTGGTATTCGCAAGATCCATCAGTTGTCCGGCAATAAGGCCATTGGAGCCAACGCACCCGGACAACAAGCCACTGATTTTAATCCGATGTTCTGCTGTGAAGGTCTCCAGTCCCGCAACAACACCAAACGACCTGTTCAGCAGAGCGGTGGCTGTCAGAATAGCAGTACTTTCATCATAGAAAATATGCGCGCAAGGGGCATTGCGGCGTGTCTGTGCGTCATCCATGCATGGCAAATCATCCAGGATCAGCGATGCTGCGTGAACCAGCTCGGACGTGCAGCCGAGATCATAGACAGCAATGTCTTCCACGCCTGCCGCTTCTGCGATCAGGACGGTCAGCAGAGGCCGAAACCGCTTGCCGGGTGCAAGTGTTGTGCGACGCATGGCCTGATGCAGTCTCGCAGGAGACGCTTTTTCAGGCGGGATCATCAGACCGATCCGACGGTCAACAATCGCCTGAGTATAAGAAATAGAGGCTGCCAGATCCTCTTTCGGGTCCGGTGTTCCTGCAATCAGGGCATCCATTGTTTCCGGCTGTTCGGCTTCATTGCTGCGCACTGTCGTCCTGTCTCCCTTGAACAATGCCCGGCACGCCGAGCCGGATTGATCTTGTACAAATTTGTCTTACAAAGACAGGGCTGACAACCCAAAAGTGATACGCGCGTCTTATGCATGATGAGTTGCCAAGGCACGCCGGACATTCTTGTGCGCAAGGAAGAGCATCTTCAACTCGCCCTTGCCAATAAAAAGCGGCCCAGAGGCACGTTATCCCATTTCACCTCTTTCGCGGTTGCACATTGCGCGATTCCGGAAATGCGTCTGGAAGACAAAGAACTTACGACAGCATTTCTCGGCAAGGCCCTGAAAACGTGCTTTCTGAATGGCTCCGTGACCGGCGGACCAACACAGGCAGAGCGAATCACCCACTACCTTTGCCAAGCCGCACAAGAACCCGACTGCAGCCCCTAGCGCGGCGCCATCCGGATCGCACCATCGAGACGAATGTCTTCACCATTGAAATAGCTGTTACGGCAAAGCTCCAATGCGAGACTGGCATATTCATCAGGCTCGCCGAGCCGTTTGGGGAAATTCACTGAAGCAGCGAGGGCACCCTTGATATGCTCAGGCAATCCTTCAAGCAGCGGCGTGCGGAAGAGGCCCGGCAGGATCGTGTTGACCCGAATACCTTCCGTGTTGAGATCGCGCGCGATTGGCAAGGTCATACCAACAACACCTGCTTTGGACGCTGAATAGGCCACCTGCCCGATCTGGCCGTCCTCTGCCGCAACAGAAGCCGTGTTTACGATAGCGCCGCGCTCACCATGCTCCAGCGGATCAAGTGTCATCATGCCAGCAGCTGTTTTGGCAATGCACCGGAACGTACCAATCAGGTTTACCTGCAATACAAAATCAAAATCCTTTGCGGCATATTCGTAGATGTCGCCTGTCTTTTTATCCCGACCAGCTGTTTTGCGAGCACTGCCGATACCAGCGCAATTAATCAGGATGCGTTCCTGCCCATGGGCTTCTCGCGCCCTGGCAAAGCCGGCATCGACTGACTCATCAGAGGTGACGTTCACATTACAGAAGACGCCACCAATATCCCTGGCAACAGCTTCGCCTTTCTCCTCATTCAGATCAAAAACCGCTACTTTTACGCCCTCACTGGCAAGGCGGCGCACAGTCGCCTCACCCAACCCAGAAGCGCCGCCTGTGACGACTGCTGAAAGTCCTTTTAATTCCATGATATTTCCTCTCTATCTTTATATCATGCCGATGCCATCATCAGTTAATCAGGAAAAAGCCTGAATACCTGTCTGGGCACGACCGAGAATAAGAGCGTGCACGTCATGCGTACCCTCATAAGTATTGACTGTTTCCAGATTCATGACGTGGCGAATAACGTGATATTCATCCGCAATCCCGTTACCCCCATGAATATCTCTGGCGGCACGTGCAACGTCCAGCGCCTTGCCACAATTATTCCGTTTCATGAGTGATATTGCTTCCGGTGCAAAAACACCCCTGTCCAGAATACGACCAAGTTGCAAAGAGCCCTGCAATCCAAGAGCAATTTCCGTCTGCATATCAGCCAGTTTCTTCTGAACAAGCTGCGTAGCTGCAATAGGCTTACCAAAAACAATGCGCTCCATGGCATAATCACGCGCAGCATGCCAGCAGAATTCCGCCGCCCCTATAGCGCCCCAACTGATACCGTAGCGCGCCTTGTTCAAGCAGCTGAATGGGCCGCGCAAACCAGTTACATTCGGCAACAGATTTTCCTCCGGCACAAAAACATCATCCAGGGCAATTTCTCCGGTGATTGAGGCGCGCAGAGAGAATTTTCCTTCGATTTTTGGCGTCGTGAATCCTTTCATATCGCGCTCAACAATGAAGCCCCGGATGTGACCATCCAGCTTCGCCCACACAACCGCAATGTCGGCTATGGGTGAGTTTGTGATCCACATTTTCGAGCCTTTGAGAATATAGCCGCCCTCAACTGGCTCGGCGCGTGTGCGCATCGCACCAGGGTCGGAGCCGCCGTCAGCTTCGGTAAGCCCGAAACAGCCTATCATGTCTCCTGTAGCCAACTTTGGCAGAAACTTCTTTTTCTGCTCTTCCGAGCCGAAACTCTCAATCGGATACATCACCAACGATGACTGCACGGACATTGCCGAGCGATAGCCGGAATCAACGCGTTCAACTTCTCGGGCAATCAGGCCATAAGCAACATGACTTGCACCACCACCGCCATATTCCTCCGCAACTGTCGCGCCCAGCAAACCCTGTGCACCCAACTCCGTCATGATTTCCTGATCAAAATGCTCATTCCGGTTTGCCATAAGCACGCGAGGCATCAACTTGTTCTGCGCATAGCCTCTGGCAGCATCCCGGATCATCCGCTCTTCATCTGTGAGCTGGCTCTCGAGCATCAGCGGGTCTTCCCACTGAAAAATTTCTTCTGACATGTCTTTTGCCATGATGGTACCTGCTTTCATTTAGGTATGCGGGGTTCGCAACGCTATTTCACGCTGTGTCGGCATTCCCATGCTTATAATATAGGGTGACTTTTCCTGTAAGGCCTTGAACGACACTTTACTGTCGATCCCGCGCCAGCGATGCCGGATCATTTCTTGTGCGACGGGCGCGCCCATTGTCGTGCCGGGACCAGTTAGCACAAGCCTGTCAGGAGCAAACTCCTTGACGGCAACTTCGACCGCTTTCGAGAAGTCATACGTCGTGTTAATCTGTGTACCTAGCGTATAGTCATACAGTTTTTCGGTATCTGTTGCATACGGGCTCCAGATATTCCCGCACCCATCTACAAGGGGCACAGCAGGTTTATGAAACATTTCCTGCGGTAATCGGCTTTGCGCTTGCGGCACGATATAATCCAGCAAGGATGAGTGAAAGGCAGCATGATTTTTCAACTGCATCGGATAACGATCTGTCTCCGGTAGCCGCGATTTGAGAAACTTCAATCCGGCCTCATCTGCTGCGAAAACGACCATGCCCCCAAGTCTGATTGAGACGGCGACAGTCAAACCTTGCGCGGCCTCGGCCTCGGCCAGCACTGTGCGGACCAGTTCGGTCCGATCTTCATCCGGCTGCCAGTTATCATCAACAACCGGATAGACAATCTGCCCACCGGCACCCTCTTCATGCATGAGAGTGCCCATTTCATTGACGAGAAAAGCAGCGTCTTTCATGGAAAGTGCACCGGCGCAGGCGAGTGCGAGATACCAGCCCATGGAATTACCGGTGATGGCGACAACATCATACCGCTCCTGCACATCCAAATAATCTGCGACAGCGCAGGCAAAGATCAACAGGGAAGCGTTTTCGCCTGTTGTATGAGTGCCCATGCGGAATTTGTCTGCGGCGTCAAGCTCAGTCACTTTTACCTGCCCGCGCGTCATCCGGATAGTGTCGACAAGGTTCAGAAACTCTACCTTGGCAGCGTGATGCGTATGCAGATAGCCAAGTTCAGCGGCATTATACGTGCCGCGCCCAGGACAAATAACGACTACGGTTTCCTTCACACTCATTTGCCTGCCCCCTTGCATAGGGTCATGGCTGCTTTGGCGATGCTTTGCACATCGGGCAGCGTCACCGTCGCCGCTGTCCCAAGTGGAATGAAGCTGTCCTCTGCCGTGACTCTGGCAATCGGCCGGGCAACCTTTTTCTCGGAAAGAAGCGTCATGATCTGCTCACTGACAGAACCAGTCTTTCGGCATTCATCAACCACAAGAATATGCTTGCAAGCCCGGACCTGCTTCAAGATAGCGGACTCATTCAGAGGCTGTACCCAACGCAAATCAACAACGCGCACTTTCAGCCCATTCTCATCTGCCAGTTGCCGGGCTGCTTTGCGTGAGAGATAATAGCCATTACCATAGCTTAAAATACACAAGTCCGTTCCCCGCCCATAGACCGCAGGTTCCCCAAACGGTAGAGCCTCGTCCGCTTCCGGCGGCGCATAGGGCGCAAGCCATGCCTTGTCGCCTTCCTCATGCAGATCTGCCGTCATATACAGAGCGATAGGCTCTACAAAGACAACTACGCGCTGTTCCTGATGTGCAAGCCTGACGCTTTCACGTAACATACGCGCAGCATCTGAACCATTTGATGGACAGGCCACAATCACGCCCGGTATATCGCGAAAAACTGTCAGGGAATTATCATTGTGGAAATGACCACCAAACCCTTTCTGATAGCCAAGGCCGGCAATACGAATAACCATTGGATTGGTATACTGTCCATTGGAAAAGAACGGCAGCGTCGCCGCCTCTCCCCTGATCTGATCCTCCGCATTATGCACATAGGCTAGAAACTGGATCTCAGGAATTGGCAGAAACCCGTTATGCGCCATGCCGATAGCAAGTCCCAGAATCGTCTGCTCATCAAGTAGAGTGTCCATGACACGTGCCGGGCCGAATTTTTTTTGCAACCCTGTCGTCACAGAATATACACCACCTTTACGACCAACATCCTCACCAAAAACCGTCGCCTGCGGATAATCCAGCATGATGTCAGCGAGTGCATTATTGATATGACGCGCCATAGGCTGCGCTTTCGCATGTGCGGCCAACTCCTTGCCCCACATAGCCGCGCGCTGCAATTGATCGGCTGGCTTGTGCTCTGGTGCTATGCCTGACGTTGGCACAATAGAGGACATAACCTCTCTGGCACTTTCGAGTTTTGGCCGCGCGAATGCCTCACCGGCCACACGCGCGACACGCTGCGCCGTGGTATCATAAATCTGCAATACCGCCTCAGCATCAAGACAGCCGCTGCGGATCAACTCAGCAGCTGTATGTAATAGAGGGTCCTGAGCTTCTATCGTCTCAATGTGCGAAATGTCGGTATAGGAGGCTTCAATATCTGCTCCTGCATGGCCCATAAGCCGCACTGTTTTTAGATGCAGAAATACAGGTTTGCGTAGGGAGCGCGCATAAGTGACAGCCTTTCGGGCAGTACCATATGTCTCAGACACGTTCAGCCCATTGCATGACATATATTTCAGGCCTGGCCTGTTTTCATAAGATGCCCTGATCCAGCCATGCGGTGTACGAACCGAAATCCCGATATCGTTGTCCTCACAGATGAATACAATCGGCATGGGTGCATTCTGGAAAGCCGCCCAAGCTGCGCTGTTGATCGCGCCTTGTGCTGTGGAATGGTTGGCGGAGGCATCACCGAATGAACAGAGGATGACAGCATCATGCGGCAGCACGGCATCCTGCCTGTTCAGCTTGCGGGCAAGTCCGACCGAGTGTGCTGCGCCTACTGCCTTGGGCAGATGTGACGCAATCGTACTTGTTTGTGGTGGCACAAAAACGTCCTTGCCACCCAGCACCTTGTGTCGCCCGCCCGAAACCGGATCATCGCTGGAAGCTGCGAAAGACAACATCATTTCATACAGAACAGCAGCACCGCCATGTTGCCGGGAACGCTGGATAAGGAAGGCTGCATCGCGATAATGCAGAAAGGCCATGTCAGTGTTTCGGGAGGCTTTGGCGATCGCCGCTGTGCCTTCATGCCCGGAGGAGCCGATCGAATAAAATGTCCGCCCTTTTGAGCGCCGGGCAATCAGGTCAAGCTGTCGGCTCATTACCTGGGTTTCAAAAAGGTCAACAAGGTCAGAAGTACTCAGACCAGATTCCGTATGACTCACCGCATTTGTGATGTCTGGCAGGTTGTCAGATGTGACGCGTTCCCTGAACGCTTTGTCAATGGCCTCGGCACGGTCAAACATGGCAGTAAGGTCTCCGGATTATCCGGTCATACCCCTTTCGTTTGAAACGTAAAGCAATGCGCAAGGTCATGGAAACAAACGCTAAAATCTGATGGCAGGTGATTTTTACATGGCCACTTTTGCCACGCATCACCATACGCTTACAGGTTTATGCTACCAATACAGGCCTCAGAGTAAGGCCGTGGCGATCCAATATGTGCCACCCGCAGCGATGTATGCCAGCGCAAAGAGATAGGCGACCATTAGCCATGTCCAGGCCCAGCTGTTCATCTCCCGACGCGCCACGGCGATCGTGGAAATACACTGGGGTGCAAAAACATACCAGGCGAGAAACGACAAGGCTGTTGGCAGGGACCAGGCATTGCGCAACACGGACGCGAGGCCGTCTATGTTCTCTTCCGCCCCTTGCACGGCATATACTGTGCCAAGCGCTCCCACCGCCACCTCACGGGCAGCAAGGCCTGGAACCAGCGCAATCACAATCTCAAGATTGAAACCGATAGGTTCAAAAATCGGCAATAAGACAGAGCCGATCATGCCGGCAAAACTGGTCTCGAGGCTATCGCCGGGATAAGTAGTCAGCACCCACAGCGCCACCGAAACTACAAAAATGATCGTGCCTGCACGGCGCAAAAATATTTTGGCGCGCTGCCACAAGCCCAGCAGCAGTTCACTCAAGTCAGGGAATTTATAAGTCGGCAACTCCATCAGCAAAGGCTGCGCCTGCCCTTTCGTCAGGGTCTTGCGCAACACAAATGCCACAATAATGGCACTGATAATGCCAGCCACATAAAGGCCAAACATCACCAGCCCTTGCAGGTTGAGAAATCCGGCAACTGTTTCTGATGGAAAAAAAGCGGCGATAATGACGGTATAGACGGGCAGCCTTGCCGAGCAGGTCATCAGTGGCGCAACCATGATGGTTGTCAGCCTGTCCTTCTCACTTTCCAGCGTACGTGCTGCCATCATCCCCGGTATCGCGCAGGCGAAGCTGGACAATAACGGAATGAAGGCGCGCCCGTTAAGACCAACACGCAACATCAATTCATCCATCATGAACGCTGCACGCGCCATATAGCCCGTCATCTCCAGAAACAGAATGAACAGGAACAGTACGATAATCTGTGGCAGGAAAATAATGACGCTGCCGACACCGGCGATTACGCCATCAACCAGCAGGCTGCGCAGCCAGTTGTCGAGTGTGGCCGCTGTTACGCCTTCACTCAACAGCGAAATCAATCCTTCAATCCAACCCATCGGTGTCTCTGACCAACTGAACACGGCCTGAAACATTACGAACATGATGCCAATGAATATCAGCCCCCCTGTCAGCGGGTGCAGAAAGATACCATCCAGGCGGCGCGTCATTTTGTTGAGAGCAGGTTCCTGTACAATAACATCCTTGAACAGCTGCCGCGCTTCCTGCTGCACCTGTTGTAAAGACACTTCAGCTTCAGGCTGAGGTGTTTCCGGTGCAGCCGCGAGTATATCTATTGCTTTGAGTAACGCTTCCCGGCCTGCCTTGCGCGTGGCCGTACAGGGAATCACAGGTACGCCAATCCGCTCCTGCAGTTTCGCAACATCCAGTTCCACGCCATCCCGCTGTGCCAGGTCATACATGTTCAGCACGACAATCATCGGCAGCCCGATCTGGCGCATCTGCAAAGCTGTCTGGAGATGCGTGCGCAACTGCGCAGCATCAATCACCACCAGCATTGCATCGGGCTGCGCCATCTCCTCCGCCTGTCCTTTGATAACATCAAGCGCGACCTTGGCATCCGTCGTCCTGCCAGAAAGCCCGTATATGCCGGGCAAATCGAGAAGCGACATCCCTCGCCCCTGCGGCGTACTGAAAGTGCCCTGCTTGGTTTCGACAGTTACGCCTGTGTAGTTTGCAACCTTTGCGCGGCCACCGGTGAGACCATTGAAAAGCGTTGACTTGCCACAATTTGGGGCGCCGACCAGCGCGATGGTAAAGTTATCACTTTTTTTTAGCGGCGCTGCCTGATCGGTACTGATTTTTTCGATAACCGTCGTCATATGCGTGACACCTCAATCGATCTTGCCTCGTTAGCCCGCACAGCGATGATTGTTCGATTGAGGCGCACGGAAATAGGCGTACCGCCAAAGGTCCCGAACTCCAGTACCTGTACTTCATCGCCTTCAGCAAAGCCGATCTCGCGCAGTTCTTCTTCCCGGATCGCATCATTCTCGACAAAACCAGTGATAATGCCGGTTTCACCGCGTTTCAGGAGTTGTAATGTCAGTGTCTCAGTCATTTCGGCACACAATCACAACTGAAAATGATTTGCAATCTCCATATGAACACGCCTGGCCGACGAAAGCGTGAGAGTTCTTTTTACATTATGGCAGGCAGCTTTTATGGTGTGCTAAAAACGCGAGGGGAAAATGGTCAAAGTATCACGCCGTCAGGCATTGCTGGGCACAGTCGCTATTGGAGCCGCAGGATGTGCCAATGAATACAGGCACGAGAGTTACACGTCTCCCTCAACAAAAGCTGACGGGCTTTTCAGGCATGGGGTGGCCAGCGGTGACCCCGCCTCCACCAGCATTGTTTTATGGACCCGTATAACGATAACGGAAGGTACAGAAATACCCGTAGCGCCCGTGACGTTGGAACTTTCAACAGACTCCAACTTCAGCACGGACCGTAAGGTCTTTGACCTGTCTACGACCGCAGCAAAAGACTGGACCGTCAAGCACAACGCAACTGGTCTTGAGCCAGGCAGAAACTATTATTATCGCTTCACTTCCAATGGCACGACCTCTCCATTAGGGAGCACCCGAACACTCCCCTCGGCCAGCATTGAAAAGGTTCGATTTGCTGTGGTCTCCTGCTCCAACTGGCAGCATGGTTTTTTCAACGCATATGACCATATCGCGCGGGACGAAACTTTCGATGCTGTCATCCATCTCGGAGATTATTTCTACGAGTATGGCACAGATGGATATGGCAGCGAAACTGGCCGGGAGATTGGTCGCCTGCACGAACCCGATCATGAAGTCCTGACACTGGATGACTATCGCCAGCGCCATGCACAGTACAAAACCGATGCAGCCCTGCAAGCAATGCACGCTGCTCATCCGACAATCCACATCTGGGATGATCACGAGGTTGCCAATAATTCCTGGGAAGGTGGCGCAGAGAATCACCAGCTTGATGAAGGCGACTGGGCAGCGCGTCGGCGTGCCGCCATGCAGGCCTATTATGAATGGATGCCCTTGCGGGATCCGGAACCTGGCAGAAGCCGCGAAGCACTTTACAAGTCCTATAGCTGGGGCGACCTGCTGACCTTGGTCAGTATCGAAACCAGACTGACCGCGCGAGCCGAGCAGATAGATATCGACGCCTACTCGCCTGATTTCAGCTCCCAACAGGATGTTGATGACTTCATGGAGAACGTGGTCGGCACTGATGATCGCTACCTTTTGGGCGATGCACAACTGGATTTTGTCATCGACGCCCTGAAAGCATCAAAAACCCAAGGGCAGCCTTGGCGTTTTGTAGCAAACCAGATCCTGATGGCAGATGTGCGCAGTCCTGATCTGACGCCTTATGCATCCGAAGAAATGATGCAGACTATCGAACCTGCCTGGGCTGGTATTCGTGATTTTGTACGCAACTCAGCCTTCGGCTTGCCCCTTTATATTGACACATGGGGCGGCTACCCCTTCGCGAGGGAGCGATTTTATGATCGCCTCGCCCAGAACGGTATCAATGACCTTGTCGTGCTGACAGGTGACGCACATGAATTTTGGGTCAATGATCTTTACACCGATGGCAAACAGAAAATGGGTGTCGAACTTGGCACGACCTCGATCACATCAGAGACAGTTGAAGCTTTTCTTGGCGAAGGCACCAAGGATTTTGCCCTGCTGATCACCAAGGATAATGACTGCGTTCGGTATTATGATCCGCAGCATCATGGATATATCGACCTAACCGTTACGAAAGAGCGCGTCCACGCTGATCTGATCGGTCTCGATACTGTGACTGCACGCGAGTACACAGCCTTTGTGACCGCTTCCTTCGATATCAAAAAGAAGCGGAACACTGTGGAGTTCAAAAGCCCTAAAGGTCTGGGCGTCACAGAACGCTTTCTCTACTGAAGCGGACTTGCTGTTCAGTCTTTACTGAACAGCTCGCCAAAGAAGTTACCTTCATTCCAAGTCGGGCGCTCATCTGCGTTAGCGATAGATTTTGCCACGAGATAATTCAGCTTTGAGAAACGGGCACCCTGCTCGAAGTCCAAAGCCTGCTCAAGATCGTCGCCAGGGCGGTGGTAGCGATTGTTCATGAAATCATTGAACTGCTGTTCCCCACCATTGCCGAAACCAAGGAACAGGAAAACAGCCGGAATACCCTGCTGTACAAACCGGTAATGGTCCGAGCGCGTGAAGATGGAAAGCTGTGGAATGGGGTCAGGGATCAATTCCAGATCCATCTTCGCGGCCGCTTCACGCACCGTTTCGCCGAGTGAAGAATGGTCAGCACCAAAAGCAATCACATCAACAAAGGGATAGGTGATGATCGGCATATCAAGATTGACATTGGCCACGATGGAGTCCAGCGGCACTGTCGGGTAGTTTGCATAGTATTCAGAACCAAGAAGGCCTTTTTCTTCTGCGGTAACCGCCGTCACCACAACTGAGCGTCGCAACTTGCCGGCTTCCGCGAGGGATGCGAGCATCCGGGTCGCTTCCAGCGTTGTTGCAATACCCGAAGCATTGTCGAGTGCGCCATTGTTGATGGTATCAGCGTCCGGATCGTCACTCTCACGCTGGCCTGTATGATCAAGGTGGGCTGACAGCAGTACATATTCATCTTTCAGGTCCGGATCACTGCCCGGCAAGATGGCAACAACATTCGGGCTGGACACATCTTCACTAACCGCAGCTGATTTCAGCTTGGCCTTGCCATCAAGCACAAAAGCGGGAGGCCGTGTGTCCCCTTCATCCGTCATGGCAAGAATATCTGCATAGGACATTTCTGCCCCCTCAAAGAGCATGGCTCCTTGTTCCGGAGACATGGTTGCAGTCACGCGAATACCGGGCGCAGGCGTGAACGTCGTGCCGTCCTTCTTGACCCAGCTCATGCTTGCCCGATCAGCACTCAGCTTGACACGGTCCCATGGAAATCTTTGTGCAGATGACTTGTCATAAACCGAAATCATACCAACGGCGCCATTAGCTTCCGCCGTCAGGCGGCGTGTGCGCGTTGAATTATAGTGTGCAGCCTCTTCGCTCGGCATATCTGCCGAAACACCCAGCAGGACAACCACGATCTTGCCCTCCACATTGACACCTGCATAGTCATCTATGCCAAATTCCGGGGCCTGCAGGCCGTACCCGACAAATACCAGATCGGCGGCAATCTCATCGGTTTTCCCATTGGCAGGAAAGCCGATGATATAGTCATCCAGATGGGCGAGCTCCTGTGTGGCGCCATCGCGTGACAATGACATGAAAGCGCCATCCATATCGCGTTTGGTTGACCGGAGCGGGACTTGCTGGAACCAGCTACCATCATCACCAGCAGGCTCGAGGCCCAGCTTTTTCAGCTCATCGGCAACATAATCTGCAGCTTGCTGATAACCTTCAGTGCCAGCTTCACGGCCCTGTAACGCATCATCCGCGAGATATGTAATATGACGCTCGATATTCTCGGCAGATGGCGAGGGTGCCACCATCGTCACTGATTTCGCGGCGCTCGCTGATGTGCCAGTCGTGCCTGTTGTCTCACAGGCGACAAGTGCCAGTGCAGCAACACTGCTTATCAGGCCGGATTTGAGTAGATTTTTCATTTTTTTGGTGCCCTCACGATAAAAACTTATGTGAATAGGCCCCAATTAGGCGGATTTAGCAACGGTGCAGACAATCAATTCAGATAATTTTCTGAATGGAGTTGTCATCTTCCATCAACACCACGGTCGGGTGATAGTTCGCCGCTTCTTCAGCTTCTATCTGTGCGAAAGCGGCAATGATCACCTTGTCGCCGGGTTCGGCAAGCCGTGCCGCAGCGCCGTTGAGCATGAAACAGCCTGAACCGCGCTCCCCTTCAATCGCATATGTCGCCAGTCTCTGGCCATTGGTGACATTCCAAATATCCACGTGCTCATAGGGGTAGATGCCGGCGGCATCGAGGATATCCTTGTCGATCGCAATCGAGCCCTCATAGTGCAGGTCGGTCATCGTTATCGTGGCCCGGTGTATCTTGGCCTTGAGCATATTGAGGAGCATGGAGAAGCCCTTTCGCAGTGCAGCATTATCGTCGAGAGGTACATAATCAATCTCGTCGGGAAATGCCAGTCACATTCAGAAAAGTTCAATAGATAGAGACATTTGGACGCTAATTTGACCGCAAATAGCCTGAAATTGCTGGCACCCGTGGCGTTTTGGATGGTCCGGCCCTGCCTCGCGAACATGTTATAATGCAACGTGCCCTTTTTTCCTTGCTACGGGGTGAAACAGCTTTAATTGTACACGCTAGAATTTGGAGAGAAGGATATCTCATGAACGAGCAAATTGTGCGCGAGTATTATGGCAAGGTGCTGTCCACATCAGAAGATCTGAAGACTGACGCCTGTTGTACCGTTGAGGATATCCCGGGGTTTCACAAGAACCTGCTGTCTAATATCAGCGATGAAGTCATGGCAAAGTACTATGGCTGCGGCCTGATCGCACCACTCTCGCTGAAAGGTGCCCGCGTCTTGGACCTTGGCTCTGGCTCTGGCCGTGATGTTTATGCCCTTGCCCAGCTGGTTGGCCCGGAAGGCCATGTTGTCGGCGTTGATATGACTGACGAACAACTGGAAGTGGCGATCAACAATCAGGACTGGCACGCAGAGAAATTTGGCTACCAGAACACGACCTTCCTGAAAGGGTATATTGAAAAACTGGATGAGCTTGACCTCGAGCCGGGCAGTTTTGATGTTGTGGTGTCGAATTGCGTGATCAATCTCTCAACAGACAAGCCAGCGGTGTTGGAAGGTGTTCGTCGCCTGCTCAAGCCGGGTGGTGAATTCTTCTTCTCGGACGTTTATGCTGACCGTCGGCTGACAGACGAGATCAAGAATGATCCTGTCCTGTATGGCGAGTGCCTTGGCGGCGCGCTGTACTGGAATGACTTCGTCAATCTGTCCAAGAATGCCGGTTTTGCTGACCCTCGCCTTGTCACCGATCGACCACTGGCGATTGAACACCCCAAACTGATCGAAAAACTGGGACAGGCCAGATTCTTCTCCGCCACCTACCGCCTGTTCAACATTGATTCACTTGAACCTGCCTGCGAAGATTACGGCCAGGCGGTTATTTATAACGGCAAGTTGGAACACTCAGAGAATCTTTTTGAGCTGGATGCCCATCACCTGATTGAGCCTGGCAAGGTTTTCCCGGTTTGTGGCAACACTTACCGTATGTTGAAAGAATCCCGCTTTGCAGATTATTTCGACTTTATCGGCACCTGGGATACGCATTACGGAATCTTTGAAGGTTGCGGTACAGATATGCCGTATGCCACAGACGCTGCGGACACTGCTGGTGCGGCAAGCTGCTGCTGACGCTCAGGCGTCCCTACAAGAAAGAATCAAAAAACGCGGGAAAATTTTCCCGCGTTTTTTAATGCCCGTCATGCTGCGTTGATACTAGTTATCCAGGAAACTCCGCAATTTGCGTGACCTGCTTGGATGTTTCAGCTTGCGCAGAGCTTTGGCTTCGATCTGGCGAATGCGCTCTCTGGTAACAGAGAACTGCTGGCCAACTTCCTCAAGCGTATGATCCGTATTCATGCCAATTCCAAAACGCATCCGTAGAACGCGTTCCTCACGCGGCGTAAGAGACGCCAGAACGCGCGTCGTTGTCTCGCGCAGATTGGACTGGATCGCTGCATCAATCGGCAGTATTGCATTTTTGTCTTCAATAAAGTCACCAAGGTGCGAATCTTCTTCGTCGCCAATCGGCGTTTCCAGAGAGATCGGCTCTTTGGCGATTTTCATCACCTTGCGGACCTTCTCAAGCGGCATGGATAATTTTTCTGCCAACTCTTCAGGTGTGGGTTCACGTCCAATTTCATGCAGTATCTGGCGGGATGTACGGACAATCTTGTTGATCGTCTCAATCATGTGTACTGGAATACGGATCGTGCGCGCCTGATCCGCAATCGACCTCGTAATAGCCTGCCTGATCCACCAGGTTGCGTATGTCGAGAACTTGTACCCCCGGCGATATTCAAATTTGTCCACCGCTTTCATGAGCCCGATATTGCCCTCCTGGATAAGGTCCAGGAATTGCAGCCCACGGTTGGTATATTTTTTGGCAATGGAGATCACGAGACGCAGGTTTGCTTCGACCATTTCCTTCTTGGCGATGCGCGCCTCGCGCTCACCTTTTTGAACAGTTTGCACAATCCGGCGGAAATCATTGACTGTCAGGCCAGTCTCCTGTGAGAGCAGACCAATCTGCTCACGCAGATAATCAATCTGGTCACGGCCCTTGGTGGTAAAGCTGGTCCAGCCGCGTCCTTCTTTGGCACTCACACGCTCCAGCCATTCGGGGTCAAGTTCATTGCCCAGATATTCGTTCAGGAATTCCTGCCGGTTGACGCCATGGGTATCAGCAAGTCGCACCAATTTGCCCTCAAAAGCCATCAGGTTGCGATTGATTTCATATAGCTGCTCAACCAGTGCTTCAATCCGGTGATTGTGCAGGCGAACGGCGCGCACACGTTCAACAATATCTTTTTGAAGTTTTTTGTGACGGCGCGTTTGCGAAGGTGACAGGTCATCACCTTTCAGCTGCTCCTCAATCATGATGTCCTGAAGACGGCGCAGTTTCTTGAAGTCACCGGCAATATCGTCAAAGCTAACCATCACGCCGTCGCGCAGTTCCGCCTCCATGGCGGAGAGAGAAAGTGCGCCCTCGTCGATGTCTTCCTCATCATCCTCGACATATTCACCATTGGCCCGGCGATCGGCGATTTCCTGCTCGCGCTCTTCCTGCTCCTTGTGAATTTTTTCGGCGACTTCCGGCTTGGTCATATCCGGCTTGGTTTCGGGGCCACCGCCATAAGTGGCATCAAGGTCGATGATGTCGCGCAGTAATACCCGGCCTTGCATCAATTCATCGCGCCATACTGTGATCGCTTCAAAGGTCAGCGAACTTTCACATAGCGCGCGGATCATGGTTTCGCGGCCTGCCTCAATGCGCTTGGCAATGGCGATCTCACCTTCACGCGAAAGCAGTTCCACGCTGCCCATCTCACGCAGATACATGCGGACGGGATCGTCGGTGCGATCGGAACCTTCCTTTGTATTTGTCGTGACAGTCTGGGTGCCGGCTTTCTTGGCGAGCGCCCCACCCTGGGGCTTGTCATCTTCCTCGTCTTCAACTTCTTCCGCATCGACAATGTTGATGCCCATGCCTGAGAGTTTTGCCATCACGTCTTCAATCTGCTCGGACGTGAATTCTTCTGACGGAAGAACAGAATTTATTTCGTCGTAGGTGATGTAGCCACGCTTTTTAGCCGCTGCGACCATCTTTTTGACAGACGCATCGGACATGTCGATGATCGGCGCATCCGTCTGCTGTTCTGTCTTTTTTTTCGTTGTGCTCATGCAAAGTTATCCGTTTGTCCTGATGCCGACACCGGCCGCGTGCCGCAGCCTGGTACCTTCAAATAGCAATTTTCTTACAAATTCCCGACTTTGGTTTTGCTCTCAGCCGCATTTGCCTCATTATTGGCTTCTGGCGCGAGAATGGCCTGCCGATGGTAATGCAGCGCACGCCACCTGTGCTCGGCAGTCTCGTCGCGATAAGCCTCAGAAGCTGCTTCAGACTCTTCTGCAAAGAGCCTGCCGTGATGCAACTGTAGAGCCAGCGTGTCCAGCCACCCTTTTTCTGCTTCATCCAAAGTCGCGCTTGTGCCGGCAAATCTTGTAAGTTTGAGCTGCTGATTGTTCAGCAATAGCTCCATAACGCCCTGGCACGTCGCAACTTTTGAGATGTGGAGTGCAAGGGCCTCTCTGTCAAGTTCCTGATGGCTGCTGATTGTCATGATAATCTGCTGCAACAGGCTGGAAAGCTGTGCTTCTCCGAGTTGAAGATCAAGTATTTTTTCTTCCAGACGTTCAAAAAGCTCGGGATGGTTCAGCAATGTCAGCACCAGCAGCGCTTCCCGGTTCCAGACTGTATTCCTCGGCCCTGTACGCTGGGACTTCAGTGCCGGGCTGGCTGTGGCCGGTGGCTGGAACGGAAATTTTTTTCCCGGCATCCCTTTGCGATACGGCATCGCTGATTGTCGGGACGCGGCTGCACCACCCGGCGGTGTCAGGCGCTCCAGAAAATAATTGCCATAGGCGTTGCGGACATCCTTATCCGTGATGCCCTTGACGAGGGTGCGCAAGTGACTGCGAAAGGCCGCAACACGTTCGGGCGTATTAAGGGCGCGCGCATCTTTTTCTCGATCCCATAGAACATCCGCGAGGGGCTGGGCGGCATCCAGAATCTCCTGAAACGCCGCCGCCCCTTTCTCCTTGAGAAAATCATCCGGATCCTGCCCCTCCGGCATGAACGCAAAACGCAGAGATTTGCCGGGCTTCAATTCCGGCAATACACGATCAATAGAGCGATGTGCTGCCTGCCGGCCTGCCCTGTCACCATCGAAACACAAAACTGGCTCGTCACAGGCGCGCCAGAGAAGTTTGATATGGCTCTCCGTCAGGGCGGTACCGAGCGGCGCGACCGCATTACCAAATCCCGCACCAGCCAGCGCGATGACATCCATATAGCCCTCGCAGACAATCAGCGGGTGACCGGTCTCCTTGGGCAAATCTGCCGCAAAACGTCTCGCTTGCATGTAATTGTAAAGAACATGACCTTTATGGAAGACCGGCGTTTCCGGTGAGTTCAGATATTTGGCCTGAACATTTTTTTCCAGTGCACGTCCCCCGAACGCGATAACGCGCCCACGCCCGTCCACGATTGGAAACATCAGGCGGTCGCGAAAACGGTCATAAGGGCTGCCACCGTCTTCGGGCTGAATCAAAAGGCCCGCCTCCACCAGCAAGGCCGGGGAGAAATTCTTGTTGATAAGATAGTCTTTCAGGGCCGAGCGACTGGCTGGCGCGTAACCAATATGGAATGTCCCCTGCAATTCAACCGGCACCTGACGCAACTCCAGATAATCGCGCGCCTTGCGCCCCTCAAGCCGCTTCAGGCTGCTGGCAAAAAAACCGGCGGCGGCTTCACATGCCTCAATCACGCCCTTGCTTTTCTGCTCGCGCTCCCGCTCCTGCGGGGAATCCTGCGGCAGTTCCATACCCGCTTCTTCAGCAAGCCGCGTCACAGCCTCAACGAATGTCAGCTTCTGGCCATCCATGAGGAAGCCAACAATGTCGCCGCTCTTGCCGGAGGAGAAGTCGAAATACCGAGCCTTCTCGTCATTCACGTAAAAGCTGGGTGTCTTCTCATTGGTGAAGGGCGACAGGCCGCACCATTCCCGGCCCTTTTTCTGCAATTTCACATAGCGCCCGATCACATCGGAGGCACGCAGGCGCGCGCGCAATTCGTCCAGAAAGTCAGGTGAAAATCGGGGCATGTTGATAAACTACGCACAGATGTGATTCGCTTCAATGAGCGATTCTCCCCAACAGCCAGCCAGTCTGTGTAATTGCGACGCCTGATGAGGCGTGACTGGCGAAACCTGTTTCACCAGCCGGCAACCTATACTTCGGCACCATCTGCTACCGAATCCTTTTCGTCAAAAGCATTAATGATCTGAAACTGGGCACCTGCGGCAAGGTCCATTAGTATGTGGAGGATGATCGCAGGCCAGAGAGAGCCGCCGGTCAGATACACCACCGTCAGGAAGCCCCCGATCAGTGCTGTGCGGATAACCCCTGCAACACCCTGATAGAAATGCCCGCAGCCGAACAATACAATTGCTGTCAGAGCTGCAGCAACAAGAGGCATATACAGCGCCAGAACTGAGATCAGGAAACCGCGGAAAATTATTTCTTCTGTGATGCCAGCCGTGACAGACAGCAGTTTGAAGCGTCGATGCTCAGCAGTGGTTCGGGGGCGCATGAAATCAATGTCGAGCGCATTTAACTGCGTGCGTATCTGCTGCCGCAACCGTGTCGAAACTGCGGGAGCAATTATTGAATACGCCATATAGGCACTCCCCAACCCGACGGCGCCCCATGCGGCCCAACTGCGCCAGCCTGGTTCGGTTGCGGTCAGCCCCAATTCCACCAGTGTGCGCCCACTGATGAGCCACCCGAACATGCAGGCTGCTGCCAGGCCCCAAAGCCACAGCATTGTATCGTTGTAAATCGGCAATCGGCTTTCCCTGTCCGCCTCTGCTGTGCGAGTCGCGTTTTCCCACCAGGCATAGATCAGATACCCAACAATCATGATCGCCGGGATAATAAGCGGCCATTCTAGGTCCAATGAGAGAAGCATTTCCTTCATTCTTGTGTGCCTTCCTTGTTGTGCTTTAACTGATAACGGAAAATATATAATGTGAATGCGAATTCACGTTCACATATAGGGGCAAAAAGGTGGCAGGACAAGGTGAAAAAACTGCATTGCAGTCGCGCTCAATCCAGACACGCAATAAAATCGTGGCTGCTTTTGAGGCATTGCTGAAAGAAAAAGCGTTTGAAAACATCAGTGTCGCCGAGATTGCCGACAAGGCAGGTGTCTCAGTGGGCGCGATCTATCGCCGCTTCGAGAACAAGGACGCCTTCATCCCACTCATCCTCGAGGCTTATAAAAAACGGATTGAAGCCTTCGCCGCCGATCCGGCGAATCACCTTGAGCCGGATATACAGGCAGGTCTTTTCCCTGCCCTTCAGGAAATGACCCGGCTGGCTTGGCGCTTCCTTGAGAAGGACGCAAACCTGCTGAGAGCGGCTTTCATTCACGCCCGAACCAGACCTGATCTCGTCGGTGAAGAATGGGATGATCTACTCGCTGTCAGTGCCGCCGGCTATGCGCAGTTGCTCCGCCTTTTTGCCGAAGAAATTCAAAGACCTGATATCAACGAGGCTGCCGCGATGACCCTTTACTTGCTGAATGTTGGTATCAGCGAATACGGACTTTATCCAAAGGAAGGTCCCGCCGCTGTTCTGGCTCTGCCGCCCGAGATGTTTACCAAGTCCCTCGCCCGGGCGATCTATGGGTATCTGACGACGGCGGATTAAAAAGCTAGCCTCAGGTCGCTTTGCCTCCCACCGTGCTATCCCGACACGTTTGTCAAAAAAACCGCATCTTACAGACCCTTGTCTTGGGGGCGTGACCTTTTCCCCAAGGCCCAGCAGAATATGCTATATATCTGTCAGATAACAGCAGGCGCTCTGTAGACAAGAAATACCATTTCGCGACTAATCAGCCCGCGAGCGCCTTCTTCAACTTCGCCCCTGCTGTGCCGAAATCCATTGCGCCGGCATATTTGCCCTTCAGGGCCCCCATGCACTTGCCCATGTCTTTCAGGCCATCGGCTTCCAGTTCACTGATGACATCCTGAACAGCCTTATCGATTTCGGCTTCGTCGAGCTGACGCGGCAGGAAGGCGCGAATCACTTCGATCTCGGCACGCTCCTGCTCGGCCAGTTCGATGCGCCCTGCGTCCTCATAGGTCTTGGCTGAATCTTCACGCTGTTTGACCATCTTGGTCAGAACCGCGAGCACTTCTTCATCGGTCAGACCTGAGCAACGATCTTCTGAACGGGCTGCAATATCCTTGTCCTTGATCGCGGCGTTCATCAAACGCAGCGTGCCAATCTTTATCTTCCCTTCGCGGGCTTTCATGGCTGTCTTCAGTTCTTCATTTATCCGGTCGCACAACATGCGATGCTCCTTCCAGACCGGTGGATTGTCTCAACACCGGTATCAGCCCGGTTTTTGCCGGGGTAAAATTTTATCCGTAAAGTTTGAGTCCGTGCTTTTCTTGACCCTGTTTGTGCTTTCAACTAGTTTCCGCGCAATTTGCGTGCCACCAACTTAAACCTGCACATGCCTTGCGCCTCCCGGATTGTTGCAACCTGCAATGCCCCGGAACGCCAAGCGAAAGACGGAAACTAGACCTCTATGCGCCTGTGTCAAGAGAATGATAAATCAACTGTAACGACGGGATTGCTGGTACTTTCAGATGGTACTGTGTTTGAAGGACGGGGATTCGGGGCAACCGGCGCTGTTGTCGGCGAAGTCTGCTTCAACACCGCCATGACCGGCTATCAGGAAATACTGACAGATCCGTCCTATGCCGGACAGATCATCACCTTCACTTTCCCGCATATCGGCAATGTTGGCGTGAACCCCGAAGATATAGAAAATATCTCCGATGCAGCATCAACGGCCGCCCGCGGCGCCATCGTGCGCGCGCCAGTTACAACGCCATCAAACTACCGTGCACAGATTGACCTGCCCGGATGGATGAAGCGCCGAGGTATCGTCGGCCTCGCCGGTATCGATACCAGAGCGCTAACGGCCCGAATCCGGGAACAGGGAATGCCGCATGGCGTGATTGCCCATGACCCTGCGGGCAATTTCGACATCAGCACACTGCAGGCCCAGGCAGCGGAGTGGCGCGGCCTTGAGGGCTCTGACCTTGCCCGTGATGTGACGACTGTGAAAAGCTACAGTGTTGAACAGACCGCCTGGAAATGGGGTGAAGGCTATGGCAAGCAGGATGACCCGGAAGCACCGCATGTAGTGGTCATGGACTTTGGCGTAAAACGCAACATCCTCCGTCTTCTCTCGACGGAGAATTGCCGTGTGAGTGTCGTGCCGGCACAGGCAAGTTTTGATGACATCATGGAGCTTGCGCCTGATGGTGTTGTCCTCTCAAATGGACCAGGTGACCCGGCAGCGACGGGACAGTACGCCGTACCCGTAATCCGTCAGCTGATTGAACATAAAATGCCCCTTCTTGGCATTTGCCTTGGCCATCAGATGCTGGCACTTGCCGTCGGGGCTTCCACCAGGAAAATGCTGCAAGGCCATCATGGCGCCAACCACCCTGTCAAGGATCACACAACCGGCAAAGTCGAAATTGTCTCCATGAACCACGGCTTCACGGTCGACGAGACAACCCTGCCCGATAATGTGGAGCAGACGCATACATCTCTTTTTGATGGCAGCAACTCCGGCATCGCATTGAAAGATGCGCCTGCCTTCTCCGTTCAACACCATCCGGAAGCCAGCCCTGGCCCGCAAGACAGCTATTACCTGTTCCAGCGCTTCGTTGATATGCTCCCTAAAAACAAAAAATAATCCCTATCCTGAATTTATCTAAAGCTAAGGATTATCTTTAAGCGCAACTATTGAGCAGGAAATCCGGTCAAATAGGCATCCCGCCAGAACGAGAAGATATTGAACTCCCCATGCTTTGTCGGGTGGCAGCGGATGGGCATCCCGGCCGGGTTGCCAAATCCTGGCTCGGGGGAACATTCGCGGTCATAGGCGGCCCGCTCAAGGTCAGAGCGCGCCTCAAGCATATTGGCCTGTTTCGGAAACACCCGGAAATGCATATGTGCTTTCAGCTCCTCATCCAGTGCAGGTAACATCTTCTCGATATTGGTCCACTTGCCCAGTGTTCGCTGGTCTGCCGAGCGCGGATCTTCAAACAGCTCGTCAATCCATTCCAAAAGGCTACCCTGTGGCGGCACGCCACCAAGATACAATTCGCGTGACTCAGCAATAGGATGCAGACTGAGATTATGAAACTCGATCTCTTTTTCGCGAATTGTGGGGGCCGCCAACGTGCGGAAATCACGGATCGTTGACGCCCCGCCCATATAAACGACTTTCTTCCAGGGTAATTCAGCATAACGCCACAGGAGTTCGTTGCCCACCAGCGCCCCCATGGAGTGGCCATAATAGTGAACCTCCACCGGAATGCGTTCTCCATCGATCAGGAACCCGCCATTGCCAAGCTGAAGCTCGCAATTAAGACGATCAAAGAACAGCGCAAAACCTCCGGTCACACGGTCCTTGTCCCGCAAACGGCCACCTGATTCAGACTTCTGCCGATCCAGACGCATGGAAGCCTGCCGGGTCAATTCACCGCACCCCGCCCCGCTGACAGGTGAGAATGCCTGTACAAATCCTGCATAAGACTGTTCTTCTATATAGGCATCATAAGCCGGGTCGCGCACATCCACCTCAAAAGCAAGGCGTGTACGGCGGACCATATTATCCCACGCCCTTGTGCCTACATCAGGCCCGATCATGGAGGTCAGGAACCGTACGGGAAACAGTGCAGAATACTGAAGTTCTTTCTGGCCGACCCTATAAACCTGATCGTTGATGATCAGGTCGAACTGACGTTCTTCCTCAGGTGTATCGAACACAAGGTCCGTTTCAGGCGTCATGAACGGAAGGGAGATGCGCTGTTTCATGCAACGATTCAGATCTGGGCGGCTATTCCCATTGTAAGCGAGTTCGTCACAGGCACGTTGCAGGCGATCTGCGGTCAGGTAATACTCCGTCCCTTTGCGCTGAATAACACTCTGGTTCCAGCGTATCTGCTGATCGCCGAACACTTCCGGACTGCGGAAAATCCCTCCCCCGATATCACGGATAAGCCGTGAGGTGATGAAATAGCTGTCACCAATCGTGTCGCGGCTACCCTTGCGCACACAGCAAAGACTATCTGCATAAGTCAGTTTGAAGTCTGAATTCCAGATCAGGAAAAGTGGCTGGTAGCCGTCACGCAACATCATCGGGGCGAGTGCTTCGGCATTGCGTAACGCGCCCTCATGGCTGACCATGCCGCCATGTCCGAATACCAGCAATTTGAACGGCTCTTGCGGGGCACCATCACGCGGCGCGTTTTCTGCAGCCCACTTTTCGGCCTGTGCCCGCAAGTGAAAGATGACAGGGTCGATGGCCAGTGACGGATCAATGGTGCTGCGATCAGGCACGGTACTGCCCTCTTCGCCATAGATCTGGCGAAAAGCCCCCTGATAGCGCACGGCGATGGTCATGGGTTTGACCGAGCAGCGCCGGGGGTCCGCGCCGCTTCTGATAATCGGAATTTGCTGGACTTTGCCATCTGCCCATGGCGCGTCAGGCACGTTTGTTTCCGGCTTGCAGATTTGCGTGTCCTCCCAGTCAGGTGTTGCATTCATTGGCTTGCGATTAACCGTGATGCAGCCTGCGGCCAGCATAACGATCAACGTAGCAAAAAATAAACGGATGGCCATTCTATCTCCCCTGTTCACAACCTGAAGATGTGCCGAAAATAACTCAAAAATCAATCCCACGATACTGTCAGCATCGGCGTGACGCCCTATACTCGGCAATATGGCCGATGGCAGTAATTCAGAATATCGCATAGAAACCGTCGCAGCGATGGCAGATGTGCCGCGTGAGAGCTGGAATGTTCTTGCCAGCAAGGCGACAGATGCATTTCATCCGTTTCTATCCTTCGACTTTCTCGAGGCCCTGGAGCTTTCGGGCTCGGTCGACCCTGAGAAAGGATGGGCTCCGTGCCACATTCTTGTGGAGAAGAACGACAGGCTGGTGGCGGCAATGCCGCTGTACTTCAAAGGGCACAGCCAAGGAGAGTATATCTTCGACCACGCCTGGGCCGATGCCTATGAACGCGCGGGCGGGAATTACTACCCGAAACTGTTATCCGCTGTGCCATTCACCCCCGTGCCCGGGCCACGCCTTCTGGCTGAAAACGGAGAAGATGCAACTGTCCTTGCCAATGCGGCCACCCAGATCGCGGAGCGCTATCAGGTTTCTTCCCTGCACCTGAATTTCACAACCCCTGAACAAACAGACCTGCTGGAGGCCAGCGGCTATCTGAAACGGATGGGTCAGCAGTTTCATTTCCAGAACAGGCATTATCAGTCATTTGATGCGTTTCTCGATACGCTTGCCTCGCGCAAGCGCAAGAACCTGCGCAAGGAACGCAGCTCCGTCATGGATGCCGGGGTTGAGATAGAATGGCTGACCGGCGCTGAAATTCAGGAACACCATATGGATCAGTTCTGGGTTTTCTATCAGGACACGGGCGCGCGCAAATGGGGGACGCCTTACCTGACACGCACCTTCTTCCAGTTGCTTGTCGAGAGAATGGCCGAGAACGTGCTGATGATCATGGCCAGGAAAGACGGCCAGTATATTGCCGGTGCCCTCAACATGATCGGTGGTGACACATTATATGGCCGTTATTGGGGGTGTACGGCGCACATTCCTAATCTTCATTTTGAAGTCTGTTATTATCAGGCCATTGATTATGCCATCAAGCATGGGTTGCAGCGTGTTGAAGCCGGCGCGCAAGGAGAGCATAAGCTGGCGCGCGGTTATGAGCCGGTGCCGACCTATTCAGCGCACTGGATCAGGGATCAGGGATTTCGCGATGCTGTTGCCCGCTACCTCGCCAGCGAGCGTGCGCATGTGGAAGGCGATATTGATCTGTTGAAAAACTATACCCCTTTCCGAAAAGGCTGATACAAGCAAGCATGAAAACAGTCGCAACATTCCTGAACCCGGAAGAGGCAAAAGTTGCCCGCAGCTTTCTGGTTGCCAACGAAATAGAAGCTATCATCGCAGGTGAAGAAAGCCTGTCTGTGATGCCGCATATCGGCATGGGGACCAAGAGCTACCAGTTAATGGTTGATGATGAAGATGAAAATCAGGCCCTGAGACTGCTGGCAGTTGTTGAAGAAACACATGCGGCTTTGCGTGCAGAAAGAAAAGAGTCTGGCGGTTTTGATACGAAGCGTCTGTTTCTGGGACTTGCCATTCTGGCATCTATTTTTCTGATTTTTATTGGTAACAGCTATTCAAGTGAACTTGCACCTGAAGGGGCCAGTGCGGCAGATTACATTAGTTGTTGGTTGCGAAATGTATTTTAGAGGTAATGATGGACATTCCCGCTTACGAAACAGACAATATCTTTGCCAGGATCATTCGGGGAGAGATACCCAATACAACGGTCTATGAAGATGAAGATGTGCTTTCTTTCATGGATCTATTTCCGCAATCCGAAGGGCATACCCTGGTCATTCCGAAAAAAGCCGAGGCCGTAAACTTTCTGGATATCGATCCGAACATTCTTGGCGTTCTGATCCAGCGCACACAGATCATTGCAACTGCCATCAACACTGCGCTACGCCCTGATGGTATCAGGCTGATCCAGTTCAACGGTGAGGCGGCCGGGCAAACCGTTTTCCACCTCCATTTTCATATCATTCCAGTCTGGCAGAACGCCAATATGAAGCCCCACGCCGATAGTAGCGGTAATGGTCAAGCTGATCCGGTTACCCTGCAGAAGCTGGCTGAGCGCATCAAGGCCTGTCTTTAAGCCGGGCAAACCCTGCTCAAACTGTAACGAGGGGGTGCCAGCCTGACGGGACTTCTGCTAGGCAACAAACATGATAAAGACACATGATTTGAGCGGGCGTCATGCCCTTGTGACAGGTGCATCACGCGGCATCGGACGCAGTGCTGCACTTTCTCTTGCCAAGGCTGGTGCACATGTAATCGCCATGGCCCGGACCACCGGCGCATTGGAAGAACTGGATGACGATATCAAGTCACTTGGCGGCACGGCGACACTGATTCCCGTTGACCTCACCAATGGCGAGGCTATCGAACAGTTGGCTCCGGCCCTC
The DNA here is from genome assembly GCF_030758415.1 of Parvularcula sp. IMCC14364. NCBI lineage: Bacteria > Pseudomonadati > Pseudomonadota > Alphaproteobacteria > Parvularculales > Parvularculaceae > Parvularcula > Parvularcula sp. IMCC14364. The sequence continues at coordinate 1,280,300 of NZ_CP132334.1, read as the reverse complement.
GATCAGCGGTTTGGCAAACTGGACATTTTCGTTGCCAATGCGGGAGCTCTGAATGATCTGACGCCGATCACGGATGTTGATGCAAAAATCTGGAACGGCCTGCTCGCGATCAATCTGACCGCGAACTGGCATCTGACCAAAGTGCTGGATCCGTTACTCCGGCAATCTGACGCCGGGCGTGTTGTCTATGTTTCCACAGGCACGACCGAGAGTTTCAAACCATTCTGGGGGGCTTATACTGTGTCCAAGGCTGGCCTTGAGGCACTGGCGAAAACCTATGCCAACGAGATTGAAAACTCGACGATCAACGCGAACATTCTCAATCCTGGGGCCACCCGCACTTCCATGCGGGCAAAAGCCATGCCGGGGGAAGACCCGGAGACGCTGCCCCATCCGGATGAAGTGGCAGACCTGATTGTTGAAATGTGTACACCAGAATATGCCAAAAATGGCGCACGGATAAACTACCGCGAATGGCGTGACGCTCAAGTGTCTGACTGAGTCAGTCTCAGATAGGTTGCGATACTGAGGAAATCTGCACGCAAGCGATTTTCATTTTCCTGCGCTTCAGTATCTATACCCCATTTTTCTGCCTGATAGATTTCATCCAGCCGACTGGCTTCAAATATAACCTGTGGCTGCTCTGCTCTTTTCCATAATGACAGAGCAAGGACGGCAGAGCCGGTTATCTGTGTCGCTGCCGCCAGACAGGACAGAACATCAGCATCAAGCCCAATTATCATCTTCCGAACACTCTCAACCGTTTCTGCTGGCTGGGCGATAGATATGATACCACTGGTCACTGACAGTTTGCGGCCTGTCTGTTCCGAGAACCAGTGTAGAAATGGCCCCCAATGCTGTTCCTGTCTGTCGATCAAATCAGACGGGTGCGTTGCCCTGTAGCAGAGAAGATCCGAACAAAGATAATCAATGATGATCTCATGCCATTTTTGCGCATCAGTTTGTGCTTGATCAAGAACCACCATTCGGCAACGCGATAACGGCATCAGGTAAGGGTTTATTTCATCAGTCAGCTCATTCCATTCTTCCGCCATGGCTTGTGCAAGTTGTTGTGACTCTGTTGCCAGCAGGTTTCTGCCAGGCGTCCGGGCCGGGCGACCATCCAGCAAGACTTGCCACCCAGATTCCGTGTGCGCAGCAGATGCTTCCTTGAAGAACTTCCTTGGATATGTCGGCGCCTCCATCAGCGCAGCTCCGGCCAGATGATTTCCGGCTCGTTACTGAAATTGAAGAACTGCCAAGATTTTGCCATATGGCCTGTCAATCCTGCCCTGAGATTAAGCGGACGGCCACCGGCAGGATTCGGGAAAACCATGGCACGGCAAGCCAAATGCATTTTAGGAGAAACCCCCTCAAGGCGCGCACGCACACCGCCATATTTTCCGTCCCCGACAATCGGATGCCCCATGGCGGCGCAATGCACTCGCAACTGATGCGTTCGCCCTGTAAGCGGACGTAACGCCAGAAAGCAGGCCTTGCCGCCAGCTTCCTCAACCACCTGATAATCCGTAAAGGCCTTGCGGGCTTCCTCACCGTCGGCAGCAACCATTCGCTCCTGCTCATCCACCCCGATACGAACCATTTTCTTCGCGATGGGTAGGTCAATTGTTCCTTCCATCGGGTGCGGCATCCCGGCGCATAGAGCCCAGTATTCTTTCTGTACCTGATGGCGCTGAAACGCTTCAGAGAGAAATGCCGCTGCTTTGCGCGTCCGGCCCAATATCAACAGCCCCCCTGTGTCACGGTCAAGGCGATGCACAAGACGCGGGCGCTCCCCGTTTTCGGCAAGCGCGTCAAGCAGACCATCTATATGGCGGCTTGTGCGTGCGCCCCCCTGAACGGCAATGCCAAATGGTTTGTTCAACGCAAGTACGTGCCGGTCGCGGTAGATCACAAGTGATTCCATGAACGCGCGATCGTCAGACGAGATGTGCTGTTCTGACTTTTGTATTGGTGCGGCATCCCTTTCAGGTACTGGCGGTACCCTGACGGTCTCACCGGTAGCGAGGCGGTGATTGGCTTTTACCTTTGCACCATCAACACGGATATTGCCCTTGCGCAGCATCTTCTCCAGGTCGCCGTGGCGCACTTGCGGGAAGTGTTGCCTAAACCACCGGTCAAGCCGCATTTCACTGTCTGCAGCCTTGACCTCTATCATCCTGACACCAGTCATAGCACAGCCCTTCCTATAATCAGTCCACAAACGAGCGCTGTAATGGACATCATTACAGAGGCCATAAGATATCCGCCTGCTGCTGCATATGCTTTACGCTCAACCATGTTCACGATATCCAGAGAAAAAGCCGAAAAGGTTGTAAAGGCCCCCAAGACACCGATTGCCCAGAATGCTTTCAGGTTCTCACTCTCCGGGTTCTTCGACAGCAGCCAGGCTGTCAACACACCCATCGCGAAAGACCCTGTAATATTGACAAATAATGTATTCCACGGAAATGCAACACCGATAGCCCGTGCCGAGATCAATGAGACCGCATATCGCATTGTCGCACCGATACTGCCACCGGCGGCAACAGCAAGCCATAAGGTAAGGTCACGCATTCAGTGTTCCCGTTTTCTGAAGGGTTGGAGCCACAAGTTCACCAATGACAGGTCTTTGGTATAATCAAGTCCGATTGGCATATCGGATGTTCTGACGGTTGTACTGCGTGTGCGGAAGAGAAGATCCCACCAGCTGAAGATATTGCAGTAATTGGAGTTGGTATCTTCCTTTGTCACATGATGATGTATCCAGTGAATGGATGGCGTGACAATAACCCAGCTAAGCGCACGTTCAAGAAAACGCGGCAAGCGCACATTCGAGTGCTGAAAAATGGCGGCGAGCGCTGCAACAGTCTCGAACAGTATGACACTTGAAAATGGTACCGCCAGTGCGATGATGACGAACAGGCGCACTGACGCTGAGATCATAACTTCACCGAAATGGAAGCGAACCGCAGAACTTGCATCCAATGTCTCATCACGATGATGGATTTCATGAAAGCGCCACAAGACTGGAACTTCATGGAACCCACGGTGCATCCAGTAAATCCACAAATCCAGAATAAGCAGATCAATAAGCAATCCAGACCAGCCACTCCACCAGTCAGGGCGCTGCCATAAGGGGTTGCCAGACGCCCAAAGACTAAGCGGTACAACGAACAGGGCAGATACCGGCAAAACCGATGCCCAAAGACCTGCGTTGACAAACAACCGTTGCCGACCTTTGCCTGCCCGCGCGACCGGCATCAATCGTTCCGCAACCAGAAAAAACACGAGGAACAGACCAAGCGCGAGAAACTTGTATTGAGAAAGATCAGTCATGTTGAGCTATCTTTCACATCTCGACGGCTCGTCCAGAAATCCAGCCGTTTGCGAATTTCTTTTTCAAACCCTCTTGGCACCGGCCCATAAAATTCTTCCCGTGCCATCTCCGGGGGGAAATAATCGAGCCCCGCAAAAGCATCAGGCGCATCATGATCATAGATATATCCGTCCGAATACCCCAATTCTCTCATAAGTTTCGTTGGCGCGTTTACCGCATGAACCGGTGGCATTAAGGACCCGGTCTGCTTCGCAGCGGAAATGGCGCTCTTATATGCTGTATAAACAGCGTTCGATTTAGGTGCCGTAGCAAGATAAAGAGTTGCCTGTGCCAAAGCGAGTTCCCCTTCCGGACTTCCGAGAAAATCATACGCCTCCCTGGCAGAAAGACATATCTGAAGAGCCTGCGGGTCAGCCAGCCCAATGTCCTCACTGGCCATTCGCACAAGACGCCTTGCCAGATACAGCGGATCTTCGCCAGCAACCAGCATCCGGGCAAGCCAGTATAGTGCCGCATCAGGGTCCGAGCCGCGAATTGATTTATGAAGGGCACTGATGAGATTATAATGCCCCTCTTGCGCCTTGTCATAAACGGGCGCACGACGTTGGACAAACTGGGCAAGTTCCGCAGGGCTAAGATTTGAATCGGCTTTATGGGTTAGAACCTCTTCAACCAGATTTAACACAAACCGTCCATCACCGTCGGCCATGGCTTTCAAGGCCGATCTTGCCTCAGGCGTTAACGACAGATTTCTGCCTTCGACCTCCTCGGCACGGTGCAGCAATTCCTCCAGGGCAGCATCATCAAGCCGGTTCAAGGTCAGCACTTGCGTGCGCGACAGCAAAGCTGCGTTCAACTCAAAAGAGGGGTTTTCGGTGGTCGCGCCGATCAGGGTTACAAGACCGCTTTCCACATGGGGCAGGAAACTGTCCTGTTGCGACCGGTTAAACCGATGAATCTCATCTACAAAAAGCAGTGTCCCGCGGCCAGTGGCGCGGCGGGCCTCGGCCAGGTCAAAGACCTTCCGCAAATCTGCCACGCCGGAAAAAATTGCCGAAATCTGATGGAACTCAAGCTCCGCCTTATCCGCCATGAGCCGGGCAATGGTCGTCTTGCCAACGCCCGGCGGGCCCCACAATATTATTGATGACAGTCTTCCCGCTGCCAGCATTCGGCTGAGAGGTTTGCCCTCCCCCAGAATGTGGTTTTGGCCCACAACTTCTTCCAGCGTTCGCGGCCTGAGCCTGTCCGCCAACGGATGCGGCGCAGATGCCTCCATGCCAGCAGACTGAAACAGGTCAGCCAATGTCAGCCCCGGTATTGCAGTGTCGAGACCTGCCCGCGCGTGTTCTGGGTGCGGATTGTCCAGCTACGCCCACCCTGCCCGGCGACGCTGACAAGATCATCAACAGATTTTATATCAACACCATTGACTGACAGTATCTTGTAGCTGTTCCGGAACCCGAAACGACTGGCAAAACGTGACTGGGACGTATCAACAATGATAACACCTTCATCCGTATAGGTACGCCCGAGTTCGAAGTTCAGGGCTGGTGAGAGATTGGCAATCTTCAATCCGGCGAAAGGATTCTGCCCGCCGATGACCGTCTCGTTGCGCGCCGGAATTTCAGGTGGCAGGCTCAAGGGCACGGCGTAATTACGCTCGCGTCCGTTGCGCACTGCGCGAACCGTGACGGTTTCATTTTCTGGCCGTGTTGCCACACGGTACCGAAGGGACTCGGAATCAAAGATATCTTTGTCCTCAATCATGGTGATGACGTCCCCCTCACGCAGACCGGCACGGTCTGCCGGCCCGCCGGGATAAACTTCGTTGACCAGCGCGCCACCCGGGCGGCTCAACTCCAGCGCAAGAGCGAGATTGGCAGTGACGGTTTCCGTAGATGCCCCGATCCAGGGACGACGGATCATTTGCCCGCCATTCACAGCAGAGTTTACGACCTGCCTCACAAGATTGCCGGGAATGGCGAAGCCGATACCATTCGACCCACCGGAGCGGGAATAGATGGCCGTATTAACGCCCATCAAATTGCCGTCCACATCAACAAGCGCCCCGCCGGAGTTACCCGGATTGATGGCGGCATCCGTCTGGATAAAAAACTGGAAATCGGAGACATTCACCTGCGTTCTTGCCAGAGCAGATACGATGCCGCTGGTCACTGTCTGGCCGACACCAAAGGGATTGCCGATAGCCAGAACGATATCCCCAACTTCGGCAGCATCTGAATCCGTAAAAGTCAGGAACGGTAATTCGTCCTCTGCCTCAATCTTCAGAATGGCGAGGTCCGTTTGCGGGTCTGCCAGCAAAAGCTCGGCTTCAAATTCCCGCCTGTCTGTCAGGACGACCTTGATTTCGCTCATGCCTTCGATGACGTGATTATTGGTGACGATGACACCGTCAGGCTGGACGATCACACCGGAGCCCAGAGAACTCTGAACGCGTTCGCGCGTCATGCCGCCAAATCCACGATTGAAGAACTGATCAAAAAACGGGTCGCGAAAAGCGCTGCGGGCTTGCGTGCGCACCACGCCTTTGGTGTAGATGTTGACGACAGCAGGTGAGGCTTTGCGCACAGAGGATGCATAACTGGCGCGCAATTCCAGATCATTGCGCGGGGCCAGTTGCGCACTGGCAGGCGAAAACACCAATGTGGTAGCTACCAGAATCACGGAAATGACAAGTTTTTTCATGACCTTACTCACTTTTCTTAAAGTCGATACGAATTGAGCGATGACTCATATATAGAAAAAAAGCGGCCCTCCTTGAATAAGAGCCGCCCTGAATTTTTTGTGACCTGAAGAAAGTCTATTCTTCCATATCGTCGTCATCATCCAGCATGGTCGGACCAGAATCGAGGCCTTTGGCGCTCTCGTCACGGTCGACAAACTCGATCACAGCCACAGGCGCATTATCGCCATATCGGAAACCGGCCTTCATGATACGGATGTAGCCACCAGGGCGCTCTTCGTAACGCGGACCAATAGTCTCAAACAGTTTCTTGACCATATCCTTGTCGCGAATCTGAGAAATGGCCTGACGACGCGCATGGAGATCTCCGCGCTTTGCCAGGGTCACCAGTTTCTCAACATAAGGACGCAGTTCTTTGGCCTTGGGCAGAGTTGTCTTGATCTGCTCATGCTTGATCAGGGATGCGGCCATATTGGCAAACATCGCGCGACGATGGCTGGCAGTTCTGTTCAGTTGGCGGTGCGCAAAACCGTGGCGCATGACTCAATCTCCTTGGGATGCATCAGCTTTGATGATGCTGGTCCTCATATTTTTTTGCTAGTTCTTCAATATTTTCCGGTGGCCAGTCAGGCACATCCATGCCGAGATGCAGACCAAGCTGAGCCAGAACTTCCTTGATTTCATTCAGGGACTTCCGGCCAAAGTTTGGCGTGCGTAGCATTTCAGCTTCCGTCTTCTGGATAAGATCACCAATGTAAACGATATTGTCGTTCTTCAGGCAGTTGGCAGAACGCACGGAAAGCTCAAGCTCATCAACCTTGCGCAGAAGCGCAGCGTTGAAGAGTAGCTCTTCCTCAGCGCTTTCCTTGGAGTCCTTCTCAGGCTCGTCAAAATTGACGAATATCTGAAGCTGGTCCTGCAGAATACGTGAAGCATAAGCCGCAGCATCTTCCGGCGTGACTGACCCGTCTGTTTCGATTTCAAGTGCGAGACGGTCATAGTCGAGAACCTGACCTTCGCGTGTATTCTCGACCTTGTACGCAACACGGCGAACCGGGCTGTACAGGCTGTCCACAGGGATAAGACCAATAGGCGCATCATCTGGACGGTTACGATCAGCCGGCACATATCCTTTGCCAGTCTGAACAGTCAGTTCCATACGCAGCTCCGCGCCTTCATCCAGTGTACAGATAACATGATCCTTGTTGAGGATTTCAATGTCAGCTGTTTCCTGAATGTCACCAGCCGTCACAACACCAGGGCCAACCTTGTGCAATGTGATACGCTTCGGGCCTTCAACATGCATCCGCAAGGCGACCTGCTTGATGTTCAGGACGAGAATAGTCACGTCTTCCCGGACACCTGGAATAGAGGAAAACTCGTGCACAACGCCATCAATATGGATTGAGGTAACAGCACTACCCTGCAGCGATGACATCAAAACGCGGCGCAGCGCGTTACCAAGTGTCAGACCAAATCCACGCTCCAGCGGCTGTGCAATAATAGTTGCCTTACGGGACGGGTCGTAGCTTGCCTCGACATCAAGTTTGTTTGGGCGGATAAGTTCCTGCCAGTTTTTTTCCAGCACATTCAACTCCGATATACCCTGACGGGCGTTTTCAGGTTTCAAAAAATGGGAAGCAGTCACTCCCCTTGCCTGCATCAGGCAGGCATTCAATCAATCAGACGCGACGACGCTTGCGCGGACGACAGCCATTATGCGGGATCGGCGTAACATCACGAATTGTCGTGACGGTCAGACCGGCTGCCTGCAAGGCGCGCAACGCACTTTCGCGACCGGAACCCGGACCGCGTACAAGGACGTCAACATTCTTCAGCCCGTGTTCCATTGCCTTCTTGGCAGCATCTTCAGCAGCCATCTGGGCAGCAAATGGGGTGGACTTACGTGAGCCGCGAAAGCCCATGTGACCTGATGTAGACCAGGCAACTGCATTGCCCTGCTCATCAGTAATAGTAACAACTGTGTTGTTGAAGGAGGCGTTCACGTGAACGACGCCGTTAACAATATTTTTTTTCTCTCTGCGGCGAACGCGCGCCTGAGGTGCCTTGGCCATAATACCCTCTTACTTCTTCTTGCCGGCAATCGGGCGCGCCGGGCCCTTGCGTGTGCGGGCGTTTGTGTGTGTACGCTGGCCGCGCACTGGCAGATGGCGACGATGACGCAGGCCGCGATAACAGCCAAGGTCCATCAATCGCTTGATGTTGACGGCAACTTCCCGACGAAGATCACCTTCAACAACATATTTTTCGTCAATCGTTTCGCGAATTCTCAGCACTTCCGAATCAGACAATTCGTGGACGCGGCGGGAAGAATCAATCCCCACAACATCACAGATTTCATTAGCCTTGGTTGCCCCAATCCCGTGAATATATGTCAACGCGATTGGCACACGTTTGGCCGTTGGAATGTTCACACCAGCGATACGGGCCACGTCTATACCTCTTCTCGATAGATCTCCCTGTCAGGAGATTTTCCCAATTTTCCGCAGCCACAAGGCCACGCATGTTACGTTTGGGCGAAATGCGGTTTCTATAGCTATCGCACCGCGCCCGTCAACTCAATTCAAGCTGGAATCAGCGAATTTTATGCCTTTTCCAGTTCCTTGAAAATACCATCAATCTCAGCTGAAACAGCGTCGATCGAAGCCATGCCATTTACTTCCTTCAACAACCCTTTGTCCTGATAATACGGGATCAACGGGGCGGTCTGTTCGTGATACACGCCAAGCCGGTGACGGAAGGTTTCTTCATTGTCGTCAGCGCGCACTTCCAAGCCCGCAGCTTTTGTTTCTTCAATGCGGGTATTCAGGCGCTCAACCAGCGCCTCCTCATCAACCTTGAGTTCCAAGACCACGTCGAGCTGACGCCCTTTACCTGCGAGAATCTTATCAAGCATTTCTGCCTGCACCACCGTGCGTGGAAAGCCATCAAGCAGAAAACCCGGCTTACAGTCATCTTCCTCAATCCGGTCAGAAACGATACCGGCAACAATTTCGTCAGATACGAGGTTGCCTGCATCCATGACAGCTTTGGCTTTTTTTCCGATCTCTGTCTGGGCTGCAACAGCACTGCGCAGCATGTCACCAGTCGAGAGTTGCGGAATGTCAAATTTCTCGGAGATCAGTTTTGCCTGCGTGCCTTTGCCGGCACCTGGAGGCCCCAGAAAAATCAGGATCATCGGCGCCCTCCTCTGAGCTTGGACTTCTTGATGAGGCTCTCATATTGCTGGGCGAGGAGATGCCCCTGTATCTGCTGCACTGTATCGAGGGTCACGGTCACCACAATCAGAAGTGACGTCCCGCCAAGATAAACCGGAATGCCCGACACCTGGCTGCGCAAGAGTTCCGGCAAGAGACAGACAAAAGTCAGGTAAGCTGCCCCAATCACCGTCAGACGTGTCAACACGAAATCGATATAATCTGCCGTCCGCGCGCCCGGGCGATAGCCCTGAATATAGCCGCCATACTTTTTCAGATTATCAGCGGTGTCTGACGGATTGAAGACGATGGATGTGTAAAGAAAGCAGAAGAAAATGATCCCGACGGCATAAGTCAGCATGTAAGCGAGTTGGCCCGGATAGAACGTGCTGGCCAGATCGGAAAGCCAGGTTGGCGCGTCTTCGCCAACAGCACCGACTGCAGTCGCCGGCAGGAAAAGCAGCGATGAAGCAAAAATTGGCGGGATAACACCGGCTGTGTTGAGCTTGAGCGGCAAGTGGGATTTCTCCCCCTGCACCATGCGGTTACCCTGCTGGCGACGTGGATATTGCACAAGAAGCCGCCGCTGTGATCGCTCGATGAAGACGACAAAAGCAATCAATGCGATGGCCATGACCCCAACCACGAGCAAAACGCCAACTGGCAGCACGCCTGTGCGCGCCTGAGAGAACATCCCTGCCAGTGCGCGCGGCAGTTCAGCCACGATACCGGAAAAAATGATCAGCGAAACGCCATTCCCGATGCCGCGTGACGTAATCTGCTCGCCGAGCCACAACAGGAACATGACCCCGCCGACAAGCGTGACTGTTGTTGTAAACAGGAAGAAAATGCCCGGATTGATGGCGGCTGTCTGTCCATCGGCGCCCGGCGCCATCAGAGTTTGCGCGATGAAAAGGCCCTGCAGGGCAGCCAGCACTACCGTGAGATAACGTGTGTATTTGTTGATCTGTTGACGCCCCTGCTCACCTTCCTTCTTGATCGCTTCAAGCGACGGAATGATGGCGGCCATCATCTGCATGATAATGGAAGCAGAGATATACGGCATGATATTGAGTGCGAAAATCGCCATCCGCTCAACAGCACCACCCGCAAAGAGATTGAAGGTGCCGAGCAGACCGCCGCTCTGGTCACCAAAAGCCTGCGCGAACACTTCTGCGTTCACACCAGGAATAGGGATATAAGTGCCGAGGCGATAAACCACCAAGGCACCGAGGGCAAACAGCAGTCTTTTTTTGAGCTCATCTGCCTTCGCAAATGAGCTGAGGGACATGTTGGAAGCAAACTGTTCGGCGGCTGATGTCATGGCGGAAATATGTCCTGGAAAATTAGGCTAAGACTGAGATGGTCATGTGGCGTTGCTGGCAGCGAACTGCAACCCTGCAATACCACAGAGCAAAACTCTTACCCCTCTGACTTTTCAGGACGGGTCATGCTGACGGAACCGCCAGCCTTTTCAACCGCTTCACGGGCAGATGATGTTGCATAAGCGACTTCCAGCTCAACCTTGGCTGTCAAATCACCACGTCCAAGAAGACGCACGCCATCATAGGCCTTGTTGAGAACACCGGCTGTCACCAGCGCGGCAGCATCAATTTTTGATCCTGCATCGATTTTTTTTGCGTCGATCGCCTGTTGCAGACGCCCAAGATTCAGCTCCGCATATTTTGCACGATTAGGCTTGTTGAAGCCGCGCTTTGGCAAGCGCATGTGGATCGGCATCTGGCCGCCCTCAAACCCCTTGATCGCAACACCTGAACGGGACTTCTGCCCCTTCACACCGCGACCGGCTGTCTTGCCTGTGCCGGAACCAACACCGCGTCCAACCCGCTTGCGTGGCTTACGGGCACCTGAATTGTCTGATAATTCGTTGAGTTTCATGATCTTCCTCTCGACTTGCGACGGTTTACCTGTCTGGCTCCGCCTCGCCTGTTAAACCGACACCGTGCCGGCTTACTTCTCTACAATCTCCACCATGTGACGAACCTTGTGAATCATGCCACGGATCGATGGTGTATCTTCCAGCTCACGCTCGCGGCCAATCTTGTTGAGACCAAGCCCGACGAGTGTTGCACGCTGATCCTGCGGCCGACGAATCGGACTGCCGGTCTGGCGTACTGTGATGGTTTTCTTCTCAGCCATGATAAACTCCCTCAGCCTCAGGCAACGTCAACCGTTGAGGCATCCTGCTGGGCCTCAGCACGGCGACCAATAATGTCAGAAACTTTCAGACCGCGACGTGCAGCAACGGCACGCGGGTTGCTCTGGTTTTTCAGGGCATCAACTGTTGCCCGAACCATATTATATGGATTGGATGTGCCGATAGACTTGGCAACAATATCCTGAATCCCGAGAGATTCAAAAACCGCCCGCATCGGACCACCAGCAATAACGCCTGTCCCTGGAGGGGCTGTGCGGAGCACAACTTTCCCGGCACCGTGACGGCCTTCTGCATCATGGTGAAGAGTACGTCCTTCACGCAACGGCACCCGCACGAGATTACGCTTGGCTTCCTGAGATGCCTTGCGGATTGCCTCTGGGACTTCGCGGGCCTTGCCCTTGCCAAAACCAACGCGGCCTTTTTGATCACCGACCACGACGAGCGCGGCAAAACCGAAATTCTTACCGCCCTTGACCACTTTGGCCACGCGGTTGATCGCAACGAGACGATCTACAAATTCATCACGATCTTCCTCGCGATCCCGGTTGCGGCCTCTGCCCTTATTGCCTTCGCGTGCCATATTCGTCTCCTAAAACTTCAGGCCGCCGTCACGGGCCGCTTCAGCCAGCGCTTTCACGCGGCCATGATAAATGTAACCACCACGGTCAAAGATAACCTGTTCAACACCTGCTTTCAACGCGCGTTCGGCAATCAGTTTGCCAATCGCGGATGCTGCATCGGTGTCAGAACCCTTTGGTGTATCTGACCGAAAGTCTTTCTCCAGTGTGGAGGCGGACGCAATGGTCTTGCTGTTGCGATCATCAATGATCTGAACAGAAATATTCTTTGACGATCTGTGCACAGAAAGACGCGGACGCCCTTTGCCGACCCTTGCAAGTCGCGAACGTGTGCGACCAGCGCGCTCTTTCGTTCTTTGTAATATAGATTTAGACATTGACCTATCCTCGAAGTCAGCGCTGAAAGCAGCCCTACTTCTTCTTGCCTTCCTTGCGGAAAATATATTCGCCCTGGTATTTCACGCCTTTACCCTTGTATGGCTCAGGCGGTCTGAATGACCGAATGACAGCCGCTGTCTGGCCGACCTTCTGCTTGTCGATACCACTGATCTCAATTTCAGTTGGCTTCGGCGTCTTGATCTCTATCCCTTCTGGAATATCGAACTCAACATCATGACTGTATCCAAGCGCCAGAACAAGCTGTTTGCCCTTCATCTGTGCCCGGTAGCCAACCCCTTCCAGCTGAAGGTTCTTGGTAAAGCCAGATGTCACCCCTTCACAGATATTGGATACCATTGTGCGGGACATGCCCCACAATGAGCGCGCCACCTTGGTCTTGTTGACCGGCGTCACTTCAATACCGTCATCTGTCATGGCGACAGCACAAAGATCAGTGACGACGAACTCCAGTTCGCCCTTCGGACCCTTGGCCTTGACCGTCTGGCCATTCACAGAAACCTCTGCGCCACTTGGCACTGCGACCGGTTTTTTTCCTATGCGAGACATTTCAAAAGCCTCCCGTTCCTTGTCTTTATTACCCGGTTAGTAAACCTGGCAAATAATTTCACCGCCAACATTCTGCTCACGCGCGAGCGCATCTGACATGATGCCTTTCGACGTGGAGAGAATGGAGATGCCGAGACCATTCTGGACCGGCGGGATATCACTCACGGCTGAGTACACACGACGGCCCGGCTTGGACACGCGCTTGATGCGCTGAATAACCGGTGCGCCATCAAAATACTTCAGCTCGATTTCAAATCGGGCCTTGTTATTGAGCTCTTCAACACGTGAATATCCACGAATGTAGCCTTCGCGCTCAAGCACATCCAGGACCCATCCACGGGCTTTGGAGGCTGGCGAGATTGCCACTTTGTGACCGCGCATTTGCGCATTACGGATGCGGGTCAGCATATCACCTATCGGATCATTGACAGACATATAATCAGTGCCTCCCTTACCAGCTTGACTTCACGAGGCCTGGAATCAGGCCTTGTGAACCAAGTTCACGCAATGCAATGCGGGACATTTTCAGTTTACGGTAATAACCGCGCGGACGACCTGTAACCTGACAACGGTTACGAATACGCACCGGTGCAGAATTACGTGGCAATTCAGCCAGTTTCAGGGACGCCTTGAACTTATCCTCAGGAGATGAACTTTCATCCCTGATGATGGCCCGAAGACGTGCCCTTTTGCTTTCGTATTTTTTAGCCAAACGCTGTCTCTTGAGATCGCGTTCAACCATTCCTTTTTTAGCCATTTAAAATCTCCGTTAAGCCGGTTTCCATGATCAGACCTGACCTAGTTGCGGAAGGGAAAGTTGAATTCTTTGAGAAGGGCACGGGCCTCCTCATCAGTCGGTGCAGTCGTGCAGACAATGATGTCCATGCCGCGAACCTGATCGACCTTGTCGTAGTCGATTTCAGGAAACACGATGTGTTCTTTCAGGCCCATGGCGTAATTGCCACGTCCGTCGAAACTTTTTGCCTTGAGGCCGCGGAAGTCACGCACCCGTGGCAGGGCAATCGTGACAAGACGGTCAAGAAATTCGTACATGCGATGCTTGCGCAGGGTAACCTTGACGCCCAGCGCCATTTCTTCACGCACCTTGAAACCGGCAATGGATTTCTTGGCTTTCGTGATGACAGGTTTCTGGCCCGCAATAACAGTCAGCTCTTCATAAGCCTTGTCGACGCTTTTGCGATCATTCACCGCATCGCCAACACCCATATTGATGACAACCTTGTCCAGCTTGGGGACCATCATCGGGTTTGAATAGGAGAACTGCTCCTGCATCTTCTGACGGATTTCATCCGTATAGCGCTGCTTCAAGCGCGGAATATATGTCTCAGCTTCAGCCATCGAGAACCTCGCCTGATCCTTTCGCGAAACGGACTTTTTTGCCGTCTTCCTGAATTTTGAACCCAATCCGGGCCGGCTTGCCGGTTGTCGGATCTTTCACAGCCACATTGGAAATGTGGAGTGGTGCTTCCTTGCGGATAATACCCCCTGATTGCGCCTGAGAAGGTTTCGTGTGGCGCGCGATCATGTTGATCCCCTGCACGAGCACACGGTCTTCCTTTGGCCTGACAGAAAGTACTTCACCTTCACGTCCCTTGTCCTTGCCGGAGAGGATAACGACGGTGTCACCTTTTTTAATCTTGGCAGCCATATCGTCCTCCTACAGCACTTCTGGTGCCAGCGAGACAATCTTCATATGCTTTGCAGCACGAAGCTCACGCGTGACCGGGCCAAAGATACGTGTACCTATTGGCTCCTTGTTATTGTTAATCAGAACCGCAGCATTGTTATCGAACCGGATAACCGATCCGTCACGACGCTTGATGTCCTTGGCTGTACGCACAACGACCGCCTTCATGACCTGGCCTTTTTTAACGCGACCACGCGGCATGGCTTCCTTGACGGACACGACAATGATGTCGCCAACGGAAGCATATTTCCGCTTCGAGCCGCCCAGCACCTTGATGCACTGAACACGCTTGGCGCCTGAATTATCCGCCACGTCCAAATTTGTCTGCATCTGGATCATATGATGACCCTCCTTAAATCTGCCCCCGACAGGGACAGTTCGTTATCAATCGGCGCAAAGGTTAGCCCTTGTTGCCATCTCCAATTACTTCCCACCTTTTGGTCTTGGACCTTGGTGGACATTCCTGGATGATGACCAGGTCACCTTCCTTGTATTTGTTGGCCTCATCATGCGCCTGATAGCGCTTTGAGCGACGGACGGTTTTCTTGAGCATCGGGTGCGTATATTTACGCTCGATATTGACAACGACGGTCTTGTCCGTCTTGTCGCTCACCACTGTCCCCTGCATGATCCGCTTTGGCATATTCTTATTCCTGGTTCTGCGAAGACTCATTCCGCTTTTCCTGCAGAATAGTCTTGATACGTGCAATATTGCGCCGGTTTTTAGCGATCTTGGCTGTTGCTTCCAGTTGGCCGGATGCCTTCTGGAAACGGAAATTGAACTGCTCTTTCTTCAGAAGGAGCAATTTGTCCTGCAATTCATCCGCAGTCATGGAGCGGACTTGATCAGGATATATGACGTCAGAATCTTTCATCTCTCGCTCCTATTCACCAATCCGTTTCACGATGCGTGTCTTGACCGGCAGTTTGGCCGCGCCAAGCTCCAGGGCACGACGCGCCACGTCTTCCGGCACACCATCAATTTCAAACATGATCCGGCCTGGCTTCACTCTGGCAGCCCAGTATTCAACGGACCCCTTACCTTTACCCATACGGACTTCGGTAGGTTTCTTTGAAACAGGAACATCCGGGAAAATGCGTATCCACACACGCCCTGACCGCTTCATGTAGCGTGTGATTGCCCGACGTGTCGCTTCGATCTGCCGTGCCGTAACACGCTCAGGCTCGGTCGCCTTGAGGCCGAAGGAGCCGAATGTCAAGGTTGTGCCGCCTTTGGCATTACCCTTGATACGACCCTTGTGCATCTTGCGATACTTGGTTTTCTTTGGCTGTAACATCTGTCAGATCTCCAAACTTGCTACGCCGTTGCCGATGCGGGGCGCTTGTTGTCGCGTTCGCGACGCCCACCGGAAGATGACCCGCCACCCGTCTGGGTGTCTGTCATGCGTTTTTCCTGTCCCATTGGATCGTGCTCCATGATCTCGCCTTTAAAGATCCAGACCTTGATACCAATGGCCCCGTATGTTGTGCGTGCCGTCGCAACACCATAATCAATATCAGCACGGAGCGTATGCAGCGGCACACGGCCCTCACGATACCATTCCATCCGCGCAATCTCTGCGCCGCCAAGACGACCGGACACATTGATCCGGATGCCAAGCGCACCCATGCGCAGGGCTGTCTGCATCGCGCGTTTCATGGCGCGACGGAAAGCAACACGGCGTTCAAGCTGCTGGGCAATATTCTCGGCAACCAGTGTCGCATCAATTTCCGGCTTGCGGATTTCAACGATGTTCAGAACAGTTTCTGACGATGTAAATTTCATCAGATCCTGACGCAGCTTCTCGATATCTGCACCCTTCTTGCCGATCACAACACCAGGACGCGCTGTGTAAATAGTAACACGGCACTTCTTGTGCGGACGCTCAATCACGATGCGCGCAATACCGGCAGCGTTCAGGCGCTTGTGCAAAAACTTACGGATGCGCAGGTCTTCATGCAGCAGATCGCCATAGGCTTCCTTGCCAGCATACCAGCGAGAGTCCCAGGTGCGGTTGATGCCAAGACGCAGACCGATCGGGTTTACTTTCTGACCCATTAGACGGTCTCCTCTACTTCCTTGACGATGATCGTTACTTCCGCGAACGGCTTAAATATCTTGCCGGCACGGCCACGCGCACGCGGGCGCCAGCGTTTCATCACAAGGTTCTTTCCAACAAATGCCTGATCCACGACAAGGGAATCGATATCCAAATCGTGATTGTTTTCTGCATTGGCGATCGCGCTCTCGAGCACTTTCTTCACATCATTGGCGATGCGCTTGCGGGAGAACTCCAGCTCAGCGAGCGCCTTCTCAACTTTCATGCCACGAATAGACTGCGTTACCAGATTCAGCTTTTGCGGGCTGGTACGCAGCATACGGCATTTTGCCATAGCCTGATTGTCTTCAACGCGGCGTGGATTAGCTTTCTGTCCCATGATAGCCCCCTACTTCCGCTTTGCTTTTTTGTCTGCACCGTGACCGTAATAGGTCCGGGTTGGTGAAAATTCACCGAGCTTGTGACCAACCATATCTTCCGTCACATGCACAGGCACAAACTTCTGTCCATTATAGACATTGAATGTCAGGCCAATGAATTGTGGCAAAATGGTCGAGCGACGGGACCAGGTCTTGATACCGCCCTTGTGCGAACCGCCCTGTGATTCCTCTGCTTTCTTGAGGACATAGCGGTCAACAAATGGACCTTTCCAAACTGAACGTGGCATAGTTAACCTCTACCGCTTCTTCTTGCGGGCGTGCCGAGACCGGATAATCAGACGGTCAGTCGCCTTGTTGCTTCGTGTACGTTTACCTTTGGTCGGCTTGCCCCAAGGTGTAACAGGATGACGGCCACCTGAGGTACGCCCCTCACCACCACCATGCGGGTGATCAATCGGGTTCATGGCAACACCACGAACCGATGGGCGCTTGCCTAGATGGCGGGTACGGCCAGCTTTGCCGATTTTGACATTGCCGTGATCCGGATTGGATACTGCACCGATGGTTGCAAGACATTCGCCTTGCGCCATGCGCACTTCACCAGACTGCAACCGCAACTGTGCGTAACCTGCGTCACGCCCAACCAGTTGAGCATAGGTGCCGGCTGAACGCGCAATCTGCCCACCCTTGCCAGGCTTCATCTCGATATTGTGGATGATTGTGCCGACAGGAATGTTTTTAAGCGGCATGGTATTGCCAGGCTTCACGTCAACGCGCTCACCGGAAATAACCTTGTCACCCTCGCGCAGGCGCTGCGGTGCCAGAATGTAGGACTTCTGACCATCAGCATACTCAACCAGCGCGATGAAAGCTGTACGGTTAGGATCATATTCCAGACGCAGGACTGTTGCTTCAACATCCATTTTCGCCCGGCGGAAATCCACTTTGCGGTACAGCTTCTTCGCACCGCCCCCGCGACGACGGGCAGTGATGCGGCCAGTATTGTTACGGCCACCCTTGGAAGTAAGACCTTCCGTCAGTGACTTCTCTGGTCGACCACTCCACAGCTCGCTGCGGTCCACAAGCACGAGCGTGCGGCGGCCAGGAGATGTCGGGTTGAATTTTTTCAGCGCCATGATCTTTATTCCTGATCCCTAGAGACCTGTTGTGATGTCGATTGAATTGCCTTCTTCGAGAGTGACAACTGCTTTCTTGACGTTTGACCGCGTGTAAGGACGGCCGCGAAACTTCTTGTTCTTGCCTTTATTGACAAGGGTGTTGACTGCCTTGACCTTGACGCTGAACAGCTTCTCAACGGCCTCGGCAATCTGTGGTTTGGTCGCGTCTATCGCAACCTTGAAGACAACCTGATTGTGCTCAGAGGCAATCGTGGATTTCTCCGTGATAACCGGCGAGACAATAGTGTCGTAATATTGTTCTTTCAGCTCGCTCATTTCAGGCGGGCCTCCAACCCTTCAATCGCAGATTTTGTCAGCACAAGCTTGTCGCGGCGCAGAATGTCGTAAACATTGGCACCCGCAACCGGCAGCACATCCACATTCGGAATGTTCTGTGCGGATTTCTTGAAATTCTCATCAACCTGACTGTCCACAACGAGCGCGTTGGAAAGGCCAAGATTTGAGAAATAGCCCAGCAAAAGCTTGGTTTTCACTTCACTCATGCCAGCATCATCAATAACAATAATTTCTGAAGCTGACGCCTTGGCAGAAAGTGCGTGCTTCATGGCCAGACGACGGACTTTTTTCGGCAGAGAAATCGCATGACTGCGAACGCGTGGACCATGCGCCTTGCCGCCACCAACAAATTGTGGGGCCTTGCGGTTACCGTGACGTGCACCGCCAGAGCCTTTCTGGCGAACAAACTTCTTGGTGGAACCAGCAACTTCACCGCGTTCCTTGGTTTTGTGGGTACCCTGCTGACGCTTGGCCAGCTGGTATGTGACCATGCGATGGAGGATATCCTTTCGTGGCTCAAGACCGAAAATGGTCTCGTCCAGATCAACTGTGCCCTGCTTCGAGCCGGCAGAAAGTGTGACAACATCTACTTGCATTACTCGCCACCCTCTTCTTTAGCGTCGGCTTTCACTTTTGCCGCCAACTCCTGATCAACTTTGGCGCGCGGCGCCTGACCAGAAATCATCTCATTCGCCTGAACGATCCATTCCTCACGCTCGGCCTGGCCTGTAACGCCCAGCTTATCTTCAAGAGCCGTCAGTTCATCGGCAGAAAGGGCAACCAGGGCCGTCAGTGTTGCGATCCCTTCTGCGCGCAGACCTTCAGCGGTTTTCTCACCGATGCCGTCGATCAAAACGATATCATCAACAAAATCACCGGCTGGTGCGTCGGCAGGCTCATCAGCAGCGGCGGCACGAATGCCGGCAGGCTTTGGCGCGTCTTCATGGAGAGGCCGTTTCACAGCATCCTTGATAAGCACCCATCCACCTTTGGAGCCAGGAACAGCCCCCTTGACCATAACCAGATTACGCTTTGCATCTGTCCGGACAATTTCGAGATTTTGCGTTGTTACACGCACATCACCCATGTGGCCGGCCATTTTCTTGCCTTTGAACACCTTGCCAGGGTCCTGACACTGACCAGTAGAACCATGCGAACGGTGTGAGATTGACACACCGTGAGAGGCGCGCAGACCGCCAAAATTGTGGCGCTTCATCGCACCGGCAAAACCCTTTCCGATCGAAGTCCCGATCACGTCGACCTTTTGTCCAGGCACGTAATGCTCGGCAGAAATCTCGGCACCAACCTCAACCAGATTGTCGTCCGTGACGCGGAATTCAACAACTTTGCGCTTTGGCTCTACATTTGCCTTGGCAAAGTGACCACGCATGGCTTTAGAGACACGCTTTACTTTTGCCTGACCGGCACCAAGCTGGACGGCAGTATATCCGTCAGCTTCAGCTGTACGCTGAGCAACAACCTGACAGCCATCCACGTGCATGACAGTGACAGGAACGTGTGTTCCGTCTTCATGATAGATCCGGGTCATCCCCAGCTTCTTTGCAATGACACCTGTACGCATTTTCGTATGCTCCCTAAGCGCCGAGCTTGATTTCGACATCAACACCGGCAGAAAGATCAAGCTTCATCAGCGCATCAATCGTCTGTGGTGTCGGCTCCACGATATCGAGCATGCGCTTGTGTGTGCGCATCTCGAATTGCTCGCGGCTTTTCTTGTTTACGTGTGGCGACCGCAAAACAGTGTACTTGTCGATATGCGTTGGCAGCGGGATAGGCCCGCGCACCTGCGCGCCGGTACGTTTGGCGGTGTTCACGATTTCGATTGCCGAAGCATCGAGAACACGATGATCAAAGGCTTTCAATCGTATGCGGATATTCTGTTGCATGTCGTTTTCTGATGCTTCTGTTAGAGTCAAAAAGACGGGCCATTACCAAAGCATGACCCGTCTCAGGGTTAGTAAAGTTACTCGATGATCTTGCCGACGATACCGGCACCAACTGTACGGCCACCTTCACGGATCGCGAAGCGAAGACGCTCTTCCATGGCGATTGGCACAATCAGCTCAACATTCAGGTTCACATTGTCACCTGGCATGACCATTTCTGTACCGTCTGGCAGCGTGCAGATACCTGTCACGTCTGTCGTCCGGAAATAGAACTGAGGACGATAGTTGTCGAAGAATGGTGTGTGACGTCCGCCTTCTTCCTTGGTCAGGATATAGGCTTCAGCAACAAACTTCTTATGCGGGTTAACGGAACCCGGCTTGCAGAGAACCTGACCACGCTCAACGCCTTCACGGTCGATACCGCGCAGCAGAACACCAACATTGTCACCGGCTTCACCGCGATCAAGCAGCTTGCGGAACATTTCAACGCCCGTACAGGTCGTCTTCTTGGTATCTTTAATGCCAACGATTTCAAGCTCGTCACCAACATTCACAACACCGCGCTCAACACGGCCCGTTACAACTGTACCACGACCGGAGATTGAGAAAACGTCCTCGATAGGCATCAGGAAGGCCTGATCAACCGGACGCTCTGGCGTTGGGATGTAGGAGTCTACAGCCGCCATCAGCTCTTTGATTTTATCTTCGCCGATATTGTTGTCACGACCCTCAAGAGCAGCAAGTGCTGACCCGGCAATGATCGGAATATCGTCACCTGGGAAGTCGTAGGAGTCCAGAAGCTCGCGCACTTCCATTTCGACAAGCTCGAGAAGCTCTTCATCGTCAACCTGATCGACCTTGTTCAGGAATACAACAACAGCAGGCACACCAACCTGACGGGCAAGCAGGATGTGCTCACGGGTCTGTGGCATAGGGCCATCAGCAGCATTCACAACGAGGATCGCCCCGTCCATCTGGGCAGCACCCGTGATCATGTTTTTCACATAGTCGGCGTGACCAGGGCAATCAACGTGGGCGTAGTGACGGCCTTCTGTTTCATACTCGACGTGCGCCGTTGAGATCGTGATCCCGCGCTCGCGCTCTTCTGGCGCACCATCAATTTCATCATACGCCTTGAAGTCACCAAAATACTTGGTGATTGCCGCAGTCAGCGTTGTCTTGCCATGGTCAACGTGACCAATGGTGCCGATGTTCGCATGCGGTTTTGTACGTTCAAACTTTTCCTTAGCCATTTTAATCTCCGTCCTCTGACGACTCTTACGTTAAACTTAATGAACCAGACTTACCCAGCAAGCTTGGCTCGGACCTCATCCGCAACAGCCTGCGGCACTTTTTCATAGTGATCGAACTGCATGGTATAGTTTGCGCGCCCTTGAGTGGCTGACCGCAAGTTATTCACATAGCCGAACATGTTTGCCAGCGGCACCATCGCGTTGACGACGTTGGCGTTGCCACGAACTTCCTGATTCTGGATCTGTCCGCGACGGGAGTTGAGGTCACCAATGACAGTGCCTGTATATTCTTCAGGCGTCACAACTTCGACCTTCATCACAGGCTCAAGCAATGCAAGGCCCAATTCTGATTTGTGCTCGCGCAAGGCCGCCCGAGCAGCGATCTCGAACGCCAGGACCGACGAGTCAACATCGTGGTAGGCACCATCATAGAGCGTGACTTTGAAATCAAGCATCGGGAAGCCAGCCAGAAGACCCGCATCCATAATGGACTTGATGCCCTTTTCAACACCCGGAATATATTCCTTCGGAATGGACCCACCAACAATCTTGTTCTCAAACTCGTAGCCTTCACCAGGCTGACGCGGAGACACAATCATTTTCACGCGCGCAAACTGACCGGAACCACCAGACTGTTTCTTGTGTGTGTAATCAATGTCGGCTTCTTTCGAGATCGTCTCACGATAGGCAACCTGCGGCGCACCCACATTGGCCTCAACCTTGAACTCTCGCTTCATGCGATCAACAAGAATGTCGAGGTGAAGCTCGCCCATGCCAGCAATAATTGTCTGACCGGACTCTTCATCGGATGACACGCGGAATGAAGGATCTTCAGCAGCCAGTCGGGACAGGGCAATACCCATTTTCTCCTGGTCAGCTTTTGTCTTCGGCTCCACAGCAAGAGAGATAACCGGCTCTGGGAATTCCATACGCTCAAGCACGGCAGGCTTCAGCGGATCACAAAGAGTATCACCCGTCGTTGTATCCTTAAGACCAGCGATCGCAACGATGTCGCCCGCATACGCATTCTTGATTTCTTCCTGCTGGTTTGAATGCATCAACAGCATCCGGCCAACGCGCTCTTTCTTGCCCTTCACGGTATTCAGAACAGACGTCCCCTGCTCCAGATGACCGGAATAGATACGGCAGAATGTCAGTGTTCCTACGAAAGGATCATTCATGATCTTGAACGCAAGCATACCCAGAGGCTCTGAATCATCAGCCTTGCGCACCAGCTCTTCTTCTGTGTCAGGGTGGATACCCTTGATAGAAGGTACATCAAGCGGAGATGGCAAGAAGTCAACAACAGCATCAAGAAGAGGCTGAACACCCTTGTTCTTGAAGGCCGTGCCACAAAGGATCGGGTGGAAAGCGACAGCAATCGTACCCTGACGGATCAAGGCGCGGATCTTGTCGTTGTCTGGCATCTCACCCTCGAGATAGGCTTCCATAGCCTCCTCATCGAGCTCAACAACCGTTTCAATCATCTTCTCGCGATATTCTTCCGCTTTCTCTTTCAGGTCAGCCGGAATCTCCACGCGCTCAAACTCGGCACCGAGGCTCTCGTCTTTCCAGAGGATTGCATCCATCTCGATCAGATCAACAACACCGGCAAAATCACTCTCCTCACCGATCGGCAACTGCAAAACCACTGTTTTACAGGCCAGGCGATCGTGAATGGAATCTACAGATGTGTAAAAGTTCGCACCCAGCTTATCCATCTTGTTAATGAAGAACATCCGGGGCACTTTGTATTTGTCACCCTGACGCCAGACTGTTTCAGTCTGAGGCTCAACACCAGCATTGCCGTCAAGCAGCGCAACGGCGCCGTCAAGCACCCGCAGGGAACGCTCAACTTCAATCGTGAAGTCAACGTGGCCAGGCGTGTCGATGATATTCAGGCGGCGCTTCTTGCCATCACGGCCCGACCAGAATGTCGTCGTTGCAGCAGAGGTAATCGTGATTCCACGCTCCTGCTCCTGCTCCATCCAGTCCATGGTAGCCGCACCGTCGTGCACTTCACCAATCTTGTAGCTTTTACCGGTGTAGTAGAGAATCCGCTCAGTCGTCGTCGTCTTGCCAGCATCAATGTGTGCCATGATGCCGAAGTTACGATAATCCTCGATTGTGTACTCGCGAGCCATTGCTTGCTACCCTTGTAAATCCGTTACCAACGATAATGAGCAAAGGCGCGGTTCGCCTCAGCCATCTTGTGTGTATCTTCCCGCTTTTTGACAGCGGAACCGCGGTTTTGAGACGCATCCATCAACTCACCGGACAGGCGCTCAACCATGGTTGTTTCATTTCTCGAACGTGCCGCAGTAATCAGCCAACGCATCGCCAACGCAACCTTGCGGTCAGGGCGAACCTCCATAGGCACCTGATATGTCGCACCACCAACGCGGCGAGAACGAACCTCAAGAGCAGGAGAAACGTTGTCCAACGCCTCATGGAACAGCTCCACAGGCGGACGTTTCAGTTTTTCTTCGATACGGTCGAACGCACCGTAAACAATTTTCTCGGCGGCTGACTTTTTACCGTCTAGCATGACATAATTCATAAACTTGGAGACAGC
This sequence comes from Parvularcula sp. IMCC14364, assembly GCF_030758415.1. Classification (NCBI taxonomy): domain Bacteria; kingdom Pseudomonadati; phylum Pseudomonadota; class Alphaproteobacteria; order Parvularculales; family Parvularculaceae; genus Parvularcula; species Parvularcula sp. IMCC14364. Next base: position 1,255,975 of record NZ_CP132334.1, on the reverse strand, counting down.
CTTATCGCCAAATTTTGGATCCGGGTGAACAACCCTTTTAACTGCGCGGTGACGTCTGGACATCTTGCTCTACCCTTACTTCGGCCGCTTGGCGCCGTATTTGGAACGACGTTGCCTGCGGTCTTTAACGCCCTGCGTATCCAGAACGCCGCGAATGATATGATAACGAACACCTGGAAGGTCTTTCACGCGGCCGCCGCGGATCATGACAACAGAGTGCTCCTGAAGATTGTGCCCCTCACCTGGAATATAGCCGATCACCTCAAAGCCATTCGTCAGGCGGATCTTGGCCACTTTCCGAAGCGCAGAGTTCGGCTTCTTTGGTGTGGTTGTGTACACGCGTGTACAGACACCCCGCTTTTGCGGGTTGCCCTGCATCGCAGGCACCTTGTTAATCTTCCGCTTTGGCTTGCGCGGCTTACGTATCAGTTGCTGGATCGTCGGCATTCTTTCTCAGGATCCTCTAAAACTCGTTATGCTGGACGCAGGAAGGAAAACCGGTTTTTGCCACTACCATGAAGCGCAACACCGATAAGGCGTGCGCTTGTAAAACAAGGCAAAGCAATACTCAATTTTCACGGCATGCGCAGGAGCGTTTCAAATAATTGACAGCCACCTATCAGCGTGACGGCGTATCTATGTGAGTGGCCCTGTCAGGTCAAGCCTTCATTGTAACTTTTTTGACGGCGAACGGCTTTTAACCAAAACCACCAAATAGCTTGCTTTCTCGGGCTTAATCTCGCGCTGACCTTGCAAGCGCTTTTGTGATGGCGGTCAGCAATTCTTCCTTCTTCACAGGCTTGACCAGATGATCGTCCATGCCTGATTCGCGACTGCGCTCGATATCTGCCTCATGCCCGAGTGCTGTAACGGCAATGATTGGTAAAGGGGGCAACCCCTTGTCTTTTTCCATCGCACGAATGCTCTCCGCTGCCTCATGACCATTGAGCAAGGGCATTTCAATATCCATCAGCGCCACATCAGGCCGTCGGCCTTCATCGACAAGGCGCCCAAACAGATCAATAACCTCCTGCCCGTCCTCGCTATAGTCAGCTCAAAATCCGGTGCAGCCAGCATTTTCTCCAGCACCATCATATTGACCTGACTGTCTTCGGCAATGAGAACGCGGGTGGGCTGCGCCGCCATCATGGTAGTGACAGGTCGCGTTTCAGCTTCTTGTGGCGACACAGAGCCGTCAGTCGAATTACCCTGCTCGCCTCTATCCAGCGAACTGTCGTCTGCATTTGTGACTGGCAGCTCTTCTTGAGGCGCCTGCGCTTCACCCACTGGCCCTGATAACATCTCTTTTATGGGGCGGCGTTTCAAGACAGCTGCCATGACCACGCTGAAAAGCAACAGCGAGAGCAGGATTTCCCCCTCCCCCGAATACATCAACGAAGCAGAGGACTGATACCAGGTATAGCTGATGGTTGTTGCGGCTCCCGACTGCACAACAGCAAGGAACAGGACGAGACGTGCCCCGATCGCCACGCCGCCAAGAAACAGAAGCAGTCGCGGATCAGCCCGTAAAGCCTGCAAGGCCAGCAGAACAAAAATGAAATTATAGGTCGGAGCCTTGAGTGCTGCAGCACTCATGCCACCATACAGGCTGGCAAAGGACATGATGACGCAGGTAAACAGCAGAATATCCAGCGCAGCAACTGCCCAGACCGTACGCCGCTGCCTTGGCCGATAAGAGCGCTGCGCAAGCGCGCTGAGCGTAAACAGAAGTGTGAAAACGAAGCCTTTGCTGACCAGCGGCAATGTCGAGCCCGTCAGATAGATTCCCAGATAAACAGTCAGCGCCATTACGCCAAACCCCAGATGAACCGTCGCGATGGTTCTGCTGATCGCGGCCCGAAAAGGCTGATTAGTTTTTGCTGTGGTCATGCGTGCGCCCCTGACGCCGCTGTATCGTCTCGGCATTTAAGAAGCTCTTAATGAAACCTGTAACGATATGCAAAAAGGGCTGCCCGGAAGGCAGCCCTTTGAATTTTCTCGTGATTTACCGAAGATTACTCGGCAGCAGATTGTTCGGCTTCAGAAGATACCTGCTGATCCTCCGGGGCGGCGAACACAGCCGCATCCGCAGGTGGCAGCGCCACAGCTTCACGTGCCGCACGTTCTTCGATCAGTTTCTGATCGCGCTGATCTGCAACAGCCTGGTGCTTGGACATCATGCCGCCTGTACCAGCCGGAATGAGGCGACCAACAATCACATTCTCCTTGAGGCCTTCCAGTGTGTCGACCTTGCCGTTCACAGAGGCGTCTGTGAGCACCCGCGTTGTTTCCTGGAAGGAGGCTGCGGAGATGAACGAGCGTGTCTGTAGCGACGCCTTGGTGATCCCAAGCAGGATTGGCTGGCCATTGGCCGGCTCCTTCCCTTCGTTCTCGAGACGCTCATTGATCTCTTCGAGCTCGAAGCGGTCAACCTGCTCATCCTTGAGGAAGCCTGAGTCGCCTGGCACAGAGATTTCGACCTTCTGCAGCATCTGACGCACAATCACTTCGATATGCTTGTCGTTGATCGGCACGCCCTGCAATCTGTACACATCCTGAATTTCGTCGATCAGGTAGTTTGCCAGTGCTTCGACACCCAGAATGGCAAGAATGTCATGTGGTGCAGGATTACCGTCCAGCAGATACTCACCCTTGGCGATGAAATCCCCGTCCTGAACGGTAATGTGCTTACCCTTGGGAACGAGATATTCAACCGTCTCAAGAGACTCATCTGTCGGAATGATGGAGATGCGACGCTTGTTTTTGTAGTCACGGCCAAACTCAACACGGCCATCAACCTCCGCAATAACGGCATGGTCTTTCGGACGGCGCGCTTCGAACAGTTCCGCAACACGGGGCAGACCACCGGTGATGTCCTTGGTCTTGGTACCTTCTGTCGGGATACGCGCAAGCGTGTCACCCGGACGCACCTGAGCGCCGTCATCAACAGAGAGAATAGCATCCACCGGCAACTGATAGCGGGCTTCATTCCCGTTTTCGAGCTTGAGCGGATTGCCCTCTTCATCGACAACTACCATCGCCGGTTTCAGATCCGAGCCACGCGGGCTGGAGCGCCAGTCCATGACGACCCGTGAGGTCAGACCGGTTTCTTCATCCGCAACCAGATTGACAGAAACTGCTTCGACCAGATCTTCGTACACAACCTTACCCGCGAACTCGTTCAGGATCGGCATAGTGAACGGGTCCCAGTCTGCAAGGCGCTGGCCACGCTCGACGGCACTGCCATCATCAACACGCAGCTTGGTACCGTAGGTGACTTTGAAAGACGCCTGGTCCTTACCGTCCTTGTCGAGGATCTTGATCAGTGTGTTCCGGCCCATGACGATGAGATCACCATCTGAATCCGTCACCACGTTCCTGTTTTCCAGAGCGACTGTCCCCTCGTGGCTGGCTTCAATGAAGGAATTATCGCCGATCTGGGCTGTACCGCCAACGTGGAATGTCCGCATCGTGAGCTGTGTACCCGGCTCACCGATGGACTGGGCTGCAATAACACCAACAGCCTCACCGATATTCACATGCTCGCCACGTGCAAGGTCGCGGCCATAGCAACTGGCGCAAATGCCATAATGAGTTTCGCAGGTCAGAGCTGAGCGTACACGAAGTTTCTGGACGCCGAGCGCTTCAATCTCTTCCGAAAGGCTCTCATCCACTTCCGTATTGGCTGCGGCAAAGACTTCGCCTGTTTCCGGATGAATAACATCGTCAAGCAATGTCCGGCCCAACATGCGCTGGGAAAGCGGCACAACAATATCACCGCCATCAACGACAGCTTCAATGGTGATACCTGCCTTGGTGCCACAATCTTCTTCGCGGACAATACAGTCCTGTGCCACATCAACCAGACGGCGGGTCAGATAACCCGAGTTGGCTGTTTTCAGCGCCGTATCAGCAAGACCTTTACGCGCGCCGTGTGTGGAGTTGAAGTACTCAAGAACGGTCAGGCCTTCCTTGAAGTTCGAGATGATCGGTGTCTCAATGATTTCGCCGGACGGCTTGGCCATCAGGCCGCGCATGGCACCCAACTGACGCATCTGCGTCGGTGAACCACGCGCACCGGAGTGCGACATCATATAGACCGAATTAGGCTCCAACTGGCGGTTCGTTTCAGGATCAAAGCGCGTGCGGGAAATTTCGCCCATCATCGCGTCTGCGACCTCATCCGTACATTTCGCCCAGGCATCAACAACCTTGTTGTACTTTTCACCCCGTGTGATGAGGCCATCCGCATACTGCTGTTCATACTCGGAGACGAGTGACTTGGTTTTTTCAATGGACGCTTTCTTGCTGTCAGGGATGAGCATGTCATCCTTGCCGAAAGAAATGCCAGCCTTACAGGCTTCCTTGAACCCGAGATCCATCACCTGGTCCGCGAAAATAACCGTCTTTTTCTGACCGCAATGGCGATAAACCACATCGATAAGCGCCTGAATAGCTTTCTTAGTAAGGTGCTTGTTGATTTCCTCAAACGGAATGGCGCTTGTCCGCGGCAGCAGATCAGCAACCTTCATGCGGCCAGGTGTTGTTTCAACAACTTCCGCTACCGGATTACCATCTGCATCAACGGTATGCCACAGAGACTTGATCTTGGTGTGCAGTGTCACAACACCGGCATCCAGCGCGTGATCAATTTCAGCCAGATCAGAGAAGATCATGCCTTCATTCGGCTCATTCTCTTTCAGGAGCGTGATATAATATAGACCAAGAACAATATCCTGTGACGGCACGATGATGGGCTTGCCATTGGCCGGGGAGAGAATGTTGTTTGTAGACATCATCAGCACACGTGCTTCAAGCTGGGCTTCAAGCGAAAGCGGGACGTGCACCGCCATCTGGTCACCATCGAAGTCAGCATTAAAGGCTGTACAAACGAGAGGATGCAGGTTGATGGCCTTGCCTTCAATCAGCTTCGGCTCAAAAGCCTGAATGCCAAGACGGTGCAAGGTAGGCGCCCGGTTCAGCATGACCGGATGCTCCCGGATTACCTCATCCAGAATATCCCAGACCTCTGGCCGTTCTTTTTCCACCAGTTTCTTCGCCTGCTTCACCGTTGCCGAGAGGCCTTTGGCGTCAAGCCGCGAATAGATGAACGGCTTGAACAGTTCGAGTGCCATCTTTTTCGGCAACCCGCATTCATGCAGTTTCAGGTCAGGCCCGACAACGATCACAGAACGGCCGGAATAATCCACGCGCTTCCCGAGCAGGTTCTGACGGAAACGGCCCTGCTTGCCTTTCAGCATGTCGGACAAGGATTTCAGTGGGCGCTTGTTGGTGCCGGTAATGACGCGGCCACGGCGGCCATTATCAAAGAGCGCATCTACAGATTCCTGCAGCATCCGCTTTTCGTTCCGCACAATGATGTCAGGCGCGCGCAGTTCAATAAGGCGCTTGAGGCGATTGTTACGGTTGATGACGCGGCGATAAAGATCGTTCAGGTCAGACGTTGCGAAGCGACCACCATCCAGCGGCACGAGTGGGCGCAGCTCAGGCGGGATGACCGGCACAACCGTCATGATCATCCATTCCGGACGGTTGCCGGATGTCATGAAGGCCTCAATCAGCTTGAGGCGTTTCGCCAGTTTCTTCGGCTTCAACTCGGACGTTGTCTCAGCAATATCCGCGCGGATTTTCTCGCACTCGAGCTCCAGATCCATGCTTTGCAGGATTTCACGCACGGCTTCCGCACCGATACCGGCGGTGAAGCTGTCTTCGCCATACTGCTCCTGCGCTTCCATGAACTCTTCTTCAGTCAGAATCTGATGCGGCGACAATGGTGTGAGGCCAGGCTCGATTACGATATATTGTTCAAAATACAGAACGCGCTCGACATCTTTCAGTGTCATGTCGAGGAACAGCGCAATCCGGGATGGCAGGGATTTCAAGAACCAGATATGCGCGACCGGTGCCGCAAGCTCGATGTGCCCCATGCGCTCACGGCGCACCTTGGACAGCGTTACTTCAACGCCGCACTTCTCACAGACAACACCCTTGTATTTCATGCGTTTGTACTTGCCGCACAGACATTCATAGTCCTTCACAGGACCAAAAATCCGGGCACAGAACAGACCATCACGCTCAGGCTTGAAAGTCCGGTAATTGATCGTTTCCGGCTTCTTGATTTCGCCGAATGACCACGACATGATTTTCTCGGGACTGGCGAGAGAAATCTTGATCTGGTTAAACGTCTGCGGCGTTGCCAGCGGATTGAATACGTTTGCGAGTTCCTGGCTCATAGATCGTCTCCTTAAGACGGACGCGGCATGACCGCGCTAACCTCAAATTTCAGCGCCGCAGGGCAGCCCTGCAGCGCTTTCAATTACCTGTTTTGCAGTTCCACGTTCAGCCCAAGAGAACGCATCTCTTTGACCAACACGTTGAAGCTTTCCGGAATACCAGCCTCAAAGCTGTCGTCACCACGTACGATTGCCTCATAGACTTTCGTCCGGCCTGCGACGTCATCAGACTTCACGGTCAGCATTTCCTGGAGCGTATAAGCCGCCCCGTAAGCCTCCAGCGCCCAGACTTCCATTTCACCGAAGCGCTGGCCACCGAACTGGGCCTTACCACCGAGCGGCTGCTGGGTAACAAGGGAATATGGACCGATGGACCTGGCGTGAATCTTGTCGTCAACCAGATGGTGCAATTTGAGCAGATATTTGTAGCCCACAGTTACAGGCCGGGCGAATTTTTCACCTGTCCGCCCGTCATGCAGCGTGACCTGCCCTGATTCATCAAGACCTGCTTTTTTCAGCATCTCAACGATATTCAACTCGTTGGCACCGTCAAACACCGGTGTTGCGATCGGCACGCCGCGGATCAGATTGCGGCCAAGCTCCACGAGTTCTGCATTGGTGCGCGGCAACTCCTGATCTTCCCCGTATATATCTTTCAGCTTCTCGATATATTCGGTTTTCTTGCCCTCACGCTCAAACTCACCGAGCACATCACCGATCTGGCGGCCAAGTCCGCGACACGCCCAACCAAGGTGCGTTTCAAGGATCTGGCCAACATTCATCCGCGATGGCACGCCAAGCGGGTTGAGCACGATGTCGACGGGTGTACCGTCTTCGAGGAACGGCATGTCTTCCATTGGGGCAATCTTGGAGATCACACCCTTGTTGCCGTGACGACCGGCCATCTTGTCACCCGGCTGCAGCTTGCGCTTCACGGCAACGAATACCTTGACCATCTTCATGACGCCTGGCGGCAACTCATCGCCGCGACGCAACTTGTCTACCTTGTCTTCGAAGCGTGCTTCGAGACGTGAACGGCTTTCGTCATACTGCTTCTTGATGGCCTCGATTTCTTCCATCGCCTTTTCATCAGAAAGGACAATTTTCCACCACTGACCACGGGAGAGATCGTTGAGGACGCCATCAGTGACCTCACCCTTTTCAAAGCCTTTCGGCCCGGAAACAGCATCTTTGCCGATCAGGATTTCTTTCAGACGGCCAAAAATATTGCGCTCAAGAATGGCAAGCTCGTCATCGCGGTCTTTGGCAAGACGTTCGATTTCATCACGCTCAATGGCAACAGCCCGCTCATCCTTGTCAACACCGTGCCGGTTGAACACACGCACCTCAACCACTGTACCGGCAACACCCGGTGGCAGCTTGAGCGACGTATCCCGCACGTCTGATGCCTTTTCACCGAAAATGGCCCGGAGAAGTTTTTCTTCCGGAGTCATCGGGCTCTCGCCTTTTGGTGTAATCTTGCCGACCAGGATATCACCCGGATGCACTTCTGCCCCGATGGCAACAATGCCGGCCTCATCAAGGTTGCGCAAAGCCTCTTCAGAGACGTTTGGAATATCGCGCGTAATTTCCTCTGGCCCAAGCTTGGTATCGCGGGCCATGACTTCAAACTCTTCCAGGTGGATCGATGTGAAGACATCGTCTTTCACGATCCGCTCTGAAATCAGGATGGAGTCCTCGAAATTGTAGCCATTCCAGGGCATGAACGCGACGAGCACATTCTTACCCAGCGCCAGTTCCCCAAGGTCAGTTGATGGTCCATCGACGATGATGTCACCAGCCTTGACCTTATCACCAACCTTAACCAGCGGACGCTGATTGATACAGGTGTTCTGGTTGGAACGCTGGAACTTACGCAGATTGTAAATATCAACGCCCGGCTTGGTCGGGTCTTTTTCTTCGGTAGCGCGGATCACAACACGCGTTGCATCAACCTGCTCAACCTCGCCAGTACGACGCGCAGCCACGGCCGCACCTGAATCCTTGGCAACAATAGCCTCCATGCCGGTTCCGACAAAAGGCGCCTCAGACTGCACAACAGGCACAGCCTGTCTTTGCATGTTTGATCCCATGAGGGCGCGGTTGGCGTCATCATTTTCCAGGAAAGGCACGAGCGACGCAGCAACAGACACAAGCTGCTTTGGCGACACATCGATATAGTTCACTTCCTCCCGCGGCATCAGGGTCGCATCACGGAAGGCCCCTGCCCGGCAATTCACAAACTCATTCAGCAGAACATCGTTTCCGTCCACCTCGGCATTGGCCTGCGCAATATTGTAGCGCGCCTCTTCCATCGCGGAGAGATAAACAACTTCATTGGTCAGCTTGCCATTTTCAACACGGCGATACGGGCTTTCGATGAAGCCATATTTATTGACCCGCGCGTGTGTTGCCAGAGAGTTGATAAGACCAATATTCGGCCCTTCCGGCGTTTCAATCGGACAGATACGGCCATAATGGGTCGGGTGTACGTCGCGCACCTCGAACCCGGCACGCTCACGCGTCAGACCACCCGGCCCAAGCGCCGAAAGACGTCGCTTGTGCGTAATCTCGGATAGTGGGTTTGTCTGGTCCATAAACTGGGACAACTGGGATGACCCGAAGAACTCGCGCACGGCAGCGGCAACCGGCTTGGCGTTGATCAAGTCATGCGGCATGATCGTGTCGATCTCGACCGATGACATGCGCTCCTTGATGGCACGCTCCATGCGCAACAACCCAATGCGATACTGGTTTTCCATCAACTCACCGACGGAACGCACCCGGCGGTTACCAAGATTGTCGATATCGTCAATCTCACCGCGACCATCCCGTAGGTCAGCAAGGGTACTCAGCACGGCCAGAATGTCTTCCCGGCGCAGAATACGCGGCTCATCCGTATTCTCGAACCCGAGGCGGATGCTCATCTTGACCCGGCCAACGGCGGACAGATCGTAGCGCTCTTCGTCAAAGAACAGGCCACTGAACAGGGCTTCTGCTGTTTCCAGGGTCGGCGGCTCACCCGGACGCATGACACGGTAAATATCGATCAGCGCCATGTCACGGTTGGAGTTTTTATCCGCGGCCAATGTATTGCGCCCATAAGCACCAATATTGATGTGATCGATATCAAGCGTTTCAAAACTGTCGATGCCAAGCTCGACAAGCTCCTCGAGCTTCTCTTCCGTGACTTCACCACCGGCTTCAGCATAAAGCTCACCAGTCTCACGATTAACCAGATCGCGAGCAAAATAGCGCCCGACCATCTGTTCATCTGTCAGGAGCAACGCCTTGACGCCTGCTTCTTCAGCTTTCTTCAGCGCCCGCGCTGTGATTTTTGTACCAGCCTCGACAACAACCTCACCGGTTGCCGCATCAAGGAGGTCAATATCGGTCTTGGTCCCCTTCAGACGATCAGTGCTGAATGGCAGAGACCAGCCGGTTTCAAGCTTCTCGTGAGGCACAGCGTTGTAGAAAGAAGACAGGATATCTTCCTGATCCATGCCCAGCGCGTAGAGCAATGTTGTCGCTGGCAGCTTGCGGCGACGGTCAATACGGACATTGACGATGTCTTTGGGATCAAACTCAAAGTCGAGCCAGGAACCACGGTAAGGGATGATTCTGGCGGCGAAAAGCAACTTGCCGGACGAATGCGTCTTGCCCTTGTCGTGATCAAAAAAGACACCCGGACTACGGTGCATCTGCGAAACAATGACCCGCTCTGTGCCATTGATGATAAATGTGCCGTTGTCCGTCATGAGCGGAATATCGCCCATATAGACATCCTGCTCCTTGATATCCTTGACGGACTTGGAGCCGGTTTCCTCATCCACATCAAAGACGATCAGCCGCAGGGTCACCTTGAGCGGCGCAGCATACGTCATGTCGCGCTGCTGGCACTCCTCAGTGTCATATTTCGGCTCTTCGAATTCGTAGGAAACGTATTCGAGATAAGCGGTCTCGGTGAAATCCTTGATCGGAAACACGGACTTGAAAACAGCCTCAAGGCCGTCCCTGATTCGCTCTTCGGGCTCTACAAAACGTTGCAGAAACTGCTCGTAAGAGTCCTTCTGTACCTGAATAAGGTTTGGCATGGCGGTGGCATCACCGATTTTGCCAAAACTTTTACGAATCCGTTTCTTCTCAACGAATGACTGAGCCATACTTCCTCGCGTATTTGACGCGGCAGCCATGGGTCTCGTGAGTTGTGCCCAAACACTAACTCACGGACAGCACCAGGCTGACCGCGTTGGTCATTTACCAATTGTATTACTTGTCGAATTTATCTCGCACGTGCCGCAAAGCCTTTCCCCCACACGCCGATGCGGAGGTAAGCGCGATATGTAATCGGCTCGACTTTATTAAGCAAGTTGTTTTTCAGGTTTTTTTCCACTGCCGGAGCGGATTGGAAATAGCCCTTTGACTCAGAATCTGTGTTCAAGGGAACAGAGCGTGATAATGGCGTATCTGCGCTGGCGGCAGTCCCACTTTGGAGGGGGCAAAGCCGCATCAGGAAGGCTATTGAAACCTGGCCGATAGAAGTTAATAAATCCCAGACAGGCGGCCGAAGCCACCATTGGGTCATAGAGGAGAGACTGAATGTCCAAACAGAAAAAAAACCTGGCAATCACTTCAAGTGTGGTCGCACTGGGCAGTACCTTCCTGCTGATGGCCGGATCAACTGCCTGGGCGGATGCAACACCGGATTGTAATGACGGAACCGGCACCAATTCAACGGAGTGCGGCGTTGGGGCGGATGCCTCTGGTGATGATTCGACCGCTGCGGGCAGCAATTCAGATGCGTCCGGTGACGAGTCCGTCGCGACTGGCGAAAGCGCAGAAGCCTCTGGAACCGGGTCCACAGCAATCGGCAGCGAAGCCAGTTCAACGGGCACAGAATCAACAGCCGTCGGCTTCCAGGCCAGCGCATCAAGTGATTCTTCCACTGCCGTGGGCGGGCAAGCCATCGCAAATGGTGCAGGCGCGACCGCTTATGGCTGGCAATCCAACGCCACCGGTGAGCGCGCTCACGCTTTCGGGCATATGGCGACCGCCACTGGTGACTTTACTCTTGCAATCGGTGAAGCGGCGCAGGCAACAGCAAATAATGCGACGGCCATCGGCAATGGCGCGATCGCAAGCCAGCAGGATGCCCTTGCTATTGGGGACATCGCCATGGCGACCGGTATCAACTCTACGGCGGTTGGCTCTGAAAGCGTTGCCGACGGCCTGGCCGCGCAAGCCTTTGGTTGGCAATCAATGGCAACGGCTGAACGCGCCCATGCATTTGGCCATCTGGCGCGCGCAACTGGCGTGCGGTCCCTGGCCATTGGTGAGGCTGCAGGCGCAACAGCGGACACGGCTACGGCGATCGGTAACCTTGCTGTCGCCTCTAATGTAGATGCGGTTGCGCTTGGTGAACAGGCCACGGCTTCCGGGTTGAACTCCACAGCCATTGGTAGTGAATCCCAGGCAACGGAAGCCGGGACGACAGCTGTCGGCTGGCAGTCTGCGGCAACGGGCGTTCGCTCCCAAGCCTTTGGCCACCTGGCGCAGGCAACAGGTGAGCGCTCCCTGGCCGTTGGCGAAGCAGCCATGGCCAGTGGCATGACATCTACCGCCATGGGTAATCTCGCTGTCGCGTCCAATACTGATGCGGTTGCGATTGGTGACATTGCCACGGCAAGTGGCCTGAATTCCACGGCGATTGGCAGCGAATCACAGGCAACGGAAGCCGGAACAACCGCTGTTGGCTGGCAGTCAGCTGCAACAGGTGTTCGATCGCAAGCCTTCGGCCACCTGGCCAATGCCAGCGGTGAACGCGCCCTTGCGATCGGTGAAGCAGCAGCAGCAGCTGGCATGTTTGCGACAGCGATCGGCAATGAAGCTGTGGCAGATTTTGATAACTCGATTGCGATTGGTAACGGCGTTGCAACGACACGCGCCAATCAGGTCATGCTCGGGAATGCCAGCAACACCTATACCCTGCCCGGCATCAACTCTGCCGACAGCGTGAATGCCCAAAGCGGCACGCTGAATGTCGTGACCGCAGATGCCAATGGTAATCTGGCAACAATCAGCACTGGTCTGAGTGCTGCGGACTTCCTGGCGTCAACCAACGCACTCACTGAGAATGCGGAGCGTATTGATCAGAACTCTGAAGGTGTCGCTGTGGCGCTGGCGCTCGAAAGCCCGTATGTCCCGGAAAACAAGACCTTCGCCATCAGCGGCGGCTATGGCTATTTCGCGGATGAAAGCGCCTACGCGTTTGCCGGCTCCTACCGGACGCAAAGCGACATGATTCTGTCTGTCGGTCTCGGCGCTGGCATCAGCACAGGTGAAGTCGGCGCAAGAGCCGGTTTTTCATACGCCTGGTAAAAAACCTGACGACCGGGCGGCAAAGCCCGGAGCAGATTACAAAAAAGGGCCCCTAACGGGCCCCTTTCCTTTTTCAGTCTGTTGAACGAAGAAATTACTTGAGCTCGACAGAAGCACCAGCTTCTTCGAGTTTCTTCTTGAGCTCTTCGGCTTCATCCTTGGAAGCAGCTTCCTTGACAGGCTTCGGCGCGCCTTCGACAAGTTCTTTTGCTTCCTTGAGACCAAGACCTGTGATCGCACGGACTTCCTTGATGACGTTGATTTTCTTGTCACCAGCAGATGTCAGGATCACGTCAAATTCGTCTTTTTCTTCAGCAGCACCGCCACCGTCGCCACCAGCAGGGCCAGCAGCAACTGCAACTGCGCCAGCAGCAGGCTCAATGCCATACTCGTCTTTGAGAAGCTCTTTGAGTTCGTTTGCTTCAAGCAGTGTCAGATTGACAATTTCTTCAGCCAGTTTTTTGATATCAGCCATTTTACAATTCCATTTCTTTCAAGGTTTCAGAGGGATCAGGCAGCTTCACGTTCCGCCAGGGTTTTCAGGATGCCAGCGATATTTCCTGCAGGTGCCGTTGCCACACTGACGATATTACCGCCAGGCACAGTGAGCATACCAGCAATAGACGAAAGCACTTCCTCGCGAGACGGCATCTTCGAAAGGGCTTCAACACCTGCACCGTCCAGTGCTGTGTCCCCCATGATGCCACCAAGGATGGTGATCTTGTCATTATCTTTGGCATATTTTGTCAGGATCTTGGGTGCTGTCACCGGATCTTCAGAATAAGCAAGAACTGTCGGTCCCTTGAACAGGTCCGAAATCTTCTCTCCTGATTTTCCCTCTACAGCAATTTTGGCAAGGCGATTCTTCACCACCTTAACGCCGCCGCCCGCTTCACGCATTTGCGCCCGCAGGTCGGAGACTTCAGAAACAGTTAGTCCGGCATTTTCGAATACAACGATCACCTCGTTGGCTTCAAAAACACCAGAGATCCAGTCAACCATTTCTGTCTTTTGTTGTCTGTCCATTGGCATGGCAAAAGACTTCCCTTTGGTTTGCTGACCTTCCCTGACGGCAAGGCCTGCGTTGACGATGTGCTTATACACATCAGCTTCGAACCACAAGAAAATGAGACTTCATGCGAAGGCTCACCACTTGCGGAGAGCCTGCCCTGGAACCTTCGGGGCGGTTATAGCCCGTCATATTCCCTCATCTGCACAGGATTTATGCCAGTAGATGAACATCTGGCACCTGTGGTCTTGGACAGGGTGAAGGGAAACAGCTGTTTCCCTTCGGGTTGGCACATGGCCGATAATTTTTACGTTGTCCAGTCCCAAAAATGAAACCGGACCAGACGATTACAATGCAGCTGCGTGATCCAGACGCAAACCAGGCCCCATAGTGGAACTGACAGAGACTTTTTTGATATATGTCCCCTTGGCGCCAGATGGCTTTGCTTTGTTCACCGCATCAATGAAAGCCTTGATGTTTTCTTCAAGCGCCGCTTCACCGAAACTCGCCTTGCCAACACCGGCATGGATAATCCCTGCCTTTTCGACCCGGAATTGAACCGCGCCGCCTTTGGCGTCTTTCACGGCTTTTTCCACGTCTGGTGTGACAGTCCCGACTTTCGGGTTGGGCATAAGGCCTTTCGGGCCAAGCACTTTACCCAAGCGCCCTACAAGCGGCATCATGTCTGGTGTGGCGATAACACGGTCAAAATCAATCTCACCGCCTTGAACGCGCTCCATCAGGTCTTCTGCACCGACAACATCTGCGCCAGCCGCTTTCGCCGCTTCTGCCTTGTCATCTTTAGCGAAAACAGCAACGCGCAAGGAACGGCCAGTACCATTTGGCAGGCTGACAACGCCGCGCACCATCTGATCGGCATGGCGCGGATCAACGCCAAGATTCATTGAGATCTCGACAGTCTCATCAAATTTGGCTGTCGCATTGGACTTGATCAGCTTGACGGCTTCATCAACAGAATACACTTTCTTGCTGTCGACAGTCTCGCGGTAAGCCCGAACTCTTTTTCCTGGTTTAGCCATGTTCAGCCCTCCACTCTCAGGCCCATGGCCCGTGCAGAGCCCTTGATGATCTTGGCAGCTGCATCAATATCATTGGCATTGAGATCTGCCATTTTTGCCTCAGCAATTTCCCGACACTGGGCTTCGGTCACTGTACCAGCAACATCCTGCCCGGGGGTGGAACCACCCTTAGCCAGTTTCGCAGCCTTTTTCAGAAAATAGGACGCAGGCGGAGATTTTGTCTCAAACGTGAATGATTTATCCGAAAAGATCGTAATGATCGTCGGGATCGGCATGTTCTTTTCCATCTCCTGCGTCTTGGCATTAAAAGCCTTGCAGAATTCCATGATGTTAAGACCACGCTGACCGAGCGCCGGACCGATTGGTGGAGACGGGTTAGCCGCCCCTGCTGGCACCTGCAATTTCAGGTAGCCACTAATTTTTTTTGCCATGTTAGCCTTCCTTTCCCTCGCGGGATAATGGTTGAAAGGATGTGGTGCGACTGCCGACAGGACTTTGCCTCAGCCTTCCACAAGGTGAAGGGGCTTAGCAGTAATTCTGGTAGATGCAAGCCATAAAAAACAGAACATCCCCTCTGAGAGGAGGCCTGTTGCGGTGGTTTTAGTCCAGAAAGCTGCTGTGGACTATTCGCCCTTGGCGACCTGTGTATATTCCAGTTCAACCGGCGTTGCCCTGCCAAAGATGGAAACTGCCACTTTAAGGCGCGCGTTGTCTTCATCGACTTCTTCAACAACACCCGAGAATGATGCAAACGGGCCATCGGTAACGCGGACATTTTCTCCAACCTCGAAAAGGATGGTCGGCTTGGGACGTTCGACACCCTCTTCCATAACACCCAGAATACGATCGACTTCTTTCTGACTGACAGGCAGAGGCTTGTTTTTGGAACCAAGGAATCCGGTTACTTTCGGTGTATCCTTGACGAGGTGATACGCGTCGTCATTCATTTCCATTTTGACCAGTACGTAGCCAGGAAAGTAGCGACGCTCGGTATTGATCTTGCGGCCACGCCGGACCTCCACCACCTCTTCGGTCGGGACCAGAACTTCTTCAAAAAAATGATCGAGGCCTTTTTCCTTGGCCGACAGTTTTATTGTGTCGGCAACCTTCTTTTCGAAGTTGGAATAGGCGTGAACGATATACCACTGATGAGCCACAGATATTGCCTTTATTAACCGAGACTGAGAATGAACGGGATGATGGTGCGCCAGACCTGATCGACGAGCAGGAAGAAAAGAGACATAATCACGACCATCACCAGGACCATCACGGTACTGATCATGGTCTCGTTACGTGATGTCCAGGAAACCTTGCTGCCCTCGCGCTGCACTTCCTTGAGGAATTCAACCGGGTTGGATGATTTCTTCTTTTCTGATTCAGAAGATACTTTCACTTCTGGTTCAGCCGCGGGATTCTTTGGCTTGGACCTGGATTTTGACTTCTTGTTTTTCGCCATGTCAGTTTCTTTCGATAGTCCGGGCAAACATCGGAATGTAGCACCTGTGTGCTGTACTAACCGATGATGTCAGGGGATAGCGGACATGTAACTATTCCGCACAGCGTGTCAAGGAAAACTGCGACTGCTAATGGCAGAGGCGGAGGGACTCGAACCCCCGGCCCTCGGTTTTGGAGACCGATGCTCTACCAACTGAGCTACACCTCTAAACCATTACAGCAAACCGCTCGTAGCCGATGGCTGAGAAAACAGCAACGGGAAACTGGATGCAAGCTCCTGAAAATGAAAACAGCCGGGCGATTGCCCGGCTGCTCCAGCTTCACCACAGATGGTGAAAATTATGGCTTACATGACGCCGAGTTTTTTGACGGTGGCCATTGTCAGGCCGCCAGTGCCAAGGTTTTCACGGCGCTGGAATGCTTCGACTGCACGCAGTGTGCTTGGGCCGAGCTGACCATCAACAGAAACGTTGAAGCCTTCACCACGAAGCGCTGTCTGTACACGGCGGATGATGTCAGGTGTGGTGTTTGTTTCACACAGAACTTCACGCCAGACCAGACGCTCGTCAGAGACTTTCGCCTGCTTCGTCACCGTGCGGTATGTCGCAGGGATCGGGATGCGCTTCTCGGCTGCCGGTGTAACCTGCTTGCGCACTGTCACAGCCTCGTATTTCGCCGGGATCGTCACAGGACGTGTAGAGGCCGGACGATCAACAATCTGCTTGGTCACGGTGCGTGTTTTCGCAGGAATTGTGACGCGATCTGTTTTCGCAGGAGTGACCAGAACCTGGCGCTGTACCGTGCGGTACTCGGCAGGTACTTCAACCAGACACATGATCTCGCCTGTTGGCAGCTCACGACGGTCTGTGATGGTGCCACCGCTCAGGGAGCCACCGATTGGGCCTTCGCCTTTTTTCCAGGTTGTGTAGCCTTCACGAACCAGAACACGCTCTGAACGGGTCTCGTAGCGGGCTGGGATTGTGCGCAGCTCTTCACGGGCTGGCTCAACAATAACCTGCTCGGTCACGGTTTTGTATGTGGCCGGGATCACTTCCAGACGCTCGGAAGCTTCTGATACCAGAACACGTTCCTGAAAGGTCTCATAACGGGCCGGGACGATTTCAACGCGCTCGGAAGCCTCAGTGTCAACAACACGCTCTGTTGTTGTGTTGAACTCAGCCGGGATCAGGATACGTACATAGCACTCGCCTGGCTTGGCTGGTGGCAGGTCAGCATCGCCCTGGATGCCCTGACGTGTTGTTGTTGAACTGGCAGATGTGCGCAGACGGGTGTTCTCCGTGCGCAGGGAAGCAAGCTCACGCTCCATCTGTGCCATGCGCTGTGTGCTGGCAGAAGACGTTGTCGCCGTTGTTGTGGTTGTCGCAGCTGTTGAGCTGCTGCCGATACCTGTGCTCTCACAGCCGGTAACAACCAGCGCAGCCAAAGCAATCGGTGCAATTCCATATTTCAGTTTCAAAGGTTTCTCCATTCCCCGTTTAGGAAGAGGCCTTAGCGCCCCTCAGAATACATCAGCTAAGCACACATCATTGCATGCAGAATTAACCATTCAAGTTCCGGATTTACGCGAATTATTACTTTTGAGTCAAATGATTACGGCACGTTCGCAACGATTTACTGTCAACGTGTGGCATTTCGATATTTATCTTATATATCAGATAGCCACATAAATACTCACATAATTATTCACCTGTGATAGCGCATAATTATCACAAAACTTTTTTATATTCCCGTATAAAGCGTACACAGCTAAGTGAATTGACAAAATTAACGATTTCCGCTGCGCCTGAGCGGCAAAATAATCCAGGACACAACGATGAGTGAAAGTTTTTTCAGCCGTATTGACGAGACACTGAGCGACCTTGAAGAAAAGGGACTTCTGAAAGTGGAGCGGGAAATTACGTCATCGCAATCCGCTGAAATCACCGTGCAGCATGGCGGGCAAAGCAGATGCGTCCTCAACTTTTGCGCGAACAACTATCTTGGGCTTGCAGACCACCCTGCCCTTGTCGACGCTGCCCATGCGACCGCAAAAACCCATGGCTATGGCATGGCTTCCGTCCGGTTCATCTGCGGCACACAGGATATTCACCGAAAACTGGAGCGGGAACTGGCCGCGTTTCTGGGATATGACGACTCAATCCTGTTTGCAGCCTGTTTTGATGCCAATGGCGGCGTCTTCGAACCCCTGCTGGGGCCTGAAGACGCAATTATCTCTGACGAACTGAACCACGCCTCCATTATCGATGGTGTGAGGCTGTGCAAGGCGAAGCGTTATCGTTTCAGGAATAATGATGCGGCTGATCTGACAGAAAAACTGAAGCAGGCCAGAGCGGATGGCGCGCGTACTATTCTCGTTGTCACCGATGGCGTCTTCTCCATGGACGGATATATTGCCGATCTGAAAGCACTTTGTACGGCTGCCAAGGAATATGACGCGCTGGTGATGGTCGATGACTGCCACGCGACCGGTTTCATGGGCGCAGGCGGGCGCGGGACGCCGGAACATTGCGGGGTGATGGATCAGGTCGATATCCTGACCGGCACTCTTGGCAAGGCAATGGGTGGCGCCATGGGGGGGTATATTTGTGCGCGGCAAAATGTTGTCGACCTTTTGCGCCAGCGTGCTCGGCCCTATCTGTTTTCAAATGCCCTCACCCCAGCCCTGGTCGGCGCAAGTCGCAAGGCGCTTGAGCTGGTACGTGACGGAGACGATCTGCGCACGCAGCTTTTTGCTAATGCACAGCGCTTTCGACATGGCATGACGGCGGCGGGCTTCGATCTGTTGCCGGGTGAACACCCGATCATTCCCGTCATGCTCTATGATGCAAAGCTGTCACAGCAAATGGCTGCACGCCTGCTGGAACTGGGTGTTTACGTGACAGGCTTTTTCTATCCCGTCGTTCCCCATGACAAGGCGCGGATCCGGACACAGATGTCCGCCGGGCATACACAAGAGCATATTGATATGGCCGTTGACGCCTTCACAAAGGCTGGCCGTGAACTGAATATTATCTGAGGCAGAAAAATGAAATCACTTGTTAAAGCTCAAGCGACTGAGGGTATCTGGCTGGAGGACGTGGAGCAGCCTTCAATCGGCCCCAATGATGTCCTTATCAAAGTGCGCAAGACAGCTATCTGCGGCACTGATATACATATTTACAACTGGGATGACTGGGCACAGAAAACCATTCCTGTACCGATGACCGTCGGGCATGAATTCATGGGGGAAATTGTCGAGATTGGCTCCGAGGTTGACCCTGCGCATCTGAATATGAAAGCGGGCGACCGGGTTTCAGCAGAAGGTCACGTCACCTGTGGATATTGCCGGAATTGCCGCGCAGGCAAGCGACATCTGTGCAGAAATACGGTTGGGATTGGCGTAAACCGTACCGGCGCTTTTGCCGAATACATATCGGTTCCAGCTTTCAACGTATACAAACTGCCTGAAGCTGTCAGCGATGAAATGGGCGCTATCTTCGACCCTTTTGGTAATGCGGTTCATACCGCCCTCGCCCATGACCTTGTGGGCGAAGATGTGCTGATTACCGGAGCTGGTCCAATCGGCGCCATGGCCGTTGCCATCGCGCGTTTTTCCGGTGCGCGCAATGTGGTGATTACGGATGTTAACGACTATCGCCTTCAACTCGCAGCTGACCTTGGCGCCACACGCGCGGTCAATGTTGCCGATACCGATCTGCGGGACGTTATGAGTGATCTCGGCATGACCGAAGGGTTTGACATAGGGCTGGAAATGTCCGGTGTCCCGTCCGCTTTTGCCAGTATGCTTGATACGATGAATCATGGTGGCAAGATCGCCATGCTCGGCATCATGCCCAACGGCGCCGGAATTGACTGGCACAAAGTCATCTTCAAGGGCTTGGAACTGCAGGGTATTTACGGGCGGCGCATGTTTGAAACCTGGTACAAGATGGGCGCCCTGCTGCAGAGCGGCTTGAATCTAGAACCGATCATTACCCACCGCATGCCTGTAGATGATTTTCAGGCCGGTTTCGATGTGATGCGGTCTGGACAGTCCGGCAAAGTCATTCTCGACTGGGCGGCCTGAGCACCGCATCACGCCTCCGGGGGCAGCTCTTTTTTCAGAAGATCACGTGCCTCGTTGATCTTGGCTGCAAGGTAATCTGTCCCTCCCTTGTCCGGATGTATCTGACCCATCAGCCGCCTATAGGCGGCATCTATGTCGACTGTTTGCGCATCCGGGCTCAAGCCAAGAACCTCCCACGCCTCCTCGACAGTCATTTTTGAAGATAACCTTGGGGATGGCTGGCGGGGAATATCCTGCTCATCAAGGTCCTCCGCACTCTTCATATGATCCTGCCAGAGGCTATTGCCAATCACCCCAAGCCCGACCAGAAAAATTATCAGCGCAAAAGGTGCAAGACGCAAAGACAGCATCATCATTATCAGAGAGATGAACAGAATAATTTGCCAGAGCCGTTTTCGTGCGGACTGGTCCGGCAGGTTGATACCTGCTTTTTTCAGCTTTTTGCCTGGCAACAGAAAAAGTGCCGCCAGCAGCGCAACGAAAAGGAATAGCACAAACACATTATGATCCTTGAATTATCCGGGTATATTCAAGGCAAGCCTGCGTCATGTAAAGCAAATGTCGCCGATCAGGCGACTTCCTTCTCTGGCCGTGCTCTTTTAGACTTCTTCTCTGGCAGGCGCAGCAGGGACAGAACATTCCTGATCTCCTGCTTGGCGGTGAGGTGGCTCATGGACGACAGTCGTGTCGGGATGCCTGGTGCCCCAAGGTCCAGCAGTGTCAGGCCCATGGTGAAAAGTTCACGATAGACAACGCGCTCGCCAAACCCTTTCGTCAGCTTGAAACCGATACGTCGAGAGAGGTTTTCCAGCTTCTCACCCACTCTTTTCTTGTTATGGGCATTGGCTCCGCCCATGCGATTGCGCATGACGATCCAGTTGATGCCTCCCATAACGCCTGCCTTGGCGCGCATCTGCCGGGCCTCCCAGACCATTTCACTGTAAAGGCTTGGGCCTGAGATTTCTCCCGTCTCAGGGTCAATCTTTGCCAGCAGGTCAAAATCGATAAAACTGTCATTCATGGGTGTCACAATACTGTCCGCATGAGCATGTGCCAGTTTGGACAGATGCGTGTATGCACCGGGACAATCAATCACCAGAAAGTCGCATGTCGCATATTTCTGCAGGGCTTGCTGAAAGCCGGCCGTCTCCTGCGCGTAGGCCCGCTCGCGGCTGTCTTCATTGCTGGAAGGTGCCGGAAAAAGCTGTGGAATCGGCAGCGCATCCAGTTCCAGGTCGTTCTTGATGGCCCATTTGGCCCTGTTCTCAAGATAACGGGACAAACTTTTTTGCCGGATATCCAGGTCCATGGCACCGGTTTTGAAACCAGCACGCATAAGCGCAACGATCAGGTGCATGGCAACGGTTGTTTTCCCGGAACCACCTTTCTCATTACCGACAACGATCACATGCGTTGATGTCTCAGTCACAGCAGGCTCCGACACTCCAGTTACGTAGGAAAAGGGGTTGAAAATAGATATGTTCATACGGTCCCGGCCTCACTTGCCCCGGCATAGACACCGCAAATGTGCCTCAGGTCAGAACAATAGGTTGATTCATCTTGTTGTACTCTTGGCGATTGCATTTATGCCGTCAGCGACTGCACAAAGCATTTCTCCCCTCAGGATCGTTGTAACGCCAGTGAACGGCAAAGCGCATCTGACCATCAGTAATCCGAATGAAGAAAACAGAACCATTCATCTTGGCTGGGCTGATTTGACGGCCCTGACAAATGGTACTTATCGGCAAAGCACTGTCACAGAACGGCAGAACAGATCTGCTGCGGCTTTCATGACGGTTGGTCCGGCATATTTTCAACTTTCCCCAGGTGAGAGCCGGCGCGTGAGCATTGCTGTGCGCACGGAACAAGCACCTCAACATGTCGGGGAAAAACGCTCTCATCTTGTGGTGAAAATGACTCACAGCAACAGCCCGGCGAGGAAGGCTGCCGCGAACCTGCATCTGGATATCCAGCGCGCTGTTTCTGTGCCTGTTATTCTCCGATCCGGCGATATCAAAGCGGCTGGAAAC
Source organism: Parvularcula sp. IMCC14364 (assembly GCF_030758415.1). Classification (NCBI taxonomy): domain Bacteria; kingdom Pseudomonadati; phylum Pseudomonadota; class Alphaproteobacteria; order Parvularculales; family Parvularculaceae; genus Parvularcula; species Parvularcula sp. IMCC14364. The sequence continues at coordinate 1,233,722 of NZ_CP132334.1, read as the reverse complement.
AGCGCCCGTATTGAAGATGTAAAACTGCGCCGCCTGCCAGATGGTGGCCTTGCCCTTGACGTGTTGCTTGCGCGAAACGGCTCCCACAGCCTTTATGGAAAACTAACCGTTGAGGGCATCTTACATAAAAACGGACGATCACAGATCATTGCCGAGCAAAACAATATTGCGCTATATGCAGAGAATACAAACCGCCTTGTCTCATTTAACCTGGGCCTGAGTAGGTTACCTGAAAGTGCCGTCTCGGTTACTTTTGAGGGCATTGGCGAATATGCCGGCAACACTTTTGCGAGACGGCTGTTTTCAGTTCGTGCCCCTGAGTAACAACATCAAGTAAAACGCTTACAGGCTGACGCCTGTGAATGGCATGACGCTGCAATAAGCGCCAAGTGCTTTCAGGTTTGCGCAGGTGGATGCAGCTTCATTTCTGGAATAATACGGACCCGCAAGCAAGCGGTAGAACGTGCCCTTTGCGGACAAGTCTACAAGACGCAGCCTTGGCTCAAGACCTGACAGATACATGTCGTACTGGCGTGCCAGAACTTGCCACCCTTTTGCTGCATTAGATTCCCCCCGGTAACTCGCCAGATGCAGGGCGTAGGCATTGCCAGCCGGGTCGGATTGCACAGATGCTGACGATTGCTCGACAGGTGACGCCTGACGTGTGGGTTGCGGCACCGCGCGTGCAGGTATAGCGGCGGGCTGAGTTGGCCTGACCTGACTTGAAACAACCTGACTGGACCTGCCCTGCCCGGTCGCAGATGTTTTAGCTGTGGGGAACGAAGCCTCATAGGATGACGGCGCCGTTGTGTAACTATCAACCGGCTGCGACTGCGCACTGACCGGCACAGGCTCTCTGTATACTGACGGCGATGGCGACTGTGACGCAGACGGCTCCGGGTCATAGTCACTCTGGGTCTGCTGCCAGTAATTATCATAGTTACTGTCAAACGAACTGGTTAGCTTTGGCGGCGCTTCGGGAATTGTCGTCGAGCTGTCCGTTACATAAAACTGCGCTTCGGGCTCTTGCTGCCGGGTTGGCGTGGACGACCTTGCAGATTGCTTTGCTGGCGCTTGCACTGTAGCGCCCCCCCCTACCGGACCTGTCGCCTGCGCGGGAGATGACCGCTCCGGCGCCGCAGGCAATCTTCCACTGCCAATAGATTCACAGGCCGGCAGGACAAGCATGGCACCCAAAGCGCCGAAGGCAGGCGCTTTCAGCCACTTGTCTCGTCTCAACGCATGGTGCATTGCACTATCCACTTCGTTTATCGGATCAATGGAGCTCTAATATATGTCCACTCATAGCAGCGATTCTATGCCAGCTGTTAGTCGCAGCCTCGAAGACCTGCGTATGCAGGTAGGAACATGGCGGCAGCAAGGCTTGAGCATCGCCTTTGTGCCAACGATGGGCGCGCTTCATGCCGGACACCTCTCACTGGTAACGCTTGCTGCACAGAAAGCTGACCGGATTGTGGCCAGCATCTTTGTTAATCCCAAACAGTTCGCCGCCCATGAAGACCTGGATACCTATCCGCGTCATGAGGCGCAAGACCTTGCCAAGCTCGCAGCTGCTGGTTGTGACCTTGCCTTCCTGCCTCAGGCAACGCAGATGTATCCGGCGGGATACACAACAGCAGTCACTGTAGAGAACCTGTCCACGGATTTGTGCGGTGTTTCACGGCCTCATTTCTTTGGTGGTGTCGCGACAGTGGTCTGCAAACTGCTTAACCAGTGTCAACCCGATGTAGCCATCTTTGGTGAGAAGGACTTCCAGCAGCTACAGGTCATCAAGCGCATGGTGCGTGACCTGGACATGCCAGTCCAAATTGAAGGTGGTCCTATAATACGGGAAGCTGACGGGCTCGCCATGTCATCTCGCAACGCCTATCTTACTGCAAATGAAAGAAAAAGTGCAGGTATGCTGAATGTCATCATGAAGAATGTGATTACAAAGGCTCGCGCAGGTGACAGCGTTGAGATGGCCCTGCGACAGGCCCGAGAGAGCCTCCTGCAAGAAGGTTTCGACACGGTCGATTATCTGGAGATGCGCCGGGAGGATGACCTTTCTCTGATCTCAATAGATCGCCTGAAAGCAGCTGAGATGGATCAGGCAAGACTGTTTGCTGCGGCAATCATCGGCAAAACAAGGCTCATCGACAATATGCCGCTGGCGCCGCACCCAGATCACTCTGACTTATAGCAAGCCGAGTTCAGCAAGCTCTGTCGCAAGTTCAGGGGCAAGTCCGCTGCCTGCACGTATATCTGGTGGGGCATCCCCTTTTTTCAGATACCGCCAGCCTTGAAATGGTCGCTTGGGCCAAGGTTCGGTCATGATGAATTCAGGCTCAAGCAGTATGTTGCAGCGCTTTATATCATCACTACCTATTGTTTCCTCAAAACCGTGAATTGGCTGTCGCACACTGACCAGTCCTTTTATGACCCAGTACAAAGACCCGCCATCAAGCAGCTCGGCTTCACGGCGCGGCCACATGCGGGTTGTGTGAAAAGTATGAGCGGAAAGGCCCGCTTTCTTGCGCAGAGCCAAACTGCGCTGACGCCAGTCGATCAGATCATCGACATTTTCCGCGCCTACGCACAGCTTAATCAGGTTGAGTTTGCTCTCGGTCAAATTATGGGGCTTCGAAATATGTTAATTATATCAGGAGAAGGCTTGAGGATACTCAGGAAGCGCTCTTTACACGCGCAATTTCAAGCGCACGTTGCCTTTTCAGATCATGCCGCGCTGCCCGTTTTACCAGAACATACAGAATGAAGTAACACATGGCCGCGCCGATCGCTGCCAGCCAGATCGGAAGGTTTTCAAGAATAACCAGAAGAACATCTTCAGAAATACCTACTGTTTCAGCAATGCTCGGCCATTGCAGACCAAACATCAAACCACCGCCCATCAATGTCAGGGTCAGCGCCAATAGGCCGGCAAGCGCCGCGCCGATGGTTACGCCAAGGTCTTCACGTTCTTCTGCCTTGGAGATAATCATTTTGGTCGGGTCGCCGGAAATAGACTGCGTTGCAGCATAAAGGGCGCGCAACCGCAGATTACTCTCTTCTTCGGAAAGCTGCTGGTTCTTGCGATCACGGAACTCATCAAAGTCTATCAGGGGTGTGGATTTCAGGTCCTCATCACTCACAAGTGCGCCGTCACATTCCGGCGCTGGTTCTACTTCTGAAGACGGCACCACCAATGAGGCATCCGTCGGCATCAGGAACAGTGACTTCTCTGCGGCGCGGCGTCGCACCAGACCATCCAGTGTCACGAGTTCGCCATTCACTTTGGCTTTGGTCCATTTCTCAAAAGCTTCCGCGGCGCCCAGTTTGTCACCGGCATTCAGCTTTCGCAGAACAGTGGACCGTTTGAAGTTATCTTCGCCGATATTGAACAGGAGGGAGACAAGCGCATCATGCTCGTTCTGGTTCAACGGCGCGCGCACATTTTCTTCGAGAATGGTTTCATGGGATTTCACGTCTTCCTGCAGAAGACGGATAGCATCACCTTCTGTCACGCTCATGCCATGACGGGCGGAGGACCTGTGGCCATATCCTACCGTCCATTCCTGGCTCGGTGTATAATGCGCTGTCATGCGCAGGCCTTCATAAGCCTTTATGAGATTGAGACCTGTCTCTCCCGTTTGCATCGCCATCAGAACCCGCTTCTTGCACCCCAAACATACACAATATACGACATTAACGATTCTTACCATGGTGTTGCACGCAAATACAGTCACCAGAAAGGCACAGTTGCTTTTTTGACGATGGTTTGCCGTTTGGGGACAAAATCCGGCACAGAGACAGCAACTCAGGCATTTTATAGGCGAAATCTCTACTGGAATTCGCGTCTGACGTGTTATTTTTAGTTAAAAACCCTTCTAAATCAGGGCCTTACCGTCATAAATGCGGACGTTAACTATCTTTCCGGGATGACTTGGCACAGCTTTTGTTTATAATTTGGTAACCAATGGCTCTCCGCTGGTTGCTGCATGCGAGAGATGTCATTTTGAAACAGTATATGAGTTTAGCAGCAAGAAATGTGGGATCGCCATGAATGGCCTGTTTAATGTAATTGCTTGTGCCTTGCTCGGAGCCGGTATCGTAGGCGGCGCATGGATATGGACAAACCGCGATTCCGCAGAAGTGATGACACCGCAAGACCTGGCGGCCTTCAAGGAGCAGGTGCGCGAAGAAGTACAGGCAGAGGCTACCCTGAACTGTGACGAGATGGCAAAAGCCTGTGAGACAGACCTCACGAAGTTCAGCGATCTGGAACAGCCTTATGCGTCTGGCGTCGCTGTTTCCAATGGTGCATCAACAGAAACTGAAATGGCTGCTGCTCAACCTACAGCTACTTCATCAGACAGTTTCGTTTCAGAACCACGCACAGCCGTTCTTGCAGCATCATTTGGTGGTAATGACGAGGAAGCTGACGCACAGAATACGACCGCCCCTAGCCAGTCATCTGGTACCACACTGGTCGACAAACCGGACACGAACGACTATTTCACGGAAAACCGCACATTACGCAATGGCGAGACGACGTCTTCACCAACTGCCGGCCTGATCGATAAACAGGATACACAACAGTATTTCACGGAAAATCGTCGTACAGATGGTACGCGTGTAGATAAGCCTGATGACAGTCAGTATTTCACGGAATTCAAAGCCTTTGACGACCCGTGCATTCGCGATGACGGCTCAGCCTATACCGGCCCGGGTACAGCCAGCGATCCATTCGCTGAAGGCGACCCTTGCCTGACACAGCAGCGTTTTGCGGAACAACCTCTCGTCGACAAGTATGATGATGGTGACTACTATACTGAATTCACACCGTTTCAGGACCCTTGCATCCGTCAGGACGGTTCAATCTACACGGGCCCTGGTACAGCAACTGATCCGCTGGCAGCTGGCGACCCGTGCCTGACACAACAGCAATTCGCTCAGGAAATTCCTCCTTACACGTTTGAGGAATTTGAAGACCCATGTAAAGAAGGCCGGATGATGCCTGGAAACAATGATTTCCTTGGTGAAGCTGACCCTTGCGTGACAGATGTACGCACACCACCTGAGCAGTTTGCTGAAGTACCGCCTGCACCACAGCCAATCCAGACTGTCCCACAGCAGCCGACACAACCTTTTCAGCCTTCAGAACCAGGTACATATACATCCGGCTATACCTCACCTTATGGCCAGTATGGTCCGAACTTCCCGCGGACAACGCTTGGTCCACGTGGCTCTGACTATCCGCGTCAGTCAGCCTCTTGCTGATTTTCCCTGACAGCTGATCATACCAGAAAGACAGCTGCCAGCCCGAGGAAGGCAAAAAAGCCGATCACATCTGTAACGGTTGTGACAAATACAGCAGATGAAACAGCCGGATCGGCCCCTGCTCTTTGCAAACCCAGCGGGATCAAAATGCCGGATAGGCCGGCACAAAGCATGTTGATAATCATCGCGACAGCAAGCACCAGCCCCAGCGTAATCCCGGCCTGAGCACTGTCGCCTCCCCCTATTGATCCGTACCAAAAGCCCGCCAGCCCGCCCATCAGGATGGCAAATGCGACACCATTGATGAACGCAATCGCTGTTTCCCGGCCAACAATCCGAAACGCATTTGAGGCGGTCAGGTCTTTGGTGGCCAGATTGCGCACAGCAACAGTCAGGGTCTGCGTCCCGGCATTGCCACCCATGCTGGCCACAATCGGCATCAGGATCGCGACCGCAACAATCTGCTCAATCGTCGCATCAAAGAGTGAAATCACGACCGAGGCCAGAATTGCCGTAAACAGATTGATGAACAACCAGGTGAAACGGGAGCGCACTGTCCCAACCAGAGAACCCGATAAACCACCCTGGCCTGCCTCAAGACCGGCAAGCGCCAGCATGTCTTCTGTGGATTCTTCGTGAACAATCTCCATCACGTCATCCACCGTGATCATGCCGACAAGACGCCCGCCTTCATCTGTGACCGGTGCCGAGATGAGATTGTACTTCTCGAACATGTAGGCGACTTCTTCCTGATCAAGATTGACCGGAATTCGACGGATTTCCTCGTGATTTAACAAATCAGATACAACCGTATCGCGCGGCGCCTTGAGAAAACGGGACAGTGAAACTGATCCAAGAGGTTTGAAGGCCGGATCAATTACATACACCTCGTAGAAAAGGTCAGGCAGATTTTCAGCCGAGCGCAGACGGTCGATGATCTGTCCTACAGTCCAATAGGAGGGGGCAGCGAAAACATCGCGCTGCATGAGACGACCGGCAGTCTCATCCTCAAAATCGAGCGCGGCTTGCAAGGCAAGACGCTCTGTAACCGGGACTTCTGCGAGAACTTCGGCCCGCGCATCTTCGGACATGTCTTCCAGCACGAAGGCAGCGTCGTCAGTATCAAGCTCCGCAACTGCTTCCGCCAGTTGCTCCGTCGGCATCGACCCGACGATGTCATCCCGCACATCCTCATCAAGTTCGGGCAATGCATTCGCATCGAAAGCGTCACCCAGCATGGCGACCAGGACTGACCGGTCTTCTGCTTCCAGTTGCTCGATTAGGTCGGCAAGGTCAGCCGGGTGCAGGCCTTCACACAGGCGACAAACTTCCGCTTCGTTGCCTGCGTCAATCGCCTCATCAACAGCACGAATGAATTCTGTATTCAGGGAATTCGTTTCAGAGATAGCTTCGTCTTTCCGCTCCGCATCCTGATCTTCAGGCTGACCTGAATCAGGTTGAGGCGGCGGCGCGGCAGGGCGTGTATCTTCAATGCCGGGCTCTGTAGCCATTCCGGTTACTCCTGATGGGGATAAGGGCAAATCCACTTATGCAGATAAATTGACTTGAGCCCAAACACAAGGCTCTGGCGCGTATGCCCGTCTTATTCGCGAAAATCTATAACGCCGCTGAGCATAATTAAGACAACCACCAGCCAGATGATGCCCGCAATCCAGGTCGTCTTTTTGACTTTTTGCCAGATCAGCGCTTCCTGCGGCGCGCCCGGATTGGTGCCCTTGACCACCTTGTCAGGATCTTCCCAACTGCCCTTTACGCCCCATTGCAGTACCGGCAGGAAAACAACCCACCAAAGCATGAGATAAATGATGATAGCGCCAATGATACTCATCTAACTAACTCCGTATAATGAGAACATCTATAGAAGACCTTTTGCCCCATCGCTTCATCAGGACATCCCGGATGGCCCGGCGCACGACACGGGTAATTTCATCGTCATCTTCCCGGCGACGCCGAGGCAGATTGTCTACAGCTTCCTCAGTTATATCTTCAATCAACGTCTGAAAATCGTCGCCATCATTATCTTCCTCCGGCAAGCCGGCAAGAGATACTTCCGGCGGCGCGAGAAGTTCCGGCTTTTGGTCAAGGACGACAGCGACAGTGATCTGCCCTCCATAACTCAATTTGCGTCGCTCACGAATGGACGTACCGCCTTCTGCAACGAATACTTTCCCGTCAAGCAGCAACCGACCTGAAGGCACTTCATCGATGACCTGCGCCCGGCCCGGTGCAAGCCGGATCAAATGACCATTGCGCGGCGCAATACTGTGTTGCGCCCCAAGCTCTCTGGCAAAGATCGCGTGTTCTTCAAGATGGCGCGCCTCCCCATGGACGGGAATGGCCGTTTCCGGCTTGACCCATTCATACATTTTCGCAAGTTCATCCCGGCAAGGATGGCCAGAGACGTGAATATGCTCGTCTTTCTCTGTTATCACCCTGATGCCCTGATCGACCAGCGCATTTTGCAGGTCAAAAATCTCACGTTCATTGCCCGGAATGATCTTCGAGGAAAAGATGACGGTATCCCCCTCTCCCAGCGTAATATCCGGGTGGTCGTCACGGGCAATGCGCGCAAGAGCGGCGCGCGGCTCGCCCTGACTGCCCGTACACAGATAAAGAACCTTGTTGTTGGGCAGATAGCCTGCCTCATTGGGCTCAACGAAGGTCAGGCCAGAGGGCAGGATGCCTGTCTGCCGGGCAACGTCCACCATGCGCAACATGGAGCGCCCGAGAAGACAGATCGCACGATCATTTTTCACAGCCGCATCACAAATACTGACAAGCCGCCCAACATTGGAGGCAAAAGTGGTCACAGCAACACGCCCCGTCTGTTCACCGATCAATTTGCCCAGGTTTTCTTTCACCCCCATCTCTGAACCGGACTCACCTTGAGACAGTACATTGGTGGAGTCACATACCATGGCCATGACCCCATCACGCCCAAGAGCCTCCAGCTTGCTGCTGTCTGTCACAGGACCAAGTGTCGGGGATATATCCAGTTTCCAGTCACCAGTGTGCAGCACTGTGCCCAGAGGGGTGCGCAGAATAATTCCGTTAGGCTCAGGGATGGAATGAGTCAGCGTGACAAATTCAAGATCAAATGGTCCCAGGCTGAAGGAAGCGCTCATGTCTATTATATGAAAAGGAACATCAATCAGGTTTTCTTCCGCCAGTTTGCGGCGCACAAGCTCTGCGGTAAAAGCCGTCGCGTAAAGCGGGCATTTCAACATTGGCCAGAGACGCGCCACAGCGCCGATATGGTCTTCATGACCATGGGTGAGCACAAGCCCCAGAAACTCTCCCCCGCCGCGCGAGACATCCTCAAGAATATAGGACGGGTCCGGACAGATAAGATCTATACCGGGGGTACGGGGGTCACCGAACATGACGCCACAGTCAATCATCAACCATTTGCGGGCATCAGCCGGACCAATGCCATACATGTTCATGTTCATGCCGATCTCGCCAGACCCACCAAGAGGCAGGAAGACCAGTTCATTTTCTGTTTTCATTAAAAACTCTACTTCCCGAGATCACCCTGCGTTCAGCTCAGGCGGTTACAAATTTCAATCAGGCCCTTGATCGTCAATTCAGGGTCAAAATGGTCTATGCTTGAGGTGACACCCTCAAAAAGCGATGAAACGCCGCCCGTCGCCACCACTTTCAGGGAAGCGCCATGTTCCTCCTGAATGCGCGCGATCAGCCCTTCAATGAGACCGACATAACCCCAGAAAATGCCTGACTGCATCGCCCCAACAGTGCTGGTACCAATTATTTTCACTGGCTTTTCTATCGCTATGCGGGGCAACCTTGCAGCGGCATCATGCAGCGCCTGCATCGACAGGTTGATACCCGGAGAGATGACTCCCCCCTCGAAGCCACCATCTTCTGCAATGATGTCAAAGGTGGTGGCAGTGCCGCTGTCAACGACAATCAGTGGCCCCCCATAATGTGCAAAAGCCCCGGCTGCCGTGACAAGACGGTCCGCCCCGACTTCCGACGGATTGGGAATGCGCACAGGCACACCGGGAATTGAGGATGCTTCGACAATGAACGGATCAACAGAAAGGTGTCGCCGGGCAAGGTTGCGCACATGAAAAAGCGATTGCGGTACAACCGTTGAAATGATGCATCTGCTGATGTCACTTAGTTCGTGACCTTCCATCTGCATCAACTGATGCAACCAGACGGCATATTCATCGGCAGTGCGCTGACTGCTGGTGGAAGCACGCCACTGGGCAATGGCCTCTCCGCCCTGAACAAGCGCAAAAACCGTATTGGTATTGCCGACATCTATCGCAAGGAGTTTGGACAAAGCAGGCCTTTCAACTTTTATATTCTGTTTCGTATCTCGCAGCATCCTAGCAGAAAGGACGCGCTCACGCCGAGGCAAAAAACACATCCCCTGAGGTAATGCGATATTGCCGGAAGTCATCCCGCAGGAGCAATGCGCCTGTCTCATCAATGCCTTCAAAAATGCCCGTGATGGTCTCCCTTGGCAGTCTGGCCGTAACACTCTTGCCAATATTTGCAGCCCGCTCCAGCCAGGCCTTTCGCAGTACCTGAAAACCATCTGTAAACAAGGTCTGCAAATGCTGGTCGAGATGCGCGTCAAGCCTGGCCAGAAACTGTTCCGGGTTTGGCAAAGTGGGCGCTGAGAGTACATCGCTCAGACACGCTGTGGCATAGTCAGGGACTACTGGCGCGTAACTCAGATTCACGCCGATACCGATGACCAGTGCACGACGGTTCTCGCTCTCCTGCAACTCCAGCAGAAGGCCAGAAAGTTTCGCGCCGTTCAGCAAAACGTCATTTGGCCATTTCAATGACAGCTGATCTGAGGGCACACCCTCCGCTTCAGCGGCATCGGCCACGGCAAGGGCGCTTGCAAAACTTGCAAGCGCCAGCGTGTCAGCACTGATCCCGTCAGTAACGGGCAAGAGCAGTGAGGCAGCAAAGTTGCCGGGTTGTTGCTGCCACTTGCGTCCCTGACGACCATAGCCACCTGTCTGGTGACGCGCCAGAAACCATGTCTGCCCGGCCACCCCATCCACGAACTGGCGCTTGGCCTCAAGGCTTGTGGAGTCGAGCTCGTCAAATATCCTGACGCAGGAGCCGGATGGGAGTTTAATCGTCACTTACCGGAACAATGTCTCTGCGGCAGCTGATGCATAAGTATTCAGCACAGGAACTATTGTGAAAATCCCAATCAGCATCAGGAGAGTTGCGACCGCAGCAATGCCCTTCACGGATTGTCCCACACGGCGCACAAACTCTGGTGCAGGTTCACTGACCCAGATCTTGATAATCACCGAGAGATAGTAATAAGCAGCAACAGCACTGGCGAGCGCCCCGGCAATAGCCAATGGGTAAAGGCCGGCATCAATCGCTGCAATGAAAACATAAAACTTGGCAAAGAAACCAGCCAGCGGCGGAATACCCATCAGTGAAAAGAAGAAGACCGTAAACATGATGGCCAATGCGGGCTGCGTGCGGGAAAGACCGGCAAGGTCAGAGATATTTTCAGCCATCCCTTCCGGCCGCCGCATGGCAAGAATACAGCCGAACGTCCCGAGCGTCATGATCATGTAGATCGACATGTAGATCAGCAGAGAACTGACCCCCTGCTGCGTACCTGCTGCAACGCCCATCAGCGCATATCCCATATGGCCGATGGAGGAATAGGCCATCAGCCGTTTAATGTTGGTCTGCGAGATGGCCGAGAAAGCACCAATAGCCATGGACAGAATTGAGATGAGGATAACAACCGGCTGCCACTGATCAATAATGCCTGGAAAAGCTTCGACCATGATCCGGGCGAAAAGGGCCATGCCCGCAAATTTTGGCGCTGCCGCGAAGAAGGCGGTGACGGGTGTCGGCGAGCCTTCATACACATCAGGCGTCCACATATGGAACGGGGCGGCTGATACCTTGAAGGCAAGACCGGAAATCAGGAACACGAGGCCGAGAATGAGACCGGCGGTATTGGCTGTCAGGCCCGCTTCTGCAATGGCCGAGAATGTCGTCGCGCCGGTAAAACCATAGACCAGTGATGCTCCATATAGCAGGAGACAGGAGGAAAGAGCGCCGAGCACGAAGTATTTCAATCCGGCTTCAGTCGAGCGGCGGCTGTCACGGTTGAAAGAGGCGAGAATATATAAAGAGAGAGACTGTAACTCGATACCGAGATAGAGCGAGATCAGGTCCGTCGAGGAGACCATCAGCGACATCCCGAGTACGGAGGTCAGGATCAGGATCGGGTACTCGAAGCGGTTGATCTTTTCCCGCTCCATGAAATGACCGGACAGAAGAATCGAGAAGATCGCGCCGATGTAAATCACGGCCTTGGAGAACTTCGCAAACCCGTCTGTCGAAAAAGCGCCGTTAAAAATGCTCGCAGACTGTGCGGCTGTGCCAAAGAACAACGGGTACAGCGCCAACAGCAGCACGGCAATCGCGCCCCAGTTCAACTCGCGGGCATATTTGCCATTGGTGAAAACACCGACCATGAGAAGGCCCATCGTCGAGAGCGCGATGAAGATTTCAGGTACAGCAAAGGAGACGTTATCCCATAATGTCATATCATGTCCCCTAGTTTGCGACTGCCGTCAGCGCGGCATCATATCGGTTGAGTACTGTGTCTACGGCCGGACTGAACACATCGAGTGCAGGTGTTGGGTTTAGCCCTAGATATAGAGCGGCAATCATCAGCACCAGAAGCATTGCAGCTTCATTGCGATTTACATCGGTGATGGCCTGCAACGGCTCTCGGGTGATCGTTCCGAATATGACCTCACGATAGAGACGCAGGCCATATGCTGCCGACAGGATAAGACCGATGGCCGCGAGCGCTGCCGTCCAGGTACTGACCTTGTAGACACCAACCATGGTGAGCATTTCACCAACAAAGCCACTGATGCCCGGCAAGCCGACATTCCCCATGGTGAAGAACATGAAGAAGAAGGCATAAAACGGCATTCGCTGAACGAGGCCACCATAAGCGGCGATTTCGCGCGTATGCATCCGGTCATAGACGACGCCGACGCACAGGAAGAGCGCCCCTGAAATAAACCCATGGGAGAGCATCTGGAACAATGCGCCTTCAACTCCCTCTTCAGTACCGCTGAAAATCCCCATTGTCACAAAGCCCATATGCGCAACCGAGGAATAGGCAATGAGCTTCTTCATATCCTCCTGCGCGAACGCAACGAGAGAGGTGTAGATGATCGCAATAACAGAGAGCGTGAAGACGAAAGGCGCAAAAAAGTCACTGGCAACCGGGAACATGGGCAGTGAAAAACGGATAAATCCGTAGCCGCCCATTTTCAGAAGAATTGCCGCCAGCACCACAGAGCCAGCTGTTGGCGCCTGCACATGCGCATCCGGCAACCAGGTATGCACCGGCCACATCGGCATCTTCACAGCGAATGAGGCGAAGAAAGCAAGCCACAACCAGGTCTGCGCACTGGCCGGGAACTCAACCGCCGAGAGCAATGTCGGAATATCCGTCGTTGGCCCGTCTGGCAGCACAGTGCCGGTGAAAAGATACATCCACATCAGGGCTACGAGCATCAGCAAAGAGCCGAGCAGCGTATAGAGGAAGAACTTGAACGAGGCATAGACACGGTTTTTGATGATCCGGCCCATGAAGGTACGCTCCCCTTCACTGCCCCAGACACCGATGATGATGCACATCGGGATCAGGCTGCCCTCGAAGAAGACATAAAAGAGCACCAGATCAAGGGCACAGAAGACGCCAATCATCATGGTCTCGAGGATCAGGAAAGCGATCATGTAATCGGAGACACGCTTGTTGATCGAGTTCCATGACGCAATGATACAAATTGGCATGATGAAGGTCGTGAGCAAGACAAAGAGGATCGAGGCGCCATCCACCCCCATCTTGTAGCCTATGCCGGACCCGATCCAGGCAGCGCTTTCAACAAGCTGGAAGCCTTCCAGCGAAGTATTATACTCCGTGAAGTAGATGATGAGCGATACAATAAAAGCAAAACTTGTCGTGAACAGAGCGACGCGCTTGGCGGCAAAGTCCACTGCTTCCTGCTCATCCGGACGCGACATCGCCCGGCGCAAAATAATCAGCAGCACGCCGATCAGCGGCGAGAAAGTCAGAAGTGACAACCAGGGTAAGACTGAGGCAGTTTCGGTCATTATGCCCCTCCCGTCAGTACGAAGAACAAAATGAGCGCGATACCAACCAGCATGGCAAAGGCATAATGATAGATGTAGCCCGATTGCAGTTTAACGATCAGGCGTGAACCAATGCCGGCCAGACTGGAAACACCGTCAGGACCAAAGCCGTCAATGATGCGACCATCCCCGCTCTTCCACAGGATGCGCCCCAGGCGCTGTGCCGGGCGCAGGAACAGGAAGCGGTAGAGTTCATCCACATACCACTTGTTCTTGAGGAAATCATGGATAACACCGCCAGGCTTGAGCAGACCAGGGCGTAACGGGTTGGTACCCGTCATGTAATGTGACCACGCGCCAATAAGGCCAATAAACATTGCCAGCAATGGCGAATAGAGCACCCAGGTGGGCAGCTTGTGCCCGCCATACGCATCGCCATGGGCCTTGTCCGCATCGGCATAGGCTCCCTCGCCCTGCGCCTCATCAGCGTAAGCAGCGGCTCCAGCTTCGGCGGCATTCCCGGCACCATGAGCTTCATCAGCATAAGCCCCGTCTTTCGCGCTGTCGCTTTCATAACCGAAAGATTGATAGATGGCGCCATCCCAGAATGCGTCTGCTTTTTTGCCCGTGAAATGTGGGTAGAACATCATGCCGGCGATCAGCGCTCCCACAGCCAGAACTGCCAGTGGTGCAAGCATCCAGTCAGGTACAGAATGCGGGTGCTTCATCACCGCTTCAGGCGCACGCGGCTTGCCATGGAAGGTCAGGAACATTAGACGCCATGAATAAAAGGATGTCATCACGGCTGCGATCAATCCCATGACAAAGGCATAATATCCAAATGCCCGACCGGATTCACCAGCTGCATAAGCACTCTCAATGATCGCATCCTTGGATGCAAAGCCAGCGGTGCCAACCGGGAAGCCGACAATATCATAGAGGAACGGGAAACCGACGCCGGTAATGGCAATCGTGCCAATAAACATCATCACATAGGTGTAAGGCTGGATACCACGCAGGCCGCCATAATTTTTCATGTCCTGCTCATGGTGCATGGCATGAATAACACTGCCAGCACAGAGGAACAGAAGAGCCTTGAAAAAGGCATGTGTGAACAGGTGGAACATTGCCGCGCCATAGGCACCGAGACCCGCCGCGAAGAACATATAGCCCAACTGGGAGCAGGTTGAATATGCGATGACTTTCTTGATGTCGTCCTGCAACAAGCCAACTGTCGCGGCAAAGAAAGCCGTGGTCGCACCGACAAATGTCACCATCGCGGCGGCGTTCGGCGCGTGCTCATAGATCACGGAACAGCGGCAGACCAGAAAGACGCCGGCGGTCACCATGGTCGCAGCATGGATCAGGGCAGAAACAGGCGTTGGCCCTTCCATCGCATCCGGCAGCCAGGTGTGCAGGATGAACTGGGCCGACTTGCCCATCGCGCCGATGAACAGCAACACGCCAATCAGCGCCAGCGCATGAACTTCGCTGCCAAGAAAATTAATGGTCAGATCATGAATTGCTCCACCTTCAGAGAAGGCAAATGGCGTCACGACAGCATTTGTACCGATGGCATCAAAAACGCTGTCAAACTCGACACTGCCGAACACGAAATAAATCGCCATGATACCAAGGGCAAAGCCAAAATCCCCGACGCGGTTGACGACGAATGCCTTGATGGCAGCATCATTGGCTGACTTCTTGTGATGATAGAAGCCAATCAGCAGATAGGAGGCGAGGCCCACAGCCTCCCAGCCGAAAAAGAGCTGAATGAAGTTGTCCGCCGTCACCAGCGAAAGCATGGCGAACGTAAACAAAGACAGATAGGCAAAAAACCGTGGTCGTGATTTGTCGTCATGCATGTAGCCGATTGAATAGAAATGCACGAGGAACGACACGGTGTTGACCACAACGAGCATGACCGCTGTCATTGTATCGAGGCGGACTGCCCATTCCGCCACAAAATTACCTGACGAAATCCACGTAAACAGCACGGCTGCATCACGGGCATTATGGCCGAGGCCGATGTCAATAAACAGGAACCATGAATAGATGGCGGCGAGGCCGACCAGTGCAGTGGTCAGCAATTCTGCAAACCGGGCGCTGACCAGCTTGCCCGCAGGCATCGCCAGCAGAGCGCCAAAAAGCGGCAGGAGGACGACAAAAGGTTCCATTGTGCCCCCTAATTTTTCATCAGATTGGCGTCATCAACAGCGATGTCACCACGGTTGCGGAAGAAACTTACCAGAATGGCAAGACCGATTGCGGCTTCTGCGGCGGCCACCGTCAGCACCATGAACGCAAAGACCTGCCCGACTAGATCACCCAGAAACTGTGAAAATGCGACGAGGTTGATGTTCACAGACAGCAGCATCAACTCAATCGACATCAGAATAATGATGATGTTCTTGCGGTTGATGAAAATGCCGCAGGCCCCGATCGCAAACAGGATGGCCGCTACAGTGAGGTAATTTCCAAGTCCGATTTCCATGTGCTCTAGCCCTCGATGCCCTTGCCGGTTGGAACGCTGACAATCTCAACGCCTTCCACGCGCTTGCGTCCGACCTGACGCGTTACATCCTGCCTGCGCACGCCCTCACGTTCCCGGAATGTCAGAATGATCGCGCCGATCATGGAGACCAGCAGGATCATGCCGGCAATCTGGAAGAAATGGACATAATCCGTGTACAGGATCATCCCCAGTGACTCCACGTTGGTCGGTCCATCAGGGTCGGCGATAACCTGCCCTGCCCTGGGTGACGGGTGTTCGCGGGCAAGTTCGGCATTATCCGGAAACTGCCAGGCAGCAACGATGAAACCAATCTGAACGGCAAGCACAACACCGATCGCGATGCCAAACGGAATATATTTCGCATAGCCAGCGTTCAGCTCGGCAAAATCCACATCGAGCATCATCACAACAAACAGGAACAGCACGGCAACCGCGCCGACATAGACGACGACCAATAACATGGCGAGATATTCAGCGCCCATCATGACGAACAGGCCTGCAGTGGCAATGAACGCCGTGATGAGGAACAGTACGGAATGTACAGGGTTACGAGCCAGTATGACCCCTAGCCCGGCTGCGAGTGTTGTCCCTGCAAAGACATAAAAAGCGAGTTGTGCAAACATATATTCAGGTCAGGCGCCTTCGCGCTGTTTATGTGGCCTGACAAGGCCCCTCGTTCCGTAGACGTGCCCCGAATGGCGCACATGAATTATTTCGCGGCGCGCCTTAGCGGTAAGGCGCATCCATTTCCAGATTTTTTGCGATTTCCCGCTCCCAGCGGTCACCATTTTCAAGAAGCCGATCCTTGTCATAGAACAGCTCTTCTCTGGTTTCAGTCGCAAATTCAAAATTCGGCCCCTCAACGATGGCATCCACCGGACATGCCTCCTGGCAAAAACCGCAATAGATGCATTTCGTCATGTCGATGTCGTAGCGCGTGGTGCGGCGCGAGCCATCATCACGCGGCTCGGCTTCAATCGTGATCGCCTGTGCCGGACAGATCGCCTCGCACAATTTACAGGCAATGCACCGCTCTTCGCCATTGGGATAACGACGCAAGGCATGTTCTCCGCGGAAGCGGGGCGATAGCGGCCCTTTTTCAAAAGGATAATTCACCGTCGCCTTGGGCCGGAAAAAGTACTTTAGTGCCAGCCAGAAAGCGCCAGCAAAATCTTTCATGAACATGCCGTTCAGGGCTTGTGCGACACGGGACATCAGTTGGCCCTCCAGCTTTGGAACCAGTCAGCAAGATCAGGGAACATCAACATCATGCCTGCCACGAAGATGAGGTAGGCAATCGAAAATGGCAGGAACAGCTTCCAGCCGATACGCATCAACTGGTCATAGCGATAACGTGGCACAATCGCCTTTACCATGGCGAACATGAAAAACATGAAGACGACCTTGGCCCCAAACCAGAACAGCGGGATTGCATTCAGGACCGGCACGTCAATCGGGGCATGCCAGCCACCAAGGAACAGAATAACTGTCATGGCGCACATCAGCACAATGTTGAGATATTCACCAATCATAAACAGCAGATACGGCGTGGAAGAATACTCAACCTGATACCCGGCAACGAGTTCTGACTCTGCTTCCGGCAGGTCGAAGGGTGGGCGGTTGGTCTCTGCCAGCGCCGAAATGAAGAACATCACAAATAACGGGAAGAGCGGAATGAAGTGCCAGTTGAGAATACCAAGGCCACGGTCCTGACTGTTGACAATATCAGTCAGGTTCATTGAGCCGACCAACAACAGCACGGAAATAATGATAAAGCCCAGAGAGACCTCATAAGAGACCATCTGTGCCGCGGAGCGCAGCGAGCCGAGAAACGGGTATTTCGAATTGGAGGCCCAGCCGCCCATGATGATGCCATACACACCAAGCGACGAGACAGCGAAAAGATAGAGAATGCCGACATTGATGTCCGACACAACAAGGCCGGGCCCGACCGGCACAACTGCCCAGCCGATAAAGGCGAGCACGAAGGAAATGAACGGGGCGAGCAGGAATACTGTCTTGTCCGCGCCCGCTGGCACAACAATTTCTTTCAAAACGAATTTGAAAAAATCGGCAAAGGACTGAAGCAGGCCAAAGGCCCCAACGACATTCGGTCCCTTACGCATTTGCACGGCGGCCCAGACCTTGCGGTCAAACAGCAGCAGAAATGCCAGCGAGACCAGCAGTACGACCATCAGGGCAAGCGTCTGCAGGGTGGTTGAAAGCGCCCCGCTCCACCATACGTCCCAGTCTCTGCCTGTCAGGAATTCAATCATGCCGCGCCTTCTAACGTGCCATTTTCTGTTCGTGAAGTAGGTGTAGCTGCCAGTTCCATGCTTTTGTCAGGTTTTTCCCGTTCATTTACTCGGCTGCCATGATTCGCTTCTCGACGAGGGCTGCTGAACATTCAGCCATCGTCTTGCTGGCCCGCGCAATCGGGTTCGTCAGATAATAATTGCTGACGGGCGAGCGGAACGGCTCCGAGCCCGTGTCGCCTTTTTGTCCCAACGCGTTGACATCAAGCGCGGCTGGTGACGGTGCCTGATCGATTGCCCCCAATACGGGCGCGTCCTCTATCATGGCCTGTCGCAGGGCAAAAAGATCATCATAAGGCAATGTTTTGCCCAGCTTTTCTGAAAACGCTCTCAAAATCGCCCAGTCTTCACGCGCTTCGCCAAACGGGAAATAGGCGCGCTGGGCCATCTGCACCCGCCCTTCCGTATTCACATAAATACCGTGCTGCTCGGTATAGGCCGCACCAGGGAAAATAACATCCGCTGTGCGCGCACCTGCGTCGCCGTGGTGGCCCTGATAAATGACGAAAGCCTTTTCCAGCTTTGTCGCATCCAGTTCGTCACAGCCAAGATTATAGACGACTTCTATATCGCCTGATGCCGCACCATCGAGAATGCCGCCCATGGCAAGACCGCCCACGCCGGGCAGAAAGCCAAGGTCAAGTGCCCCAACGCGTGCCGCAGCTGTATGCAGAATATTGTAGCCATTCCAGCCTTCCGCTATTGCACCAACAGTCCCGGCCAGTTGACCAAGTTCCGCCAGCAACGCGCCAGTATCTGCGCGTGTCAGTACAGCGCTGCCGATAATGATGGCCGGTCTCTCTGCTTTTTTGAGGATTTCAAGAAAGCCACTCTCCCCACTGACAAGCGTTGCCAGGCTGTCAGGTCCGGCACCAAGATGCGTGTACTCGTAGGTCAGATCAGCTGCTTCGCCGATCAGAACGATCTCGAGCTTCATATCACTCAGCCACATCTTGCGCAGACGGGCATTGATGAGCGGTGCTTCGATACGTGGGTTGGTGCCCACAAGCAGCACTGCATCTGCCTGTTCAAGGCCGGCAATGCCGCTGTTGAACAGATAGCTTTCACGTGGCGCGCGGCTTCCATCAGCCAACAAGCCCAGCCCCTCACCAATCTGACGGCAGTCAGTATGCGGCGAACCGATAGAGGCCATCAGGTCTTTAAGAGCTTTCACAGCCTCAGCGGGAACAAGATCCCCCACTAGCGCAGCCGCTTTTTCGGGTGCTACCGCGCCAAGCCTCGCCGCGGCGACGTCAAACGCTTCTTCCCAGCTGGCCGGTCGCAACTTGCCGTCCTTGCGGATATATGGCTGGTCAAGACGCTGACGATTCAGACCGTCCCAGATAAAGCGCGACTTGTCTGCCAGCCATTCCTCATTCACATCGTCATGCAGGCGCGGCAGGATGCGCATGACTTCCCGGCCCCGTGCATCCACGCGGATGTTGGACCCCACAGCATCCATCACGTCGATGGTTTCGGTCTTGCGCAGCTCCCAAGGCCTTGCACTGAACGCATAGGGCTTGGAGGTGAGAGCGCCAACAGGGCAGACATCAATCAGGTTGCCGGTCAATTCGCTTTCAACGGCTTTTTCAAGATAGGTTGTAATCTCGGCATTCTCGCCGCGATTGACCAAGCCCAGATCATCCACACCAGCAACTTCCGTTGCGAACCGAACGCAGCGGGTGCACTGGATGCAGCGGGTCATGATCGTCTTGATCAAAGGCCCCATATGCTTTTCTTCGACGGCGCGTTTGTTTTCTTCAAACCGCGTGCCATCGCGGCCATAGGCCATTGCCTGGTCCTGCAGGTCACATTCACCGCCCTGATCGCAGATAGGGCAATCCAGCGGGTGATTGATGAGCAGAAATTCCATCACCCCTTCGCGGGCCTTTTTGACCATTGGCGTGTTTGTAAACAGCTCAGGGGGTTGCCCTTCCGGCCCAGGACGCAAGTCGCGCACATTTTGCGCACAGGAAGCAACAGGTTTCGGCGGGCCGCCCTTTACCTCGATCAGGCACATGCGGCAGTTGCCAGCAACAGAAAGCCGCTCGTGATAGCAGAAACGGGGAATTTCTTCTCCGGCAGCCTCGCAGGCCTGGAGTAATGTCAGGTCCGCGCGGACCTCGACTTCATTACCATTGACTTTGATTGCACGTGTATCGGTCATGAAAGATACTTTTATTCAGAAAATTTTCGTTTCCTTAGCGGGGTTCCGCGAGCGATGCCAGTAGCAAAACCGGGAAAATCAGCAGCAGCTTCACATCCTGCCTTTTGAAACGTCGCGACACTTCATGATGAGTTCAGGGTCGCGGTGATTACCGACCATGAATTCATAACGCTGAATAACCTCGAAACCATATCGCGCATAAAAGCGTTGTGCCCCATGATTCTCGGCATAAACACTAAGATAAAGCGGATGGAAGCCTGCGCACGCGAGCCAGTTCATCATCTGGTCCATCATGACGCCGCCAAGGCCCGATGACTGGAAAGCCGACAGTATATACAGGCGCTTTATCTCCCCCGCCCCCGAAGGCAAATCATCCACAGGCAGGGTGCACGGCCCCGCAACAGCATAGCCGACAGGCTCGCCAGGAACCCGGGCAAGCCAGACCTGCCAGGCATCAGCTTCGATCAGATGCTGATAATGCTGCGCCGTGTGGTTTTCCTCGAGAAAGCCCTGCAGGTCTTCTGGCTTATAGAGATGGCCGAAAGTCTCCACAAAGGTTGCCTTGCCCAGAGCCGTAAGGGCTGTAGCGTCTCCCGGAGAAGCGAGATCAAGCGTTATGTCAGTGAGTGACGTCATCGGGCGGGGATAAGCCGAGGATCCCGGACGATCAAGTCATGCAAAACATGCAGGAGGCCGAAACGCTGACCATCGGCGGCATGAGCCTATTTTGCCGCTATCCTGGCAAATTACAGCGCCTTCACCCGGCAAATGTCTCAAGCACACAAGCCAATGATTTTTGCACACCGCCAGCAAAGCCGGACAGTGGCATCGTCCAGAATATCAAAGAGCCGCAGGACGGCGCAAAGGCCCCTTCCTGATCTACGGATCACCCGAAGATAATCACATTTAGTACATAATATAAACATTGTCAATTATATTTGTTTATGATATGTTCTCAAAAAAAGGTATCTCAACTCATAAAGGAGATCAATCGTGAAGAAACTGGCTGTCGCTGTGATTCATGGCATGGGCGCACAGGGCGTAAAGCAAACGGGGGACAGAGCCAGTCCAACATTTTCTAAGGCGCTGTATAAACGCATCCGCCGCGCAGTCGGGCCCTTGGCCTTTGACGGTGCGATCAGTTGGCGTGAGATTTTCTGGGCGGATATTTTACAGGATCGGCAGGACACATATCTTGCCCGGATCAGGCGACGCACCCGGTATGATGATCTCCGGCGTTTCGTGGTGCAAAACCTGGGGGACGCGGCCGCCTACCGGAAGACCGCCGACCTGGCAGACAATACCTACGGCACCATTCATAAACGTGTGGACAAAGTCATCCGCCAACTTGATCAAGATACAGATGAAAGCGCACCGCTTGTGATACTTGCCCACTCTCTGGGTGGGCACATCATGTCAAACTACATCTATGATCTGGGCAAGGCACCTGACGCGCACGCAACCGCTTTCCGTAAACTGAAGACTCTTGCGGCATTTGTAACTTTCGGCTGCAACATTCCGCTTTTTACCTTCTCCTACGCCCCCAAGCGTATCATTCCGATTACCTTCCCGGGAACAGACCTGCCCCAAGAAAAGCGCCTTTCACCCTGGTGGCTGAATTATTATGACAAGGATGATGTGCTCGGCTATCCACTGGCATCAGTCGCGCCGCACTACACTGCCATGGCGGAACGCGGCGATTTGAAAGATATTGCCATTGATACGGGCACCGCTCTGACAAGCTGGAACCCCATGTCACACAACGCCTATTGGCGGGACGATGACTTCTACCGACCGGTCGCAAAACTGATGAAACGCCTGCTGTAGCGACTCTGAATGGAACAGAACATGCGCTGATGCGTAATTTTGCCATACCCACAAAAGGCGGAGCGACATGGCATCATATGTAGAAAAAAGCCTCGGTGATGGCGAAACTATTATCCGCAGCGCCAATATCGCCTGGCCTTATCACCTGCAGAGCCCGCCTGACAGGCCCTACTTTACGCCGGCCATCTTGCAGACTTCTTTCCATTGCGCAGGTGTCACAGGCTGAACTGACAGACGGCTGTTATTGACCAGCACCATGTCTTCAAGTTTCGGATTGGCTTTGATGTCAGCCAGCGTCACAGGATTGGGAACAGACTCGATTGCCTTTATGTCGACGCATTCCCAGCGCTCATCATCCGTGGTCGAATCGGGGTGCGCTTCAGCGATGACCTCGACAATACCAACAATCTCTTTTTCTTTCTGGGAATGATAAAAGAAGCCGCGATCCCCGACTTTCATCTCCTGCATGAAATTGCGTGCCTGATAATTACGCACGCCATCCCACTCTTCGCCATCATCTCCTTTGGCGAGTTGCTGATCCCAACTCCATGTTGCAACTTCTGATTTGAACAGCCAATAGGCCTTAATTGGTTTATTCATTTCGCGCCCACAATAACCCGAGAGATTTATTGAGCAACTAACTCAAATACAATGCTTTCATCAATAGCTATTTGGAAAAGTCCGCATTCCTAGATCCCCAGCATTCGTCCAAAAGCCAATCATAATGTTCATAAACTTTGCTCTTGCGCGCATCAGGGAATCTTTCTCTGTCAACTTGCTTCTGCCTCTCATATATTGGTCGAACTTTCTCACGGAATCTAATCATGATGTCTCCAACCGTTTGCTCCATTAGAGTCGAATCTAGATCACCCTTACGGATCCCGTAGGATATAAATTCATAATAGTTCAATAAATATCGTACAGATTCATATAATGAGCTAGAGAAATTATCATTTCTTTCGCTCAGCAAGCCCTCTATATCCGTCAACTTTATTCTTTGACCTTGAGGATAGCGTTGTAGTAAATTGTCTCTGTGCTGAAGGAAAACCGTATTCTCTCGCATTCTCAACAAAATATCGAAGGTATGTTGTATTCTCAAATTTTGGACGGTTACACTATTTGTCAGAGCCCATGTAAGCGTTCCAGTCGCCCCGACCAAACAAACCGCGAAAGCCTGCCAATGCGCAGCAAAAATAAGTAAGTAAAGCGCCACTACAAATAATGCGACCGCGAATGAAACACCGATGGCTTGAACAGTCCTTGGGAGACCAATAGAGCGATCCACTAGCAAGACGGTGACTGATAAAATTGCCAAAATCAGAATTGTAGCCGAAGAAATAGAAACGCCCGGTGAGAGGGTGGTGTCAAATTCTCCGAATTGTATTGGAATTTCGCCAATATCTGCGTATAAATAGACACCAACCGCAGCCACAATAACGAAAAAGATTGAGACATACAAATATTTATAAGCCGAAGACATACCCCCCCCCAATAAAAAGGCCCCTATCGGGGCCTAACTTATTAAATAAAAAATACGGGTCAATAATAAATGCCCCATACTCTTGCGTATTAGCAGTCCCCTTCTGCCCCAAACTCGATACAGTCCCCTTCTGCCCCACCGATAAGAATAAACATTTTTTGTTTCCTTTCTATAAACCGGGTGGCTACGAAAGTCCCCCCTGTGCGTACACACGGTGTATGAGGGCTGCCGCGACACCTTGTCAACATCTTTACAACCTAAATAAGGTCGGTTTGAAAAGATTCAATGGCATGATTCAGGCATTTTTTGCATCGCAGCATGAAATCGGCTCTAAAATACATGTTCACTTTACAAATTTTTTGTAAAATTGTAAACTTCTTACAACTCCAATCAAATATCGACCTTCATTCTTATCTTCAGCATTACATATGCAGGGGAAAGTCACTCCGCCGCCTGGACCTGCACGTGGCCTCGGTCAGCGCGATACTTGTTGATGCGCTCTTCAATCTCCGGGCGGAAATGCTGGATCAGGCCCTGCACCGGCCAGGCCGCAGCGTCCCCGAGGGCACAAATGGTGTGACCTTCGATCTGGCCTGCCACATCCAGCAGTTTGTCAATTTCCTCCGTAGAGGAATTGCCTTCTGCCATGCGCTCCAGCACGCGCCACATCCAGCCGGTACCTTCCCGGCACGGCGTACACTGGCCGCAGCTTTCGTGTTTGTAGAAATAGCTGATCCGGGCAATCGCTTTCACGATATCTGTTGACTTGTCCATTACGATGACAGCCGCGGTGCCAAGGCCGGATTTATGCTCCATGAGGGCATCAAAATCCATCAGTACGTCATCGCAAATATCCTTGGGCAGACAACGCACAGAGGAGCCACCCGGGATAACTGCCTTGAGATTGTCCCAGCCACCGCGCACGCCGCCGCAATGAGTCTCCAGCAGCGTTTTCAGCGGGATGGACATTTCCTCTTCCACATTACACGGACGGTTCACATGCCCGGAAATGCAGAACAGCTTGGTACCCGAATTACGCTCACGGCCAAACTTGCGGAACCATTCAGCGCCGCGCCGGATAATGGTCGGGACCACCGCGATGGATTCAACATTATTGACAGTGGAAGGGCAGCCATAAAGACCGGCACCAGCCGGGAATGGCGGCTTCAGCCGTGGCTGGCCTTTCTTGCCCTCGAGGCTTTCCAGAAGCGCCGTTTCTTCGCCGCAGATATAGGCCCCAGCTCCATGGTGGACATAGAGGTCGAAATCCCAACCATGGATATTATCCTTGCCAATCAGTTTGGCGGCGTAGGCTTCGTCGATGGCGCGCTGAAGTTGCTCGCGTTCAAAAATATATTCCCCCCGGATATAGATGTAACAGGCGTGCGCCTTCATCGCGAAGGACGCTACGAGACAGCCCTCAATAAACAGATGCGGATCATGTCGCATAATCTCACGATCCTTGCAGGTGCCAGGCTCTGACTCGTCCGCGTTGACGACCAGATAATGCGGGCGGTCCTTCACTTCTTTTGGCATGAATGACCATTTGAGCCCCGTCGGGAAGCCCGCGCCACCGCGCCCGCGAAGACCTGAATCTTTTACCTGGTCGATAATCCAGTCATGGCCCATTTCCAGAATGTCTTTGGTCTGGTTCCAGGCACCACGCTGCTTTGCCGCTTCAAGGCGGTAATCCTGTAGGCCGTAAAGGTTTGTAAAAATGCGGTCTTTATCTTGAAGCATGATTGGCTTTCGTCGCTGGTCTAACGCTTGTGAGTATAGGTATTGCAGCGCCCTATTTGGCCAAATTCCCAAGCTGGATCAACGATTTTGTGCGCTCTTGCTAACAACCGCCAGAATCGACACCTAAACTAGCGAACAGCGCCAAATTCCAGAATGCAAAGACTACCAGCGCAGCTATCGGTCCAACTGCGATCAATGCCCAGATTGAACCAATGACACCAGGCGTTTCGACGAGCGCCCAGCCCCATAAGGGAATAGCGTTACCGTTGAACCAGCCTTTGGGACTGGCTGAATTTGCCGGGTCAAGTTCCGGGTTATAGTGGCGGTTCTCATCGTCGGGCATAAGTACGCTCTTGGCTCACTCTTCAATCATGTCGACAGATGGTGGATAGTTGCAATCACCCATTCACCGTGAGAACTTGAAACGATTCCGGCAGGAGAGCGGTATGACATTTTGGAACCTGTTTTGTGCGACTTTTGCGTGTTGCCTGGTACTGCTCGCACCCGCTTCTGCGTCAGCGCAAAGCGATGAACAAGCGCGCGCGTCCCCCGTCGAAGCCTTGCAAGACCGTTTGCAGCAAGTGCGGGACAATGCACCGAGCCTGCCTCGGTTGCCTTTTGGTGAACCGCCACAACCATCACGTCCGGAAATAAACTGGGCTGAAGTGGAGGCAAAATTTGAAGCAGATCGCCAGAACGCGCGCGACGATCTTCGCTCTTTGCAGGGTGATCTTGCCGATAGGCTGCCTAAGCTCTCACGCCCGGAACTGAATGCCGTGTTAATGCCTGTGCTCATACCTGCAGCAGCGGAAGTCGAGCGCGACAGTCTCTCCATCATTGGTCAGCCCGACGCCTATTCTGCCACCGGTTCACTGGCAGATGGCACTGCGCTGCGCGTGTCAGGCAGTCGCAAGAAACTTATTCTCCAAAAACCTCCGCGCATTCTCGAACGACTGAAACAGTTGCGCGCTGAAAAGCCGGAACTGCCCTCACTTGAAGCTAAATACATCATTACCCGGAGCGAAAGCTCGACGGACTTGTCCTTTTCCAGATTCGGCTGTGGCTATGTGCTATCGCTTATCTGCGATGATCCCAATAATGACGGGCGCTGTGCCGAGGATAACTTTATAACAGCACTCGCTGACTCCATGCAGTTGCTTATGGAAAAGGATCAGGTCAGCTTTGATGAAAAAGACGATGCACCTGATGACACAGGCCCGGAGGCGGAGCCGATTGACACACAAGATGTGAACATCTCGGAAAAACTGACGGAGACCACGCTATCTACAGACGAGATTGCATTAGACAAAAGCGCGTCTATAGATCTCCGTATCGAGAGCACTGTGACACCGGACCACCTCCTTGACGATGCCGGCAACAGCTTTGATTTTCTCCCGGTCGGTGACCTGCTCCCGCAAAGTGGTCCGGGTTTTGAGGACGCTACTGTCTATCGAGCGGACCTTACCTTTCCCACGGAGGAGCGCGCCTTTTTGAACTCTCAAGTTTACCGATATGGCGGTTATTACGGCTCCCTGAACGACATGCAGGGCGGACAATGCCAGATCGAAAACTTCAGCTATCCGTGGCAGGACACATTCTGTGAAAAACGCTCCCGAGAACAACAGCTCTGCCCGGGTGGCGGGCATGAAGGTCTGGATATTCGCCCGGCAACCTGCACGAAAGACATACATTGGGCAGTTGCTGTCGAAGACTCCCGGGTCGTCGATATTCGCCGCCACTGGGTCACGCTGCAAAGTGCTGAAGGCACGATTTACAACTATCTGCATCTCAACATGTCAGACCTGTCAGTAGGTGTTGGGGATGACCTCGACAAGGGCCAACGTATCGGGCGCATTTCGAATGACTTCTACAAGTCAGATGGGTCGTCTGTGCCAACCACAATACATCTACACTTTGAGATGTACGAAAATTATGTCGCGGATAAAGATGGCGAGCCGTTTTTTACCAAGGTTAATCCTTATGCGACATTAATCACTTCTTACGAACGCAAACACTTGTCGGCAAACTGATGCGGCAGCTTACATGATGGAGATGCTGGCCAGGCATAGTGAGATCAGCAACACAAAAGCTCCAACTCCAGCGATCCAGCCAAACTGCATTGTGACGAAAGCGGTAATAGCAGCGGTAAACAGTAGTTCCAGACCAAACACACCAAGCCAGAAGGCGACATCTTTCCGGCCTGACGGGCTCGCTGCGTGGAGCGGATCAAGTTCAGGGTTGTAGTGGCGATTTTCGTCGTTGCTCATAAAACCTCCCGGATCGTACCCATTATATGTAGGTATTAGGCCCCGAGATTTTAAGACTGTGCACAGTCATCTCAATCTGTGCGGTCTCCAATGACGCCATACTCTTCACGAAAAGCAGTCTCGATCTGATCTTCGTTTATCGCAAAATGATCGAATGTCTTTGGGGAGCGGCCGTTGAGACTGGCGATGGCCGCTACGCGCCCCTGCCCCAGAAAGCGGGTGTCAGGCTCAATATCGGCTATCGGATCCTGGTATGCTTCATCTACGGTAATGATTTCCCAGCCGTCAGCTTCAAGAGCAGCGACCAGATCAAGAACAAACAACGCCGCAATGTCATTTTCGTGCAGCAGCAAGGTGTGGGCGGGTGAATGACCCATGGTTTCAACTGCAACATCATTAAAGAAGTTCGCGGCATCAACCAACATATCTGTATAGAGATCAGACAATGCGGACATACAGACTGCTTCACCCGCCTTAACGGCCCGCTGATAGAGGGACTCAAGATACCAGTCGTAATTATCAACCGTGACATAGGCATTGCGCAGATCACGTGCCACCAGGCCGGCGCGCACTGCGTCGCGTTTTTCAACTGTCGGCGCTTCATTGAGATAGGGAAAACGAAACCAAGGCCTTGTGTTCTCGAAAAGTGCCATGGTTTCCGACGCCCGGTCTATATCAGCGAGATATTCTTCGGCAGTGACTTCACGAAGCCAAGGGTGGGTATGACTGTGATTGGCGAGCACATGACCGGCTGCAGCATATGATTGAATGCGCTGCAGGCGCTCCGGCGAATTGATGCGGCTGGTTGTGATAAAAAAGCCCGCCTGCTCTACGCCGGCTGCTTCAAGCCCGGCAATCAACATGGCAGCGCGGTCATCCCCTGATATGACCGCATCACTGCGCGGTGCGTCATCATATGTCAGGGCGATGCGCTTTTCTGCTGCATAGACAGGTGACACAAGCGCGCATGACAGCAGTATATAAAAAAGAGCCGAGACGCGCACTGACTTCATTCCGCCGGTGTTGGCTCACTGTTCGGAAGTTTACCGACAGGTTTCCCGGCAGAACCGTCATAAAGTGCCGGGTCATTCAGACTAGTATTATCGCCTTCAGGGTCTGACGTGTGGCGTCCGGGATTGAAGGTGCCCGGCTCAACATATTCGTCCCGGTCGAGCTTCAGCAGTATTTCTTCAAACTTCTCCGGGGTCAGGTCTTCATAATAATAGTCATTAATCTGCACCATCGGGGCATTACAGCAGGCACCGAGGCATTCTACCTCCAGCCAGGAAAGGTTTCCAGAGTCCGTAATTCTATTTTCCGCACCAATGACTTTGCGACAGACATCTTTCAGGTCTTCCGCGCCGCGCAACATACATGGTGTGGTGCCGCACAGCTGAACGAAATATTTGCCCACAGGGACAAGATTGAACATCGTGTAGAATGTCGCAACCTCATAGACGCGGATATATGGCATGTCGAGCTGCTGCGCGATTGCCTCCATCGCCGGGATGGAAATCCAGCCCTCCTGCTTCTGGGCCTGCCAGAGAAAGGGAATGACGGCTGATGCCTGTCGCCCTTCAGGATATTTGGCAATCTGCCCTTCGCACCATTGCAGGTTTTCTTCAGTCCACTGAAAGGTTTCCGGTTGTTGTCTGGCTGGTTTGCGTGCGGCCATGATTTCAAGCTCCTGTTGCGGCGCGTCCGTCCAGCGCCTGCATTTTTTCAAGTCGTTTATGCGCCCCTTCAATGGTCCGACGCAACATAGCGCTGCGGTAAGCGCGAATAAAGGTGCCAACGACGGGCAACCGCCCTGTCACGTCACTGCGAATGACAAGCATGAAGAACACAAGTCCCGGCAAGCGGCTGGTGATCAGCTCTGCGTCGCTCATTTCTGCCATGCCGCCATTCATCAGGTCCATTTGTAATGGCACCATGATGCCGCCCACAAAGCCGGCAAAGATAATAGCATAGACCAGAGCCCCGCCACGGGTGGCCCATGGCCGCCCATCCATGTGACGTTTGCGCAGGATCGAGATTGCCAGCACAAAAAAGAACACTGCGATGACGCCAGCCGCCATCAACTGAAGTTGCTGCATTTCAGTCATGTGTGGCCTTTTCTAGCGGTCAATTTCGCCAAAGACGATATCAAGTGTGCCGATAATGGCAGAGACGTCTGCCAGCATATGCCCCTTGTTCATCCAGTCCATCGCCTGCAGGTGCGCGTATCCAGGTGCCCGAATCTTGCAACGATATGGCTTGTTGGTGCCGTCTGACACAAGATACACACCGAACTCCCCCTTGGGGGCTTCAACAGCTGTATAAACCTCACCTGCTGGCACTTTCGGGCCTTCCGTATACAGCTTGAAATGGTGAATCAGGGCCTCCATGGAGTCCTTCATCTCGGCGCGTTTTGGCGGCGCGACCTTGCCATCAGCTGACATCACCGGGCCGGGTTCAATCTTGGCAAGGCATTGCTTGATGATCGAGAGCGATTGTTTCATTTCCTCAACCCGGCACAAATAGCGATCATAACAGTCACCATTTTTGCCCAGAGGGATATCGAATTCCAACTCGTCATAGATTTCATAAGGCTGGCTCTTGCGCAGATCCCAGGCGACACCTGACCCGC